>CATLJA010000033.1 GCA_949959305.1 uncultured Oscillibacter sp.
TTGGCGGAGTCTAAAATATTAAGTAACAGTCGGACAGTATCCACTGTCCGACTGATTTTTTATATTCAGGGGAAGGACCCCAGAAAGGAGCACTCTATATGAGTAATGAAGTGAAAACCGAAGCGAAAAAGGAAATCAAGATTGATCCCGCATACCAGGGCTATGTCTTCCTCGGCTGGGCTTCCGGCCTGTTCGAGCTCAAGAACGGTGAAAAACGCCCCTATTACAACATGTACGTATTTTCTCCCGTCAGCGACTATGTATCCGACGAATATGAGGCCAGCGGCTTCAAGGCGGAGAAAAAGAAGTGCATCAGCCCGAGTGTATGGGCTGGCATGAACCCCGGCGATAAGGTCCGGCTGTTCTTCGATGATAAGGGACGGGTAGTCGAGGCCGCCCTGGACGGTTGAGGCGGTCCCATGGACCCGCTGGATTTATGGGACGATAGCTGGCGCTGGTCGGAATCGGCCCCCTTTCCGCCGGACCTTCATTCATGGGCTGACTTGAACGAGGCCGTGGAAGATTTGCTTGACGATGCTCCGTCATGTGACGATTGGTAATCTCTGGAATGTCGTGAGACGTGCCGTGATGCCGTGAAAATGAAAGACTACAGGGAATCCGGGGAGCCCGAAGGGCTTCCCGGACCCCCGGAAGTAATCACGGGGGTACTCATGACAAATAGAAGGGTGGACTACCAATGAAGTGTGAAGTACTCATAGACTGGCTGACGTTTTCTGTGAAGAAGGATGACCCTAACGAAGTCATCCGGGAATACCTGGGCCTGGACCCGGCCCTCTTCCAGGATACAGGCTATAGTCTCCTTGGCTATAACAAGGTCCTGCGGTTCTCGGATATCTGCGTCTGCTGCGAACCGAGAGAAAACAAGCACTTTCAGAACATGGGTATTTGTGTCTCTATGTCCGGCAACGGCTGCCGGGCCTTTGAAACCATGTCCAGGCTGGGAGCGAAGGATAAGCAGGGCACGCAAAGCGTCGCTTTCCCGGCTCTGTTCCGGCTTCTGACAGCGGACGAGACCGCCAACGTTTCCCGCATTGATACCGCCTGTGACGACCGGGAGGGCTATCTGGACATGGACCAGATTATCGCCAAGACCCGGGCCAACGCCGTCAACAGCCGCATGAGGTGGAAGGATATCCATGAATCCATCGACGGCGTAAACAAGGCCGGGGCAACTGTGTACATAGGCGCTCCGTCCTCCGACTTTCGTGTCCGCATCTACGACAAGGCTCTGGAGCAGGGCGTGGAGGGCCACTGGGTACGGGTGGAGCTGGTCATGCGCTCCGCCAACGCCAACGCCTTCGTGGAGGAAATGACGAACTCCGAAAATGTAGGCAAGCTGGCGGCGCAGGTCATCAACGACAAATTCAGCTTCATTGAGCGGGACGACAGCAACATCACCCGCTGTACCGTCTGCGACTGGTGGCGGAACTTTGTGGACGAGCTGGACAAGGTCCGGCTCGTCTCCCGGGAGGTCATCCAGCACGGCGTGGAGCGTATCCGCAGCTGGATTGAAAACCAGGTAGGCCCGTCCCTCTACATTCTCATGAAGACCATGGGCATCATGGATATCTACAGCATCGCCGCCAGCTCCGCTGGGCGGATATCCCCCAGCAGGAGGCGCTGATCATGGACTTTCAGTCCCTATGCTCCGCCAGAAGGGCGGCATTGTAACACAATCCCGCATGGCTGCGTAAAGCCAGGCTTACGCCGTTGTGTTACGAATACTGCGGGTTAGTGCATAGGCAGCACGCCAGGCCCTTAACCTGGAGCGCCTGGTTCGATTCCAGGACCCGCCACCATGATTTTTTGGGAAAGGAGGAATGGCTTAAGACTGAGACCGTGACCACCGGCATGGCCGCCGTAATGGCCGCCATGGAAACCGTCATTCAGCTCATGGGCAAATGCTGGGAGCTGATGACGAGTAATCCCCTGCTTGCGCTGTGCGTCGCCGCCGGGCTTCTGCCCATTGGCATCAGCATTTTCACCGCCCTGCGCAACGCCGCCCGGGGCTGACCGGGAAAGGGGGCGGGGCCAGGCCCCGCCCCTCCAGCATCAAGGAGGTAACTCATGCTTGGAATTGTCCGGCTTTTTGATTTGACCCTCCGGCAGCTGCTGGCCGTCCCGGAGCTGGCGCTTTTCCTGGGAACGGCCCTGCTGCTGATTATCGTTGGTATCTTTTCCTGGATAGTCCGTCGGGGAAAGAGAATGTAACACAACCTGACGCCGCTGCGTGAAGATCATCTTGCGGTGCTGTGTTACGGCGTCCGCCCGGCCTGTTCAACCTGTGGCATTCAACGTGAGCGGGGGTGTCCTGAGCTCTTAGAACGCCTTGAAAAATTTTTATCCGCGGAAAATTTTTCTAGGGGTTCTTGGAATCAGGACACGCCTGGCACCCGGATAACTTCCATGCCATTTTAACTCCCCGCAGGGACATTGTAACACAATCTAACGCCGCTGCCGCGCGGATCGGAAAGACCTGCAGAAAAATCCGTGTTACAAAGGAGGTAATATGCACTATTTCGTTTATGATGCCAGCGGAGCACTCCGCTTTGAAAGCGATAACTGGCCCATGGCCCGCTCCGCCCTGGACCTGGTGATTTCCGAAACCCCGGAGCCTTCCACCATGGAAGGCTGTCCTAATCTCGTTATCGGCCCGGACCCGGAGAGGATGATAAAAGCGATGGAAGCGAAGGAAAAGGAGGCCAGTCAATGACCGCTCTATTCGTCTTCGCCCTGCCCTTTATCCTCTATGGCATCGCCTGCGGCTCCTATTGTCTGGGCCGCTTCCTGGTCCAGCTGGTCCCCAATCTTTGGACTCGGCTCCACCAAAAGGAAGAGGGCCGCTGAGTGGTCCCACGATAGGAGGTATAACCCATGGCTTGTAGAATGTGCATTAATGCACATATAGACCCGGACTTAACCAGCGATAATGATTTATCCTATATCGGTGATGGAGACTGTGCCGATGGATACCGGGTCATGTTTCGCTCCGGCGATGCCAGGCCCACGGCGCTGGAATTTGAGGGAATAGGCCGGGATAGGTGCTGGCATCCGCTCGGCTCCTACGAACCAAAGTTCTGCCCGAACTGCGGCAGAAGGTTGACGGAGAATGAGGAAAAGGGCCGCTGAGCGGCCCACAATAGGAGGTATTATGGAACATTCGGATTTGTATAATTTCGTCGTTCCCAGTGCTGAGCAGGTTTTTATTATGAAAGATGTGTTTGTTTCTTCCTTCTTTTTGTCTCTTTACATTTTTTCTTTTTTGATGCTATTGGCAATTGTTATTATACTTTTACAAGCTATTTGGAATTTCCTGAAAATCATACCGAAACGCTTAAAAGCTCTCCGCTCCCACTTCAAGAAAGACCGCTGATATCAGCGGTCCCCCTCCTCCCGGTGCTCGTCCTGGATTAGATGCAAAAGAATCTCGTTGGACTTCCGCACCATGTCGATTTCCTTCCGTTCAATCTCCCGCTGGCGCTCCAGCTCCTCATCCTCTTTGGAGCTTTGCCGGGATGTCAAATTTTTGACGGTTATGTATAGAGATACACATATTCCAATCAATCCTAGTGGCCATAAGATTCCGCTGACGAAACAGAGTAGTGTGATAATCCAAGCTCCTGCGGTTGAAATTTTCATATACCCTCCTGTAAGGTGGTGTTTTTGTGAAAGACTTTAAGCGAATTATATCATTTTCCATGGCATTTGCAATGGCCTGTACAATATTTATGCTTCCAGCCAAAGCCGATTATTTAACATCTACAACGGATACGCTTTGGGGTTCGTATATCCGTGCAGGGGTCAATTTTGTTCAAGATGTCCCTATTATTGGGACAATGTTGGGATATGTAGTTAGATGGTCTTCTGGTCGTGTTTGCGCGGCTTCTGATGATCAACTACATCATGCGGATTCTTATGAATCGTGTGTGGTAGACAAAGACGGCACACCATATGTTTCTTGCATTTGTAAATATTGCGGAGATAGATTCAAGGCCGTGGCCTCGGACCTCTCCGCCGCCTACGACGACTACGTTCAAACCCTCCCGGCCCCCGGCTATAACTCAGAGGGCAAGCTCTTTTTATCTTCGTCACATGACTATTGTTATATCGACTGTGACGAGGGTGGTGTGGCTAATGATTATGTAAGGCGTTGTTGTGAGCATTTTTCCGGCGGTCCGAGTTCAAGTCGTGTTGAAGTTTATCCTTCTGGGTCTACGGGAGAGGATAAACATTATTTGTTCCGTTTGGATTGCAATTCATCTTCTATAACCTTAACTCCTCTTTCTGGTAAAGCGTCATTTTCTTATAATTACTCTCGCTCTGCTGAGTTCTGCTTTCATTTCTTTGCTACTGCACCTGTTGACGGGTATTATTCTGTTTCTTCCGGTCCTGCTTGTTCTGTAGATTTTTTAGCGTCTGACGGAAGATATAGCCCTACAATTTCAGTGGGAGAAACTGAAGTTGCTCCTAGTTTTCGTTTGAAGTTTGACTATTTTTTTCAAACTGAAAAGTTTTATGCAAAGGTAGACAAAATTCCATTCTGGTTTTCTGTTCTTGAATTTGCTGGCGGTCGTTTTCTATCTGTCCGGGCTTTTACTCCCGTTCTTCAAGTTGTTCCTGTTTCTGCTCCTTCTGGTGATATTTATAATACTACCACCCGCCCCACGTCCATTTCCGGCGGCAACTACGGCATAGTAGGAGACAACGGCCAAATTACCAGGGTCGAGGACAACAGCACCATCATCAACGAAACCAACAACACCTACTACAACCCCGCTATGGGCACAACCGTCCCCATTACCAACTGGAGCTATGACTACTCGGACCGCAGCTACAAGGTGACCCTGGAATCCGGCGATACCGTGAACGTCACCTATGGAGACGAAAATATCACCATTCAAGAGGGAGATACCATCTACAACGTGTACTACCTCATAGACGGTTCCGGCTCCGAGAATCCCCCCTGTGAGCACGACTGGCAGAAGGGAGAAGCCGCGGCTCCCACCTGCGTCCGTCCCGGCTCCGCCTCCTATGTCTGCTCCAAATGCCAGCAGGTGAAAACCGAATCTATCCCCGCCCTGGGCCATAACTGGCAGGTCAAGCAGACGGTCACCACGGAATACGACGACACAGGCCAGCTTGTCCAGGCTGGTTACACCATCTTTGAGTGCTCCACCTGTCATGAGCAATACAAATCCGCAGACGGCACTATCCCGCCTGGGGGCTCCGGTTCCGGCACAACTGCTCCCGGCGGAGAAGAAAAAGAAACCATGCCTCATTCCTCCCAAATAACAGCATATGGATATTTCTGGGCATCCAGCCCCATGACAACGCAAAACCAGTAATCCGCCTGGTGCGGTCCGAGTTCCCCGCAGAGGCTGCCACGTCTCTTTTTCCTGAACGCTTCCGCTTCCTGCCTGGTCATGAATCCTAAGTACCGTCTCATGCTTTACGCCTCCTCTTGATGATAGTACGGACAGGGATAGATAACGCCCGTATGAAAAGCGGGGCACTCCGCCGCCTCTGAACATGTGTAGCACCGTGTTTCTTCCGGCCATTCCAGAATGCCTTTTCTTCTGAGCAGGTCCAGAAATGCTTGTAATATCTTCATTATGTCTCACGCCTCCTCCACCTGAACAATCTGCCAGCTATCCGGGACGATTGTCTGCGTAACAGGCCCGGTCCCCCGGCTGTTTTCCAGCACGCCGTTCAGCAGATACCATTTCCCTACCCCGTCATAATTCATATTTTCGCATATGCTTCAGTAAATGCCGTCCTGGGTCTTGAATGTAATTTTTACCATGCTCCGCTCCTTCCTCCGGGACGAACCCGGCCTCAAAATAAAAACGTGTCGGCCTGCCGAAATCGGCTGCGGCGATTTCGGCTGCCCACCGTGTGCACAATCACTATTGGATGTCAAGGGTGGAGCGAAGCGGAAAGCAAAAAAATTTTCCAGGCTCTTCAGAACCTGGAAAACTTTTTTGCGGCCCTTGACGGCCAATTGTTATTGTGCGACCGCCCCGGCCATGGGCCGGGGCTCCTCATTCTCTCGTCCCCAACCTGCGGTCTGTAACACATTCCCCTGCCGGCTGCCGGGCATCCTGGCTTCTTTTTGTGTTACATTTTTTTTGGAAGGGCTGTGAAAAAAACTTTTGACATCCTCGGTAATGTACAAAAACTTGCCGCCGGGATTTTTCCCCTTGCCTTTTGGACGGAAAGCTGGTATACTTGGCCCTTGTAACCTCACGCGTCGGGTCCGGCGCGAATATTATACAAAGGAAAGAACGCATGAAAACAATTTTTCTCGTGGACGGCGACAACAACATAGGCACGGGGCTGACCGGAGTCGACATGCTCTCGGAGCAGGACACCGTTCTCATCTTCTACCAGAAGGAAAAGGGCCTGGCCCTCAGCAAGCTCCGCAAGCTCTGCGCCGGGACGGCGGCGGACGTGCAGTATATCGAGAGCGTCCGGGGCGGCAAGAACTCCATTGACTTCCAGATCATCACGGAGCTGGGGGTCCTGGTGGGCAAGCGGGAGGCGGACTACGCCTACGTCATCAGCCAGGACAAGGGCTACGCCGCCTCCATTGACGCCCTCCAGGCCCGGTATGCCGGGGCCTTCCAGGAGGTGGCCCTTCGTCCCTCCATTGAAAGCTGCCTTCACCTGCCCTTCATCCTCCGGGCGGCGGACCGCCAGGAGCTGTGCAACGCCCTGGTGAGGGAATACGGTTCCGTTCAGGGCTGCACCCTGTACAACCACCTCAAGCGCATCTTTCAGGCCCCGGAGCCGGAAAGGGCGGTGAAGGTGGCCCGGCCCCGCCGGGGAGGCCGCCGGAAAAAGCCCGCCGCCCAGGATGCGGAAGAATAAGAAAGCCCCGCCTGCCGCGAAGCGCGGCGGGCGGGGACTGTTCGTTTTATGGTTCGGCGCGGTGCCGCGGCGGTTTACTGGCCGCTCACGGCGGCGGACACGCTGGGGAGTTTTACCGCCGTATCCGGGAACCGGGCGGGCACAAAGAGGTCATGCGTATTCATGCCCCACTCGTATGGATTTGCCGAATGCCCCCAAAGCCAGAGGGAGCCGTCCGGCTTGATAAAGGCGGCAGCGGTCCCTTGTCTTGTGGTGTCCACCAGGGCAAGCGTGTCGTCCCGCCCAACCAGGCCGGAGCCTGTGGGCGGAGGCCGGGACGGCCAGCAGCCAGCAGGGACATCGCGAGGGTCATGCTCAGTTTTTTCCTCATTGGTTCTTTTTCCTCCTGTTTCCTAGTTTCCAGCAGGCCCCGGAGCGGCGGGGGACAAGCCCCCGCCCGGGACCTTGTTGGAAACATAAAGGCGGTGCCGAGCTTTGAATCTCAACACCGCCTTGATAAAATCAATGCAACGCACGGCCATACGCCCAATCCGGCCTTGAAATGACAGGCCGAACCGGGTATAATAGCTTCCGTGGTGTAGTTTGAAACTACTGTGCTGAGTGCTGTGTTCACTCGTACAGGGCCGCGGGGTGTTGCCAGCACCCTGCGGCCTGCCGCATTTATGCTTTCAAATTCAATTTTGCTCACTGCGCCCCGGAGTTGCAAGAGCTTTTGAGAATTTTTCTCCCGCCGCCCATCCGGGCGGCGTTTTTGTCCCCGGCTTTCCGCCCTGTTCGACAGGATTCGACAAAATCCGATAAATTTCTTGTGTTTTCCCCGGTCTTTTGCTATGATATTTCCGGGACAGGCAGTCTTTTCCTGGGCTTGGACTGCCTGTCCCCGCAAATGCTATCCCAGGCGCTTCCAGAGGGAGAGTCCTCTCCGGGAGTTCCGCCGGAAGGTTAATAAATGCCTGTAAGTTTTCTCATCCGCCGAAATGACGAAGCAGGCAGTTACCTATTGCGGATAACCGCCTGCTAAATGGGAATCAGCTTGATTTTTGCTTTTTATATTCTTCGTCCGTAGGAAACCGCCAGCCCTCATTCAAGTCAAATATTAAGTCCACATCGTCAAATGTTACATTCCATGCAGCATTTTTCAAAAGATGCGTTATTTCGGTAAGGCATTTCAACCAGTAGTTCGCGGCCTCGAATAGTGTTTTGGGGCTGTTCCCCGGGAGTTTTGTAGAGCCGCTGAAAATAATACCGTCCTGTTCTTTTGAGCCCTCGTATATGCCGAAATCCTCAACCTTTCGCCTAAAAGGATATTCAGAGCAATACTTCTCCGAGATTTCCCTGCTGAGGGTCCTTTCTTGTTCTGTCAAGGGTTCTTTTCTTACTGCCTCATAATAAATTGCAAATGCCACTATTCAACCTCCTCCAATTCCGGTTTGACGCTTTAATTATATCACAGCCCATGCTTGCTTTCAATTCGCCATAGGTGAAATTACCAGTGCCCGGCTCCATCAACACGAACGGTAAAAGGGCCGAAAGGAGACATCCCATGGATTTGGACCTCTCATTGCTGCCCCGGACCGCCGAGCAGATGCGGGGAGCTTTGAACAGCCTCTATTTTGCCGCCGCCCGGCTGGCTCCCGCCGCCGCCCGGGAGCGGGACCCGGAGCTGGACGCCAAGGCCGCCCTGGTGGACCAGAGCTATTACCGCCTGGTCCGCATGGTGAACGACCTCACCGCCGCCCGCTATCTGGACGGGGAGCCCCTGCCCCTGAGGGACCGGGACATTGTGGAGTTTACGGCGGATATTTTTTCCAGGGCCGCCTCCCTGGCCCCGTTCCGGGGGCTGGAGACCCGGCTGGCCTGCGCCGCGGACAGCCACATCTGCGCCTTCTGCCCCGACGCGCTGGAACAGCTTCTTTACCAGCTGCTGTCCAACGCTTTCAAATTCACGCCCTCCGGCGGGCTCGTTACCGTGGGGCTGCGGCTGGCGGGGGGGCGGGTCTTCCTCTCCGTGGAGGATACCGGACCCGGCATAGCCCCGGAGCGGCTGGAAACCCTCTTTGACAGCTATCACCAGGAGGAGGCCCCCGCGCCGCCGCCCCGGGGCATGGGGCTGGGGCTGGCCATCTGCCGGGGCGTGGCCCAGGGCCACGGCGGGGTCCTTACGGCGGAGTCCCGCCAGGGGCAGGGAAGCCGCTTCACCTTCTCCATGCCGGACCGCATCTGCGGAGACGCCCTCTCCGACGTTCGCTTCGACTACAGCGGGGGCTTTAACCGCGCCCTGATGTCCCTGTCGGAGGCCCTGCCCCCGGAGGCGTTTACCATCCGAAACCATTAAGCGGCGGGACCGGCCCTGGGGGCCGGTCCCCCTTTTGGGCCGGGCCGCTCCGCGCAAATTTTACGCAAAATCCGGTAAAGTTCACAAAGACGTCCTTGCGCCCTCCGGCTTCTTCCGGTATAATGATTGCAAAGCCGATGAAGGAGGAACCGCCTTGCAGGACCGTTATCAGAACTTATTCCCGGCCACGCTGGTGTTTTCCGTGGGACTGATGCTCCTGGGCCTGACCCTGGAGGCCCCGGTGGACATTGTGAAGGGGCTGTACCACATCGTCACCATGCAGGACCTGCTGATTACGGACTACGTGTCCATCGGCGGCCCCGGCGCGGCCCTGGTGAACGCGGGGCTGGTGACGGGAATTTCCATCTGCGTCATCAAATTCTCCGGGGATCCCTTCAACGGCTTCACCATCGTGGAGATGGGGCTGATGGCGGGCTTCTCCCTGTTTGGGAAGAACTTCCTGAACATCTGGCCTATCATTCTGGGCACCTGGCTTTACGCCAAGTACCAGCGGGAGCCCTTTTCCAAGCACGCCGCCGTGGCTCTGCTGGCCACCTCCCTGGCCCCGCTGGTGAGCTACATGACCCTGGGCAGCATTCACGCCAGCCTCCCCCTGGGACTGGTGACGGGAATCCTCATCGGCTTCCTCCTGCCCTCCCTCTCCGCCTATACCTACAAGATTCAAAACGGCATGAACCTGTACAACATGGGGTTCGCCTGCGGCCTGTTCGCCATGATGATTGTGCCGGTGCTCACCGCCTTCGGCGACAGCCCGGACTCCGTCCTCTACTGGGCCGAAGGGTACAACACCGGATTCATCGCCGTTTTGAGCCTGCTGTGCTCCGCCCTGGTTCTCCTGGGCTTTTTCGGCACGGGGATTCCCGCCTGGAGCGTCTGGGCGGGCTACCGCCGCCTGCTCTCCACCACCGGGCGGGCCCCCAGCGATTTCCTGCGCATGTTCGGCTACGGCCCCGTTCTGGTGAACATCGGGGTCAACGGCTTTCTGGGCATGGCCTACGTGCTTCTGGTGGGGGGCGACCTCAACGGGCCCACCATCGGCGGCATCTTCACCATCATGGGCTTCTCCGCCTTCGGCAAGCACGCCCGGAACATCCTGCCCGTCATGCTGGGGGTCTTCATCGGGGCCTACGGCATGCACCACACGCCGGACTACCCCTCCCTCCAGCTGGCGGGCCTGTTCGGCACCACCCTGGCCCCCATCTCCGGGCACTTCGGCTGGCCCTACGGCGTGCTGGCGGGGTTTATCCACGCCTCCCTGGTCCTCCAGACCGGCGGTCCGGTGGCGGGGCTGAACCTCTACAACAACGGCTTTTCCGGCGGGCTTATCGCCATCGTCCTCTACCCCACCGTCACCGCCATCGCCCGGAAGCGCCGCCCCACCCTCCAGAACGAGGACTATTACGACCAGTTCGAGGAGAGCACGCCCATCGACACCTCCGACCTGGAGCACACCCACGGCGAGGCGGCCCCGGAGGAGGAGGAGCTGGAGGCCTGGGCAAGAAAAAATTTCCTGGGACCGGAATAAAATCCGGCAAAGCGGTCGATGCTTTCCCCAAAGGCCCCCAGGGGCCGGGAAGGGAAGGGACGGCATATGAAGACCAAACAGGCCGGACGGCTGAAACTGGCGGAAATCGCGCTGCTGCTGTTTTTGGCGGCGTTTCTGGCCTCCGGGGCCATGGCTCTGCAGACGGGGCAGGAGCTGTCGGACAAGGTGGTCCGCCTCCACGTGCTGGCAAACTCCGACTCCCAGGAGGACCAGGCCCTGAAATTAAAGGTCCGGGACCGGATTCTTGCTTATGCGGAGCCGCTTCTGGCCGGAGCGGCGGACCGCCGGGAGGCGGAGGCCCTCCTCCGGGGGCAGGTGCTGGAGCTGGAGCGCATCGCCGCCGGGGAAATCCGGGCCAACGGCTATGATTACGGCGTGTCCATAGAGTTGGAGGACACGGCGTTTCCCACCCGGGAGTACGAGGGCTTCACCCTCCCCGCCGGGAAGTACCTGGCCCTCCGGGTGGTCATCGGCGCGGGGGAGGGGCGGAACTGGTGGTGCGTGGTGTTCCCGCCCCTGTGCGCCGCCGCGTCGGCGGAGGTGCCGGAAACGGCCCTGGCCGCCGGGCTGTCCCCGGCCCAGGTGGGCCTTATCACCGAGGAGGACCAGGGCTACGTGCTGAAAAGCAAGCTGGTGGAGTTCTGGCGGGGCCTGGAGGCAAAACTGGGTTAACGGAAAGGAAGAGCGTGGAGCGGACTGCCCCTGCGGGCGCGTTTCAAAGCGCGGCCGCCGTTTGCGGCGGCTCTTGGCGCGGAGATAACCCGGGAGGGGGCCGCACCGATTTAAGCGGAAGACATAAGGAAAGAGCGTCCCGGCCGGGACGCTCTTTTATTATGTCTCCTTCGCCCGCTCCGCCATCCGCCGCGGGTCCACGCGGAAATAGGTGAACGTCCCCGCGGCCAGCAGGGCCCCGCCCTCATCGGTGACCTCCACGTCCACCAGCACCGTGGACCGTCCGCGGTGCCGGACCCGCCCGGCGGCCCGGACGGCGCCGTGGGAGCGGTTGTCCAGAAAGTGCAGGTCCCCGTGCTGGGTGACGTAGTGCCGCCCGTCGCTGTGGGCCGCTCCCCCGGCGGCGTCGTCCGCCAGGGTGTACAGCGCCCCGCCGTGGACCATGCCGAAGGGATTCCGGCTCTCCGGGCGGACGTCCAGGCGGTAGACCACATAGTCCGGCTCCGCCGTTTCCAGCCTGATAAAATTATGAGCCGTAAAGGCGTTGGCACCCAGCTTCAGCGTCTCCAGCCGGAGCTTCTCCATGTCCTCCATAAAGCGTCCTCCTGATTCGGTAGTGAAAAACAGCGTCAGTATCATACCACAGCCCCGGCCCCATTTCAACTTTTTTAAAAAGGGCTTGACAAAAGGAGCGGGCCGCGTATAATGAACATATGAACACTCGTTCAATTGTTCATTTGAGAGGAGGCGGAGCCATGGAGGACCGCTACAGCGTGGAGTGCTGCGACTTTATGCACGCCCACGAGGACCTTGTGGAGAAGGTGCGGCGGGAGCTGCCGGGGGAGGATACGCTCTACGATTTGACGGAGCTGTTCCGCATTTTCGGGGACTCCACCCGGGTCCGCATCCTGTACGCGCTTTTTGAGGCGGAGCTGTGCGTCTGCGACATCGCGGCGCTGCTGGGCATGACCCAGTCGGCCATCTCCCACCAGCTCCGGGCCCTGAAAAACGTCCGGCTGGTGAAATCCCGGCGGGAGGGCAGAACCGTGTTCTACTCCCTGGCGGACGATCACGTGAAGACCATCATCGACCAGGGGCTGGAGCACGTGCGGGAATAAGGTTTCCCTATGCGAAGACATATTGAACATATCAGGAGGAAAATCATCATGAAAAAGCGTTTCAAGCTCACCGATTTGGACTGTGCCAACTGCGCCGCGAAAATGGAGGACGCCATCAAGAAAATCGACGGCGTGCACGACGCCACCGTCAGCTTTATGGCCCAGAAAATGACCGTGGACGCGGACGACGCCCGCTTTGACGACATCATGAAGGAGATCGTCGCGGTCTGCAAAAAGGTGGAGCCGGACTGCATTATCAACCTGTAAAGCCAAAAGGCCCGCCGGAAGGCGGGCCCTGCCAAAAAAGCAGGCTCCCCGGCCTGACAACCACAGGGAACCTGCTGACACAGCACGGGCGGCGCGGCCACCCTTCATGCCGCCTCCACTATAACAGAATCCCGAGAGAAACGCAAGAACAAAACGCGAATTTTCAAGGAGGCGTTCCTTATGAAAAACCTCACCCGCAAACAGCGGAAGATGCTCTATAGAATTCTCGCGGCGGCGGCTCTGCTGATTGGGGTAAAGCTGCTGTCCCCCCTGGCGCCGGCGGATGGAATTCCCATCCTGTGGCTTTTGTACCTGGCTCCCTACGCCGTCATCGGCTGGGACGTGCTTTGGAAGGCCGTCCGCAACATCCTGAACGGCCAGGTCTTCGACGAGAATTTCCTCATGGCCCTGGCCACCGTGGGGGCCTTCGCCACCGGGGAATACGCCGAGGCGGTCTTCGTTATGCTGTTCTACCAGACCGGAGAGCTGTTCCAGGACTATGCCGTGGGGCGCTCCCGCCAGTCCATCGCCGCCCTTATGGACATCCGGCCCGACACAGCCAACCTGGAAAACGGGGACGGCTCCCTAGAGGAGGTGGACCCGGAGGACGTGGAGGTGGGCTCCGTGGTGGTGGTCCGCCCCGGCGAGCGGGTCCCCCTGGACGGGGAGGTCATCGAGGGCGTTTCCGCCCTGGACACCGCCGCCCTCACCGGAGAATCCGCGCCCCGGGACGTGGGGCCGGGAGACGCGGTCATCAGCGGCTGCGTGAACCAGTCGGGCCTCCTGCGGGTGCGGGTTACAAAGCCCTGTGAGGAATCCACCGTGTCCAAAATCCTGGACCTGGTGGAGAACGCCGGGGAGAAAAAGGCCGCCAGCGAAAATTTCATCACCCGCTTCGCCCGGTACTACACCCCCTGCGTTGTCATTGCCGCCTTGGCGCTGTTCCTGATTCCCACCATTGCCCTGGCCCTGCTTCCGCCCCAGGCCCAGCCCGGCTTCCTGGCGGGGACCCAGTGGACCGGGTGGCTTCACCGGGCGCTCATCTTCCTGGTTATCTCCTGCCCCTGCGCCCTGGTTATCTCCGTGCCCCTGAGCTTCTTCGGCGGCATCGGCGGGGCCAGCAAGTGCGGCATTTTGGTGAAGGGCAGCAACTACCTGGAGACCCTGGCGAAGACGGAGACGGTGGTCTTTGACAAGACGGGCACCCTGACCCAGGGGAGCTTCACCGTCGCCGCCCTGCACCCGGCGGAGGGCTTTGGCGAACAGGAGCTGCTGGAGGCCGCCGCCCTGGCGGAGAGCTGGTCCAGCCATCCCATTTCCCTTTCCCTGCGCAAGGCGTGGGGAAAGGAAATCGACCCGGGCCGGGTGACGGACGTGGAGGAAATCGCCGGCCACGGCGTTGCCGCCCGAGTGGATGGGAAAGCCGTCTCCGCCGGGAACAGCCGCCTGATGGAACGGGAGGGCGTCCGGTGGGAGCCCTGCGATCTGCCTGGGACCATCGTCCATGTGACGGTGGAGGGGGCCTACGCCGGGCACATCCTGATTTCCGACCTGCCCAAGCCCGAGGCGAAGACCCTGGTGGAGGGTCTGAAGGCGGCGGGAGTGAAAAGAACCGTCATGCTCACCGGCGACACGGAAGCCGCGGCCAGGGCCGTGGCCCGGGAGCTGGGGATTGACGAGTACCACGCCCAGCTTCTCCCGGCGGACAAGGTGGAGCGGGTGGAAGCCCTGCTTGCCGGGAAGCCCGCCGGAGCGGCCCTGGCCTTCGTGGGGGACGGCATCAACGACGCGCCGGTCCTCACCCGGGCGGATATCGGCATCGCCATGGGGGCCCTGGGCTCCGACGCCGCCATCGAGGCGGCGGATGTGGTGCTGATGGACGACAACCCGGCGAAAATTGCCGCGGCCATGCGGATTTCCCGGAAGACCCTGCGGATTGTGAAGCAGAATATCTGGTTCGCCCTGGGGGTGAAGGGGGCGGTGCTGCTGCTGGGGGCCTTTGGCGCGGCCACCATGTGGGAGGCCGTGTTCGCCGACGTGGGCGTCGCCTTCCTCGCCATCCTCAACGCCATGCGGTGCCTCCATGTGGACGAATTCAAAAAATAAGCGCAAAAGGACCGGACGGGAATCCCCGTCCGGTCCTTTCATATGCGGAGAAGGAGCGCGCCCCTCCCGGAGCGCCGCTCCGGTTATCCGGGATTTTCCTGAAAATACCGCCGCGTGCGTTCCGCGTCGGCGGCAATCTGGGCCCGGAGGGCCTCCAGGGAGTCAAACCGAATTTCATCCCGCAGGCGCCGGTAAAACTCCAGCCGCAGGACCCGCCCGTACAAATCCCCCTGAAAGTCCAGCAGGCACGCCTCCACCGTCACGTCCGCGCCGCTGTTCACCGTGGGCCGGGTGCCCACGTTGGTGACGGCGGGGCGGCTGGTCCCGTCCTCAAAATAAGCCCGGGTGGCATAGACCCCGTGGCTGGGAGCCAGCACCCGGGGCGGAACCGGAAGGTTCGCCGTGGGAAACAGCCGGGCCGAGCCCAGCCCCCGCCCGTGGCCCACCGTCCCCGTCAGGGTATGGGGATGGCCCAGGAAGCGGTTGGCCCGCTCCACCTGTCCCAGCTCCAGCAGGCGGCGGATATAGGTGGAGCTGACGGTGATCCCGCCGATTTCCACCTTGGGAATGACGTCGCAGCCCAGGCCCAGGGCGGCGCACTTCTCTTTCAAAAGCTCCGGCGTGCCCTGGTTCTTGTGGCCGAAGCGGTGGTCGTGGCCCGCCACAAGATGCACGGCGTGCCAGCGGCCCGCCAGCAGCTCCGTCACAAAATCCTCCCACGAGGTGGTCATCATCTCCCGGTCGAAGGGGGCCATGATAACGTCCTTAATCCCGTACAGCCGCCGGACCAAATCCCGCCGGTCCTCCGGGGAATTGATAAGGGGGCAGGGGAGCCCGGCGACCACCTCCTTCGGGGGGCGGTCAAAGGTGAAGACGGCGGGGGTGCAGCCCCGCCGGGCGGCTTCCTCCGCCGTCCGGCGGAGAAGGGCGGCGTGGCCCAGGTGGACCCCGTCGAAGAAGCCCAGGGCGATCACACGTTCTTTCATACTACGCTCCAAAGAAATTCTTGATGGAAGTCAGCGTTCCGTCCGCCGACCCCCGGGAGAGGCAGAGAAATTCCCCCTCCCGCCCGTAAAGCCGGTAAGTACCCTCCGCCGTCCCCGGCAGGGTGACGGGGTTTCCGCAGCGGACCCGCTTTTCCTGCCCCGGGGACCGAAGCGTCAGGGCGGGGTGCTGGGCGAACAGGCTGTCCAGAGGGCGGAGCAGGGCCTCTCCGCCCTCCTGCACGTCCTCCAGGGTGACGGCCTGGTCCAGGGTGAAGCCCGCCGCCATGGTCCGACGGAGGCTGTACAGCGCCCCGCCGCAGCCCAGGGCCCGCCCTACGTCGTGGCAGAGGGTCCGGATGTAGGTCCCCTTGGAGCAGAGGCAGCGGAGGCGGTAATCCGTTCCGCTCTCCGCCTCCAGCAGCTCCAGCTCGTAAACGGTGACGGGCCGGGCCTTCCGCTCCACCTCTTGGCCCTTCCGGGCCAGCTCGTAGAGCTTCTTCCCCTGGATTTTCACGGCGGAATACATGGGGGGGACCTGTAAAATCTCCCCCCGGAAGGCCGCCAGAGCGGCCTCCAGCTCCGCCGGGCCCGCCGTCACCGGGCGGGTCTCCAGCACCGTGCCGGTCACGTCCTGGGTGTCGGTGACCAGGCCCAGCCGGAGGCCGGCCAGGTATTCCTTCCGCCCGTTTTCGGCGAATTCCACGGCCCGGGTGGCCCGGCCCACAAAGACCGGGAGAACCCCCGTCGCCATGGGGTCCAGGGTGCCGCCGTGGCCCACCCGCTTTTCATGAAGAATCCCCCGTATTTTGGCGCACACGTCCATAGAGGTCCACCCGGCGGGCTTGTCGATGATAAGAATGCCGTTGGGCATGGAAACCGTCCTCCCGGTTTATAGAGTGAAGTCCGGGGCCACCTGGGCGATGGCCTCCAGCATCCGCCGCTTGGCCTCCTGGAAGGGGGCCTCCACGGTGCACCCGGCGGCGGCGGCGTGGCCCCCGCCCCCCAGCAGGGCGCAGGCCCGCGTGGCGTTGATCCGGGGGCCGGTGCGGAGGGAGAACTTCCACACGTCCGGACGGAGCTCCCGCATGGTGACGGCGCAGTCCACCCCCTCGATCTGCCCGCCCAGGGCGGAGAGGTCCTCCGCGTCGGTTTCCGCGGCCCCGACCTGGGAAATGAGGGACAGGGGCACGGCCAGCACCGCCGTCCGCTCCCGGTCGTGGTACTCGATTCCGCCGAGCATGGCGGCCTCCAGCGCCAGGCGCTTTTTCGTCTTGGTGCGGAAGAAGGTCTTGTTCACCGCGTGGAAATCAATGCCGGTCCGCAGCAGGGCGGCGGCCACGGCGTGGGTATGGGCGGTGGTGTTGCCGTAGGCGAAGCAGCCGCAGTCCGTAGCAACGGCCACGTAAAGGGGCAGGGCCATCTCCGCCGTGATGGGCCCCAGGGCCGCCAGAACGTCGTAGAGAATCTCCCCCGTGGCGGCGGCGGAGGGGCGGACATAGCTGGCCTTTCCGAAGCCCTCGAAGGAGGGGTGGTGGTCGATGGCCAGGTCCACCCGATCTATATAGGGCTTCGCGTTCTCCGGGAACAGCGCCGTGGAGGCGATGTCCGTGGAGACCACCCGCTCAGGGCAAAAGCCCTCCGGCGCGGCGTAGGGCCGGAAGAAGGGGGCCGTCGTGTCCGTCAGCCCGGGATTTGGCAGCAGGTACGCCGTTTTCCCCAGGGCCCGCAGCCCCGCGCAGAGGGCGGCGGCGGAGCCCACGGTGTCTCCGTCGGGGCGGACGTGGGTGAGAATCAGGACGTTGTCAAAGGACCGCAGCAGGGCGGCGGTCTCCGGTATGGTGAGCATGCTCATTCCTCCTCCCCGGTCCGGGGGGCCCGGGCGGCGTCTTTTTCCTCCTCCCGGCGGAGGAGCTCCAGGATGTGGGCCCCATGCTGGATGGAGTCGTCTCCGGCAAACTGGAGCTCCGGCGTATAGCGGAGCTGGAGGGCGCGGCCAAGCTCCCGGCGGAGAAAGCCGGAGGCGGATTTCAGGCCCTTCAGCACGTCCTTTTCCCGCTCCTTGTCCAAAACGCTGACATAGACGCGGGCGTAGCGCAGGTCGTTGGTGGCGTCCACCCGGGTGATGGAGACCATGCCGGAGACCCGGGGGTCCTTCAGGCTGCGGAGCTGGGCCGCCAGCTCCCGCTGGATTTCATCGTTGATGCGGTTGATTCGGTTACTGGGCATAAAAACGCCTCCTTGATATTGGGGGAACAGGGTATTAGGATGCGCCTTCCTGGCGGTTCTGATACGGGGCGGGGGATTTGGGCCCCGCCGGAATCAGGCGGGAGATCAGCTTGTGCAGCCCGATTCCGAGAAGCAGGTTGGCGGAATATACCACCGCGTAATAGAAAACGTGCCTGGGACCCCGGTCCAGATAGGGGGCCAGCAGGTCAAACTCCCGGGTTACAATGACGTTCAGGAGGTAAATTTCCAGGCTGCACTGACCCAGGAGGCGCAAAAACGCCTGCATCCATTTCGGGAGCTTCCCAACCGCCAGGGCCAGGAGCATGCAGAGCGGGACCAGCTGCGCCGCGAACAGGTAGTTGAGGGAAAGGCGGACCCATCCCGCCGAGGGGACCATATGGGGAATGAGCATCAGAAGGCCCGCCAGGGAAAGCCCGGCCCAGGCGGCGGCGTGCCGGCGGGTAAGGGGCTGCCGGGAGACGAGGCAGCCGCCTGTCAGGACGCCCAGGGCGAAGGCCGGCATGCGGCAGGCGAGAAAGTAGAGCTGCCCGAAGGGAAGGGCGAGCCTGTACAGCACGTAGGAGACGGGAAACGCGGCGGCGGTCAGCGCCCACTTCCAGCCGTCCGGGCAGCGGCGGAAAAGCTTCACGTAAAAGGGCGAGAGCAGATAGAACGCCAGAAGCGCGGGGATGTACCAGTTAAACGTGCCGGGAATCTGAAACCAGAAGTACAGGGTGGAGAGGTTCCAGAAGATCGTGCTCCAGCCGGCGCGGCCCGCCTGCACGAGAAACAGGCTGTACGCCCCCACCACCAGCCAGAAGGACGGGAGAATCCGAATCAGCCGCTTGGCGTAAAACCGGCCGGGGCGGTTTCCCTCCCCCCGCTGCTCCGCCTTCCAGAGGGAGACGTAAATCCCCATGGCGGAGAGCAGGATAAAGACGTCCACCCCGAGATAGCCGAGGCCCTTAAACGTGTCCAGGGGCGCGATCCGGAAGGTAAAGGGGTAGGCGTGGAACAGCATGACCCAGAGGGTGGCAAGGCCCATCAGCTCGCTGCGGCGGAGGCTCAGGCTTTGATAGGGGGCGGGGCTTTCGGGGAAAGAGGACGGAGAAAACAAAGAGAACACCTTCCTGCCAGGTTGTATTTACGGCAAAGGGCGGCGGCTGTGCCGCCGCCCCTGGTTCGCGCCTTATCGGGGAATTTCTTCCATAGTATAGCCCTCCACGATATCGCCTTCCTTGATATCGTTGAACTTCTCGATGGTCAGGCCGCACTCGTAGCCGCTGGCAACCTCCTTGGCCGCGTCCTTGAACCGCTGGAGGGAGCCCAGCGCGCCCTCGTGGATGACGATGCCGTCCCGGACCAGGCGGACGGAGCAGTTCCGCACGATTTTGCCGTCCTGGACGTAGCAGCCCGCCACGGTGCCCACGCCCGAGACCTTGTAGGTCTGGCGGACCTCCGCGTGGCCCAGCAGGGCCTCCCGGAACTTGGGGGCCAGCATGCCCTTCATGGCGGCGGTGATTTCGTCAATGCAGTCGTAGATGACCCGGTACATCCGCATATCCACGTTCTGCCGCGCCGCGCCGTCCCGGGCGGCTGCGTCGGGCCGGACGTTGAAGCCCACAATGATGGCGCCCGAGGAGGAGGCCAGCATGACGTCGGACTCGTTCACCGCGCCCACGCCGCCGTGGATGACCCGGACGTTTACCTCCTCGTTGGAGAGCTTCTCCAGCGACGCCTTCACGGCCTCCACGCTGCCCTGCACGTCGGCCTTGACGATGAGGGCCAGCTCCTTCCGCTCGCCGGCCTGAATCTGGTCGAACAGGTTCTCCAGGCTGACCTTCTGCACGGGGGCGGCGGCCTTGGCCCGCTCCTCGGCCTTGCGCTGCTCCACCAGCTCCCGGGCCATCCGCTCGTCGCTGACGGCGAAGAAGGGGGAACCGGCGGTGGGGGCCTCGCTGAGGCCCGCGATTTCCACGGGGACGGAGGGGCCCGCCTCGGCAAGCCGCCCGCCCTTGTAGTCCAGCATGGTGCGGACGCGGCCCACGGCGGTGCCCGCGATGATGATATCGCCCTGCTTCAGGGTGCCGTTCTGCACCAGCAGCGTGGCCACCGGGCCCCGGCCCTTGTCGAGCCGGGCTTCGATGACGGTGCCCTGGCCCGCCCGGCTGGGGTTGGCCTTCAGCTCCGCCATCTCGGCGGTGAGGGTCACCATCTCCAGCAGGTGGTCGATGCCGATGTTCTTCTTGGCGGAAATCTTGCAGCAGATGGTCTCGCCGCCCCAGTCCTCGGGGACCAGGCCGTGCTCCGTCAGCTGCTGCATGACCTTGTCGGGGTTGGCGTTTTCCTTGTCGATTTTGTTCACGGCCACCACGATGGGGATGTTGGCCGCCTTGGCGTGGCTGATGGACTCGATGGTCTGGGGCATGATGCCGTCGTCCGCCGCCACCATCAAAATGGCGATGTCCGTCACCATGGCGCCCCGGGCGCGCATGGAGGTGAACGCCTCGTGGCCCGGGGTGTCCAGGAAGGTGATGGGCTTGCCGTTGACCTGGACCTGGTACGCGCCGATGTGCTGGGTGATGCCGCCGGCCTCGCCGGAGGCGACGGAGGTGTTGCGGATGGTGTCCAGCAGGGAGGTCTTGCCGTGGTCCACGTGTCCCATGACCACCACCACGGGGGCCCGGGGGACCAGGTCCTCCGCCTTGTCCTCGGAGACGTCGATAAGCTTTTCCTCAATGGTGACGACGACTTCCTTTTCCACCTTGCAGCCCATTTCCTCGGCGATGAAGGAGGCGGTATCGTAGTCGATCATCTGGGGCAGGGAGGCCATGATGCCGTTTTTCATCAGGGCCTTGACCACCTCCGCGCCGGTCTTCTTCATGCGGCTGGCCAGCTCGCCCACGGAAATCTCGTCGGGAATCTGGACCTTGAGGGGGGCCTTCTTGGCGATTTCCAGCTGGAGGCGGCGCATTTTCTCCGCCTCGTCCTGGCGGCGCTTGTTGGAGAACACGGGGCCGCCCCGGCGCTGCTGGCCGCCCCGGACCTTCTCCCGGCCGGAGCGCTGCTGGCGCTGCATCCGCTCGCCCTGCTGGCCGCCCAGGGTTTCCAGGCGCTCGTCGTACTTGGCCAGGTTCACGTCGCCGCCCTTCCGGGTGTCCACAATCTTCTTCTGGGGGACCCGGCTGGCGGGCTTTTGAACGGGCTGCTGGTTCTGCTGCGGGGCGGGGCGGCCGCCCTG
>CATLJA010000034.1 GCA_949959305.1 uncultured Oscillibacter sp.
GAAGCAGTACGGCGAGGAGGGCTTCGAGTTCTCCGTTGCCGCGGTGCTGGACTACGAGGACCCGCAGGAGGACCACACCGGGGAGCTGGAGACCCTGCGGGACATCTGCCTGGCCGAGGACAAGAACGCGGTGAAGCTGTGGAAATAAGCCGGAAGGCTTGAAGAAGGAGGATGCGGTTATGAGCTGCTTAGGAGGCTTTCGGGCCATTACCGGGGACGCGCTGAACAAGCTGCGGGCCGTGCCGAGGAAGGACCGGATTCCCGACTATCTGGACGAAATGGAGACGGTGGACATCTACGACGTGGATAAGTCCTGGGACGCCATGCACCGGGCGCTGAGTGGAAGTAAGCTGGAATTTGGGAATACCCCGGCCCCGGGCTGCTGGGTTGTACTGGGGGGCGAGGTGCTCCGGGGCGACCGGGAGGGGGAGGAGGACTATCTCGTCGTCTGCAAATCCCCCGAACAGGTCCGGCAGGTGGACCAATTCCTTCAGGGAATGACGGAGGAAGCGTTCCGGAAGCTCTATTTCGCCATGGACCCCGAGGAGTACAACTACCCGATGGATGAGGTGGATTTTGGATATACCTGGGAGTATCTGTCGGATTCCCGCCCCTTCTGGCACAGCGCGGCGGAGCAGGGGCTTTGGGTCCTCTTCGACGTGGACCAGTGAACAAATACAGGTAAGAAAGCAGGAGATCATGTGAAAATCAGAGCCACAGCCGCCATTATGGAGTGCCTCTTGGAGCAGGAGGTGGACACCGTCTTCGGCTATCCCGGCGGCACCATATTGAACGTCTATGACGAGCTGTACCGTTACCAGGACAAGATTCACCACGTATTGACCGCCCACGAGCAGGGGGCGGCCCACGCGGCGGACGGCTACGCCCGCTCCACCGGGAAGGTGGGCGTGTGCTTCGCCACCTCCGGCCCCGGGGCCACGAACCTGACCACCGGCATCGCCACGGCGTACCTGGATTCCTCCCCGGTGGTCTTCATCACCTGCAACGTCACCGAGGCCACCCTGGGCAAGGACGCGTTCCAGGAGGTGGACATCACCGGCATCGCCATGCCCATTACCAAGGCCACCTTCCTGGTGCGGGACGCGAATACCATCCCCGCCGTCATGCGCCAGGCCTTCGCCGTGGCCGCCAGCGGGCGGCCGGGGCCGGTGCTCATCGACTTTTTGAAGGACGTGACCTTCCCCGGCGTGGAAATCGAGTATGAGTTCGTCCCCTGGCGGGAGAACCGGGGCTGCGCCGGGATGCGGGAGCTGAGCCGGGACCAGGAGCTGAAAAAGCCCGAGCCCAACCGGGAGGATGTGGACATCCTCCTGCATATGATTGCCGAAGCGGAGCGGCCCTTCGTCATCTGCGGCGGCGGCGTGGTGCTGGGCCGGGCGGATAAGGAGTTCAAGGAGTTCGCCGAGAGGCTGGACGCTCCCGTGGCCATCAGCCTCATGGGCGGCGGCGGCTTCTCCGGAAGCCATCCCCTCACCACCGGCATGATCGGCATGCACGGGTCCAAGGCGTCCAACACCGCCTGCAACGAGTGCGATCTGCTGATTGCCGTGGGCTGCCGCTTCTCCGACCGGGTGGCCCTGAATCCGGGCACCTTCGCCAGGCAGGCGAAGATTGTCCAGATTGACGTCGACCGGGCGGAAATCGACAAGAACGTGCTGACGGACCACCATATCATCGGCTCCGCCCGGCGGGTGCTGGCGATGCTGAACGAGAAGCTGCCCCGGTACGACCACAGCGAATGGAAGGCCCGCATTCTGCCCCTCCGGGCCCCCTCCGTGGCGGAGGCCAGCGACCACCTGACCCCCCAGCAGGTGCTGGAGACCATCCGCGTCCAGATGCCGCCGGACGCCGTCGTGGCCACGGACGTGGGCCAGCATCAGATGTGGGCCATCAAGTACCTCCACTTCCAGTACCCGGGACAGATGCTCACCAGCGGGGGCTTCGGCACCATGGGCTTCGGCCTGGGGGCCGCCGTCGGGGCCCAGACCGCCCACCCGGAAAAGCGGGTCTTCCATATCACGGGGGACGGGTGCTTCCGCATGAACTGCCACGAGCTGGCGACCGTACAGCATTACAAGCTGCCCATCATCACCGTGGTCTTCAACAACGGGACCCTGGGCATGGTCCGCCAGTGGCAGAGCCTTATTTACGGCGGGCGCTATTCCGAGACCACCCTGGACCGGGGGCCGGACTTCGTGAAGCTGGCGGAGGCGTACGGCGTACGGGGCTTCCGGGTGGAGACGGCGGCGGAGATGGAAACGGCCCTGGCGGAGGCCCTGGCGGTCAGGGAGCCCGCGGTCATCGACTGCCGCCTGGACATTGACGAGATGGTCCGGCCCATGGTGGCCTCCGGCTCCGAAATTACGGATTTCCTGCTGGGCGAAGGAGGAGAGTCATGAGAAAGCAATGGGACACGGAGAAGAAGCTCTACACCCTCTGCATTTTGACGGAGGACACCCCCGGCATCCTCAGCCAGGTGGCCCGGCTGTTCTCCCGGAAGGGATACAACATTGAGTCCATCGTCTCCGGGGCCACGGACCGGCCCCATACCGCCCGCATTTCCATCGAACTGCTGGCGGACGAGCTGGTGGTGAACCAGCTGGCGACCCAGTGCCGCAGGCTCCTGGGGGTTCAGGCGGTGAAGATATTCGACGAGGAGACCTGCATCCGCCGGGAAACCGCCCTCATCAAGGTCCGGGCGGCGGACCACGGCACCCGGGATGAAATCATTCAGATGACCAACATTTTCCGGGGCCACATCATCGACGTGGACAAGGAGTCCTTGACCGTGTGGGTCTTCGGCTCCCAGAGCAAGAACGCGGCCCTGATTCAGATGCTGGAGGATTTCGGCATCCTGGAAATCGCGAAGACGGGTACTATCGCCATCGAGAGAGGGCGTAGCACGATATATGACGAGAGCAAATTGAAGGAGGAATACGAATATGGCAAGAATGTATTATGAGAAGGACTGCGACCTGGGCAAGCTGGACGGAAAGAAAATCGGCGTTATCGGCTACGGCTCCCAGGGCCACGCCCATGCCCTGAACCTGAAGGAGTCCGGCTGCGACGTGTGCGTGGGCCTGCGCCAGGGCTCCAAAAACTGGGCCGCCGCCGAGAAGGCGGGCTTGAAGGTCCAGACCGTGGCGGACGCCGCCAGGTGGGCCGACATCGTCATGATCCTGGTGAACGACGAGGTCCAGGCGGAGGTGTACAATAAGGATATCGCCCCCAACCTGGAGGAGGGGAACATGCTGATGTTCGCCCACGGCTTCAATATCCACTTCAAGCAGATCGTGCCTCCCGCCGGCGTGGACGTTTCCATGATCGCCCCCAAGGGCCCCGGCCACACCGTCCGCTCCACCTACGTGGCGGGCAAGGGCGTGCCCTGCCTCGTCGCCGTGGAGCAGAACGCCACGGGAAAGGCCCTGGACCTGGCCCTGGCCTACGCGGCGGGCATCGGCGGCGCCCGGGGCGGCGTGATGGAGACCACCTTCCAGGACGAGACGGAAACCGACCTCTTCGGCGAGCAGGCCGTCCTCTGCGGCGGCGTGGTGGAGCTGATGAAGATGGGCTTCGAGACCCTGGTGGAGGCGGGCTACGCCCCGGAGAACGCCTACTTCGAGTGCATCCACGAGATGAAGCTGATCATCGACCTCATCAACAAGGGCGGCGTGGCCATGATGAACTACTCCATTTCCGACACGGCAGAGTACGGCGAGTACGTCTCCGGCCCCCGGATTCTCCCCTACGAGGAGACCAAGAAGAACATGAAGGCCGTCCTTACGGACATCCAGGACGGCGTGTTCGCCGGGAAGTGGATTGCCGAGAACAAGAACGGCCGGACCTTCTTCAACGCCAAGCGCCGCCAGCTGGCCCGGCACCAGATGGAGACCGTGGGCGCGGAGCTGCGGCGCAACATGCTCTGGGGCGACGACACGGACCCCGATACCGCCTCCAACTGAAAAAGCGTCTTCCGCGAACCTGGGCCAGGGGGGTATTCCCCTGGCCCGCTTGACAGGGGGCCCCGCGAAAACCCGGCGGCCTTTCAAAAAGGAAAGGACTGAAAATATGAACCGCATACTCTCCCGCCTCATTCTCTACAGTGATCTGGGCGAAGACAGCATCCTGGTCCGGCTGGCGGAAATCGTCCGGGACTGTGAAGGCGGCGGGGACAAGGAGGCGCTGCTCCGGCGGACCTGCGCCCAAATCAAGCGCATTCTGGACCTCTCCACCGCCTGCGGCTTTGACGAGAACCTCTGGCAGTGCTGCCTGACCTGGGTCCTCATGACCAACGACAACTCCTTCACCCGGACCTGCGAACGGACGGGGGCCGCGGAGGACGGCAGCGTAAACCGCTTCGCGGAGAACGACCTCGCCGTCTTCCACCAGCTGTTCCACTACGATTTTTCCGCCGTGGAGGCGTATCTGGAGACGGACTGCTTTTCCACCATCTGCCATTACCGCGCCATCCCCAAACGGGAGCGGACCTATAACCGGGACGTGAGCGCCCAGGTTCTCCGCCTCCGCAGGGCCCTGGCGGCGGCAGAAAACGGGCATGAGATGTTCCGTCTTGTGACAGACTACTACAAGCGCTACGGCTTCGGCGTGTTCGCAATGAACCGGGCCTTCCGCATACGGCGGGAGGCGGCGGGGCTGGAGTTCCTGCCCATCAGCAACGTGGACGGCGTGCGGCTGGAGGATCTTTTGGGCTGCGAGAGGCAGAAGGCGGAGCTCCGCCGGAACACGGAGGCGTTCCTGGCCGGGAAGCACGCCAACAACGTCCTGCTCTACGGCGACGCGGGCACCGGAAAGTCCACCAGCGTCAAGGCCCTCGTCAACGAGTACTACGACCGGGGCCTGCGGATGATTGAGATTTACAAGCACCAGTTCGGGGAGCTGTCCCGCATCCTGGCGGAGATCAAAAACCGGAATTACCGCTTTGTCATCTTCATCGACGACCTCTCCTTCGAGGAGAACGAGGTGGAGTACAAGTTCCTCAAGGCCGTCATCGAGGGCGGCGTGGAAACCCGGCCGGAGAACGTGCTGATTTACGCCACGTCCAACCGGCGCCACCTCATCCGGGAGACCTGGAACGACCGCCAGGACATGGAGCACCACGGGGATGTTCACCGCTCCGACACCATGGAGGAAAAGCTCTCCCTGGCGGCGCGGTTCGGCGTGACCATCCACTACAACGCCCCCACCCCCAAGGAGTTCCAGGCCATCGTCAAGGCTTTGGCGGAGCGGCAGGGAATTCAGATGGACGAGAAGGAGCTGGCGGTGAAGGCTAACGCCTGGGAGGTCCGCCACGGCGGCTTCTCCGGCCGGACGGCCCAGCAGTTCGTCCACTATCTGGAGGGCTTGGAGGCTCCGTGATTGGGGATTGCGGAGAGCCGGGCGTTGTGATACAATAAGAGAGACAATTTCCCGCCTTGGCGGCGGAATACTTGAAAAGAGGGCGGCGCTTTATGGTGGATTCCAAATGGCTCCAGACATACCGGGAGGAAATTGAGGACTTCTCCGGGAAAATCCGGGATTTTCAGGAGGGGAAAATTGAAAAGAAGGACTACAAGGGCTGTTCCGGCGGCATGGGCAGCTATGCCCAGCGGGACCAGGAGAAGCACATGCTCCGCCTGCGGCTGCCCGCCGGGCGGCTGACGCTGGAGCGGCTGAAATTCCTGGCGGATACCGTGGAGAAATACCAGGTCCGGCGCATGAAGCTCACCACCTGCGAGACGGTGCAGCTCCACGACCTGGCGGCGGACCAGGTGCCCGCCATCATGGGGGAGGCCGTTTCCTGCGGCATCATCTGCCGGGGCGGCGGCGGGGACAACCCCCGGAACGTCATGTGCAGCCCCCTCTCCGGCGTGCAGAAGGGGGAGGCGTTTGACCCGTCTCCCTGGGCGGCGGCGGTGACGGATTACCTCCTTTCCATCTGCCGGGAGATTCACATGCCCCGGAAACTGAAAATCGCCTTTTCCAACGGCGCGGACGACTCCGTCCACAGCGCCTTCCGGGACATGGGCTTCCAGGCCCGGGAGGACGGGACCTTCTCCCTCCGCATCGCCGGGGGCCTGGGGGCCATGGGCTGCCGCATGGGCGTTTTGGTGGACGAGGCGGTGAAGCCCGGGGACGTTTTATACTACGTCAGGGCCATGGTGGACACCTTCTGCCAGCACGGCAACTATGAGAACCGGGCCAAGGCACGGACCCGCTTCATGCAAGATACCCTGGGCCCCGAGGGGCTGAAGGAGGCGTTCCTCAGGAACGTGGAGGCGCTGAAGGCCGGGGGCGGGCTGGAGCTTTCGGGCCTGGAGGCCCCGGCCGATATCGCCAAGGGCACGGGGGAGACCCTGGACCATCCCCGGGCCATTCCCCAGAAGCAGGAGGGGCTGTACGCCGTGAAGTACCACCCCATCGGCGGCGTGCTGCCGGTGGAGAAGCCCGCGGAGCTCTATGCCGTCTTGAAGGACATTCCCGGCGCGGAGTGCCGGGTGGGGCCGGACGAGACGCTGTATATCGTGAACCTTGCCGCCGCCGGGGCTTCGATGGTCCTGGCCGTTACGGAGGACGGCGCGGAGACGGAGTTTGAGTACAGCGTGGCCTGCATCGGCGCGGCGGTGTGCCAGCAGGGCGTCCGGGACAGCCAGGGGCTGCTCCGGGCCGCCGTGGCGGCGGTGCGGGAGGCCGGAATTCCCGACGGGGCCCTGCCCCGCATCAACATCTCCGGCTGCCCCTCCAGCTGCGCCGCCCACCAGGCGGGGACCATCGGCTTCCAGGGCGGCGTGCGCCTGGAGGACAAGAAGCCCCAGCCCGCGTTCCGCATGTTCCTGGGGGGCAGCGACGCGCCGGACGGGGCCCGCTTTGGCGAGGCGGGGGCAGTGATTCTGGAAAAGGACGTCCCCGCCCTGCTGGTGGAGCTGGGGAGGGCCGCCGCCGCCGCGGGCCAGAGCTGGTCCCAGTGGTCCCGGGAGCACCGGGAGGACCTGAACGCCATTGTGGCGAAGTACGCCTGAGGCGTAATTTTTGACGGAAAGGAGGCGAGCCCGGGGCCCGCCTCCTTTGCTGTCCGACGGGAGAGAACGCCTATGAAACGCATTTGCCCCCTGCTTGCCCTGCTGCTGCTTCTGGCGGCCTGCGGGGAGAACCCGCCGGAAGAGGCTGAAAGCCCTCCGCCGTCCTCCGGCGGGACGGTGTCCTTTACCGACGACCTGGGCCAGGAATTTTCCCTGCCCCCGCCCCGGAGAGTGGCGGCGATGATTGGCAGCTTTGCCGATATCTGGTGCCTGGCCGGAGGGAGGGATACCCTGGCGGCGGCCGCCGGGGACGCGTGGACCTCCTTTGATTTGGGACTGCGGGAGGACACGGCGGACCTGGGGGCCGTGAAGGAGCCGAATCTGGAGGTGCTGCTGGCGGCGGAGCCGGACTTGATTTTAGCCAGCGTCAATACCGCCGCAAATCTGGAGCTGAAGGACGCCTTTGCCCGGGCGGGGATTCCCGCCGCCTATTTTGAGGTGGACTGCTTCGGCGACTATCTGCGGATGCTGGAGGTCTGCTCCCGCCTCACCGGGCAGCCGGAGCGGTACGAGACTTACGGCGCGGACATCCGCGCGCAGGTGGACGCCGCCGTCGCCCGGCAGGACGGCAGCGCCCCCAGGGTCCTTTATGTCCGGGCCAGCGGCAGCAGCTGCAAGGCCAAGGGCAGCGAGGGCAGCGTCCTGGGGGAGATGCTGGCGGATCTTGGCTGCGTCAACATCGCCGACGGCGGGGGCCTTCTGGAGAACCTGAGCGTGGAAGGAGTCATCGCCGGGGACCCGGATTATATCTTCGCCGTCCTCCAGGGGGCGGACGCTTCGGCGGCGCAGAAATCCCTGGACGCGGCCCTGCTGTCCAATCCCGCCTGGAGCGGCCTCCGGGCGGTGAGGGAGGGCCGGTTCATCACCCTGGACCACCGGCTCTACAACCTGAAGCCCAACGCCCGCTGGGGGGAAGCCTATGAAGGACTCGCGGATATCCTCTACCCGAATTAAATACGTTCTCCCGGCCCTGGCGGCGCTGGCGGGCTTTTCCGCCCTGCTGAGCCTGTGCCTGGGGGCGGCGGCCCTGGCCCCGGGAGAGGTCCTGGCGGCTTTGCTGGGAAGGGGGGACGGCGCGGCCCGCCAAATCGTGCTCTACGCCCGCCTGCCCCGGACCTGCGGGTGCCTCCTGGCGGGAGCGGCCCTGGCGGCGGCGGGGACCGTCATCCAGGGGGTGCTGGGAAATCCCCTGGCCGCCCCCAACGTCATCGGCGTGAACGCCGGGGCGGGTTTGCTGACGGCGGTGTGCGCGGCCCTCTGGCCCGCCCGGACGGCGGCGCTCCCCTTCGCCGCCTTTCTGGGGGCCCTGGGGGGCGTTGGGCTGGTGCTGGCCATCGGGGCGCGGACCGGCGCGTCCAAAATGACCCTGGTGCTGGCGGGCGTGGCGGTCAGCGGCATGTTCGGCGCGGGCGTCGACGCGGTTTTGACCTTTTTTCCCGACGCTCTGAACGGCTACTCGGACTTTCGGGTAGGGGGCGTGGCGAACCTCTCCATGAGCCGGGTGGCCCCGGCGTTTTGGGTGGCTTTGGCGGCGTTCCTTCTGGCCCTGTCCCTGTCGGGGGAGATGGACGTGCTGCTCCTGGGGGAGGAGACCGCCCGGAGCCTGGGGCTCCCGGCCCGGCGGCTGCGGCTGGTCCTGCTGGCCCTGGCGGCGGCGATGGCGGGGGCGGCGGTGAGCTTCGCGGGGCTTTTGGGCTTTGTGGGCCTGATCGCCCCCCACATGGTCCGGCGGCTGGCGGGGGAGGACAGCTCCGCCCGGCTTCTCCTGGCGGCGGCGCTGGGGGGCGCGGCGCTGCTGACCCTGTGCGACGTGCTGGCCCGGACGCTGTTCGCCCCCTACGAGCTGCCGGTGGGCGTGGTGCTGTCCCTGCTGGGCGGGCCCTTCTTCCTCTGGCTGCTGCTGCGCCAGAGACGGGGAAGGAGGGGCGGCCATGCTTGAGCTGAGGAACGTCTCGGCGGGCTATCCGGGCCGCCCGGTGCTGGAGGGCGTGTCCCTGTCCGCCCAGCCCGGGCGGGTGCTGGCCCTCCTGGGGCCCAACGGCTGCGGGAAAAGCACGCTGCTGCGGACCATGGCCGGCCTCCTGCCCGCCCAGGGCGGGGAGGTTTTGCTGGACGGGAGGCCCCTGGGGGACTGCGGTCCCCGGAAGGCCGCCCAAAAAATCGCCTTCCTGCCCCAATCCCGGCCCGTGCCCAGCATTACGGCCCGGCGGATGGTCCTCCACGGGCGGTTTCCCTACCTGTCCTATCCCCGCCGCTGCCGGAGGGAGGACCATGAGGCCGTGGAGCGGGCCCTGAGGCAGGCGGACGCGCTGGATTTGGCGGAGCGGCCCCTGCCGGAGCTGTCCGGGGGCCAGCGGCAGAAGGTCTATCTCGCCATGGCCCTGGCCCAGGAGACGGAGACCGTCCTGATGGACGAGCCCACCACCTATCTGGACGTCCGGCACCAGCTGGAGACGCTGGCCCTGACCCGCCGCCTGGCGGCGGAGGGGCGGGCGGTGGTTCTGGCGCTTCACGACCTCTGCCTGGCCCTTTCCGCGGCGGACGAGGCGGCGGTGCTGTCCGGGGGCCGCCTGGCGGCCCTGGGCGGGCCGGAGGAAATTTACCGGAGCGGAGTCCTGGAGCGGGTCATGGGCGTCCGCCTGGGCCGGACCGCCGGGCCGGGGGGCTGGCGCTATTTCTGCGAACTGCGGTCGGAGGGCTGATATGGCGTATTTTCCGTTTTTTATGGATTTGGAGGGCCGGGAGGGCCTGATAGCGGGGGGCGGGGCCGTGGCCCTGCGAAAGGTGCAAAAGCTCCTGCCCTACGGGCCCCGGCTCACCGTGGCCGCTCCGGAAATTTCGCCGGAGCTTGCGGAGCTTCCCGGTTTGACGCGGCTGCGCCGGGCCTTTGAGCCCTCCATGCTGGAGGGGAAGTTTTTTGTGGTTGCCGCCACGGACAGCCGGGAGGCGAACCGGGAGATCGCGGTCCTCTGCCGGGAGAGGGGCATTTTCGTCAATGTCGTGGACGACAGGGAATCGTGCGCCTTCCTGTTTCCCGCCCTGGTGAAGCGGGGGGACTTGACGGTGGGCGTTTCCACCGCCGGGGCCAGTCCCAGCGCCGCCGCCTGGGTGAAGCGGCGGCTTGCGGAGGCCGTCCCGGAGGACTTCGGGGAGCTGCTGGCGTACCTGGCCTCCCTGCGCCCCCTGGTCCGGGAGCGGGTCCCGGAGGCGCGGCGGGCCGCCGTGTTTTCCCGGCTGTTTTCCTCCTGCCTGGAGGGGGGCTTCCCCCTGGACGGGGCCGCCCTGGCGGCGGTTTTAGAAGGCGGGGCGGGGACCGGGAAGGTGTATCTGGTGGGCGCGGGCTGCGGGGCGGCGGACCTGATTACCGTCCGGGGCCTGCGGCTGCTGGAGCGCTGCGGCGCGGTGGTCTACGACGGCCTTCTGGCCCCGGAGCTGCTGGACGCGGCGCCGGAGGGGGCGGAAAGGCTCTATGTGGGCAAGCGGCAGGGCCGCCACTCCATGGCCCAGGAGGACATCAACGCCCTCCTGGTTTCCAAGGCCCGGGAGGGGAAGATGGTGGTCCGCCTCAAGGGCGGCGACCCCTTTGTCTTCGGCCGGGGCGGGGAGGAGGCGCTGGCCCTCCAGGCCGCCGGAATCCAATGGGAATACGTTCCCGGCGTCACCTCCGCCGTGGCGGTTCCCGGCTGGGCGGGCATTCCCGTCACCCACCGGGGAACGAGCCGGAGCTTTCACGCGGTCACCGCCCACACGGCGGACTCACCGGACGGGCTGCCGGAGCGCTTTGAGGAGCTGGCCCGCCTTCCGGGGACGCTGCTGTTTCTCATGGGCCTTTCCCGGCTGGAGGAAATCGCCCGCCGGCTCATGGGGGCGGGACTGCCGCCGGAGACCCCCGCCGCCGTGATTTCCGGCGAAAACGCCCCCCGGCCCATGGCGGTCCGGGGGACGCTGGGGGATATCGCGGAAAAGGCGCGGGAGGCCGGGGCGGAGGCCCCCGCCGTCATTGCAGTGGGAGGCACGGCGGGGATGGATTTGCGGCCCTAGCCGCCGTAGCCGTAGCGTCTGCGCTGGGTGGCCAGGAACAGGGCGGTCACCGCCAGGGTCAGGACCTCCGCCGCTGTCACCGCCAGCCATACGCCGTCCAGCTTCAAAAAGAGGGGCAGGACGAAAATAGCCGCCGTCTGAAAGAACAGGGTCCGCAGGAACGCGATGGCGGCGGAGATCACGCCGCTGCCCAGGGCGGTGAAGAAGGCGGAGCCGAAGATGTTGAAGCCCATAGCCAGGAAGGAGAGGGAATAGAGCCGGAAGCCCCGGGTAGTGAGGGCCAGCAGGTCCGCGTCATAGCCCACAAAGATCCGGGACAGCGGCCCCGCCAGCGCCACGGCGGCGGCGGTGAGTCCGGCGCAGCCCGCCAGCATCAGCAGGAGGCTTTTGCGCAGGAGGCTTCGCAGCTCCGCTTGGTTTCCCGCGCCGTAGTGGTAGCTGACGATGGGGCCCGCGCCGATGGAGTAGCCCATGAAGACGCCGATAAAGATGAAGTTCACGTACATGATGACCCCAAAGGCCGCCACGCCGTCCTCGCCAATCAGGCGCATCAGCTGGAAGTTGTAGAGGATGCTGACCAGGGAGGTGGAGAGGTTCCCCATCATCTCAGAGGAGCCGTTGGAGCAGGTCTGGGCCAGCACGCGGCCCTCGAATTGGGTGGCGGTCAGCCGGAGAGGGGTCTTGTTGGGCAGGAGGAAGTACACCAGGGGCACCACGCCCCCCACGAAGGAGCTGGCCACCGTGGCGATGGCCGCTCCGGCCACGCCCCAGGGCAAAACCCCCACCAGCAGCCAGTCCCCCGCCATGTTGGTGAGGCCCGCCGCCACGGTGAGCCCCAGGCCCAGCTTGGGCCGCTCCGCCGCCACCAGGAAGCTCTGGAACATGTTCTGCAAAATAAAGGGCACCAGGGCCAGGGACAGAATGCGGCCGTAGCGGACCGCCAGGGGAAGCATCTCTCCCCCGGCCCCCAGGGCGGCGCAGAGGGGCTCCATAGCGAGCTCCGCCAGGAGGGTCAAAACCGCGCCGGAAATCACGCCGGCGATGATGATGAGGGAGAAATAACGGTTTGCCCGGGGCAGGTCCCCCTCCCCCATGGTGCGGGCCACCACGGCGCTGCCGCCGGTGCCCAGCATGAAGCCCACCGCGGCAAATATCATCAGGGCGGGCATGATGAGGTTCACCGCCGCGAAGGCGGTTTTTCCCGCGTAGTTGGAGACGAACACCCCGTCCACCACGCCGTAAATGGAAGTGAAAATCAGCATGACGACGGTGGGGAAGGTGAAGCGCAGGAGCTTGCCGTAGGTAAAATGCTCGGATAAATGGATATGCATAGGGATTTCCTTTCTCTTTGTATCAGGGACCGCCGGGGTTTCCGGCGGTTTATTGTTTCGGATTTTTCAGGATGGAGGCCGCTTCTTCCTGAAAAAGGGAGAACCAGGTTTGCGTCAGGCGGAGCATGGAGGCCAGCTCCGCCTCTCCCATGCGCTGGGAGGCGGCTTCCTCGGCTTTTTTAAGGGGAATGACTTTTTCCCGGATGAGGGCCCGGCCCGCCTCCGTGGGATAGACCCGGACCTCCCGCCCCGGGCCGGGCCGGAGGGACAGCAGGCCGTCCTTGGAGAGCTTTTGCACCGAGGAGTGGACGGTTTGCTTGGTCAGGGCGAACTGGCGGCAGATGCCGGTCTGCGTGCAGCCCTCCCCCAGCTCCTCCAGGCTCCACAGCACCAGAAGCGCGCTGTCGGAGAGCCCCTGCCGGACGGCCAGCTCGTGATAAAATTCGTCAATTTTGTGCTGGAGCTGGATGTATTCCTGAAACAGATGGTACGCGTTCATCATCCGCGGCCCCCTTATAGTATGATATCGGACTTGCAACAGACACTATAGTCTGATTTCATACCAAAGTCAATCGTCAATTCTTACAAAGAACAAGGGGTTATTTATGGCATATATGGCAAAAGAGGCCCGGAGTCCGGGCCTCTTGTCACTTTTTGTCACTTTGAGGTGGAGATGCAGAGGGCGTGGCAGATGGAGGGGATGGACTCCCCCTGGAAGCTGGAGGTGGGGGAAAGCAGGGCCCCGGTGGGGGCGAAGACGATCTTTTTCCACTTCCCCTGCCGCATCCCGGAGAGGAGGTAGCCGTTCAGCACCGAGGCGGAGCAGCCGCAGCCGGAGCCCCCGGCGTGCATGTCCTGCTTCTCCCGGTCGTAGAGGAGGAGGCCGCAGTCCTGGAAGCGCTCCCCCAGGTCCACGCCGTCTCTGGAGAAGAAGTCCCGGACGATGGCGTGGCCCAGCTCCCCCAAATCTCCGGTGACCACCAGGTCGTAATCCTGGGGACGGGTTCCGGTGTCCCGGAAGAAGGCGGACAGGGTGTCGTAAGCCGCCGGGGCCATGGCGGCGCCCATGTTGTTGGCGTCGGCGATGCCCTTGTCCACGATTTTTCCGCAGGTGATATGGGTGATATAGGGCCCGGAGCCGTCCGAGGCCAGAATGGTGCATCCGGCGGCGGTGGCGGTCCACTGGGCGGTGGGGGTCCGCTGGTTGCCGTAGGGCACGGGCATCCGGTACTGCCGCTCCGCCGTGCAGAAGTGGGAGGAGGTCATGGCGGCGGCCTTTTCCGCGAAGCCGCCGTCAATGGCCATGGCCGCCAGGGACAGGGACTCCCCCATGGTGGAGCAGGCCCCGTAGAGCCCGTAAAAGGGCACGCCGAACTCCCGCAGGCCGAAGGAGGAGCCGATGCACTGGTTCAGAAGGTCCCCGGCGAAGATATAGTCTAAATCCCCCGGCTTCAGCCGAATCTGGTCCAGGGCCCGCTGGAGCACCCGCTTCTGCATGGCGGACTCCGCCTTTTCCCAAGTCTTTTCCCCAAAGAAGGAGTCCTGGTTCAGCTCGTCGAAGTGCTCCCGCAGGGGGCCCTCCCCCTCCAGCTTGCCGCCGATGTTGGCGTAGGAGATGACGGAGGGGGGATGCTCCAGGGCGACGGTGCGGCGTCCAATCCGTTTGTTGTTCATAGCGCGCCTCCTTGTGGCAGGTAGTGTTCCCTCTAGGATGCCCGCCGGGAGGTTCTTTATGCGGGAAGAAAAGGCAAAAGGTGCCCTCTTTGCCGCTGGGCCTTGCGGCGGGGGAAGGGGGGTGCTATAGTGGGATGCGGCAAACCCAGCACAAAAAGAAACAAGAAGGAGAGAGGCACGATGAATTACGAAATCAAGGGCGAGCCCATGCCCGTGGTGCTCTGCAGCCTGAACGCCGGGGAGACCATGATTACGGAGAAGGGCTCCATGGTGTGGATGAGCCCCAATATGGAGATGCAGACCTCCGCCGGGGGGAGCCTCGGGAAGGCCTTCGGCCGGATGTTCTCCGGGGAGTCCATGTTCCAAAACCTCTATACCGCCAAGGGCGGCCCGGGCATGATTGCCTTCGCCTCCAGCTTCCCCGGCGCCATCCGGGCGGTGGAAATCGGGCCGGGCAAGTCCATCGTAGCCCAGAAGTCGGCCTTCCTGGCCTCGGAGCAGGGGGTGGAGCTGTCCGTGTTCTTTCAGAAAAAGCTGGGGGCGGGCTTTTTCGGCGGCGAGGGCTTCATCATGCAGAAGCTCAGCGGCCGGGGAACCGCGTTTTTGGAGATTGACGGCTCCGCCGTGGAGTACGACCTGGCCCCGGGCCAGCAGCTGATTGTGGACACGGGGAACCTGGCCATGATGGACGAAACCTGCTCCATCGACATCCAGTCCGTCAAGGGGGTGAAGAACGTCCTCTTCGGCGGGGAGGGAATGTTCAACACCGTGGTTACAGGGCCGGGGCATGTGGTTCTCCAGACCATGCCGCTGAGCGCCTTTGCCGGGTCCATCGCCTCGGTGCTGCCCAGCAAAAGCTGAAAATGGGAAAAAGCTCCGGCGGAATCTCCGCCGGAGCTTTTTCTTCCTTTCAGACCGCCTGCCCGGAGCTTTCCGCGCAGAGCCTCGCCCCGCCCAGGGCCAGGGCGAAGACGAACCAGAACATGCACATCACCCTTGGATAGCTCCAGAGGTAATCCGCCAGGCCGCAGACCAGGGCCCCGCAGAGGGCGGCGCAGGAGGCGCAGGTAATGGCCCTGGCGGCGCCGCCGCCGGGACAGTGCCGGACGGCGCGGGCCGCCTGCTTGACGCCCCAGAGGATGGAGGCCGTGAAGCTCAAAACGCCCAGGAGGCCCATTTCCGCCCAGATTTGGAGGTAAATGTTGTGGGAGTGGACGAAGGGGGAGCGGGCGTTATAGAGGGCCAGCAGCTTTACGTACCGCTGCACGGCGGCGCTGCCCAGGCCCACGCCGGGAAGGGGGCGGCGGCGGACGACCTCCAGCCCCGCCTTGAACAGGGGGATGCGGCTGGTGGTGGAGGTGTCGGCGGGATTGAAAATGGTCAGGATGCGGTTCCAGATGCTGGAGGGCAGCAGGGGCGCCGCCAGGACGCACAGGACGAGGAAAACCGGCAGCAGCCTGGGCCTCCAGAGGAAGACCATCACCACCATGGCGCAGGCGGCGCCAATCCAGGCGCCCCGGCTGTAGGTCATGCCCAGGGCGGCAGTCCCCAGGGCCAGGGCCGCCAGGGCGGCCAGCCTGGAAATCCGCCGCTTGGAGCACACCGCCAGGGCCAGCGTCAGAGGGAGCAGGAGCATCAGCACCTGGGCGAAGGCGTTGGGATTGTCGAAGAAGGACATGACCCGGCTGGGCATGCCCTCGTTCAGGCGCAGGTCCACGTAGCTCTTGTTGACCTCCAGGCCGGAGGCCCGCTGGAACACGGCGTACAGGGAGGAGACGGCCGCGCAGCCGGCGGCCCCCGCCGCCAGGCGCTTCAGCTCCTCCTCCGAGCGCAGGGCGCTGACCGTCACCAGCACGCAGAGGGCGGCGGAGAGGTGGTAGGCGAAGGCGCGGACGGAGGCGTTCCGCGTCAGGGAGAAGACCACGCCCAGCACCACGGCCCCGAAGAAAAGGATGGGGAAGAAGCCGGTGGTTTCCACGTCCAGCCTCCGGTCCCCCCGGCCCATGGCCCCGGCGTGGAGCAGGAGCAGAAGGGCCAGGAAAAGCAGCAGGGAGTACCCGTTGTTCCAGTACTCGTAGGGGACGATTCCCATCAGGAGAATGAGCCAGCCCTCCGCCGCGGCGGTCTCGTCCCCCAGGCGGAAGGCCAGCCGGGCGAAAAAGCTGGTTTGAAAGGTTTCCTCAAAAAGCAGGAAGAGCTTCCGCAGCAGCCGCCCGGGAAGGTTCGCCAGCCAGGACAAAAGCCGGCAGGCCGCGCTGTCCGGCCAGGAGCGGGCGGCGGCCCCCTCCCGGCACAGGGGCCGGAGGACGGCGCTTTCGTCGATTTGGCGGCCGCACCAGGCGCTTATGCGCCCGGCCAGGCGGTGGAGCCCGCTGTCCTCATAGGCGGCCAGGAGGAGCAGCAGAAGGCGGTAAAGGCAGCTTTCCTTGAAAAGAGTCATGGCGTCCCTCTTAAATACGGTTTTTCAGGCGGTAGAGCTGGGTCAGAATGAAGAAGTGGTTCCCCCGCACCAGGTTGGCCACCATCTGCTTGTTGGGGCTGAGGCCCGCGGGGGCCAGCTCCCGGATGGCCTTCTCCATCTCCGGGCGGCGGCAGAACTCCTTCACGGCCTTCTGCCGCTGGCGGATGGGCTTGGGGTTGTCCCGGGCGTACTCGTTGCCCACGGCAATCAGCAACCCCGCCCAGTTGGAGCTCTCCCGCCACTGGGGGCGGGCGGCCTCCAGGCCGTACCTGGATACCAGCTCCTCCTTCCGCGCCATAAAGCGCTGGAAGACCTGGGCGAAGTTTTTCATGTAGCGGTGGGTGACGGATTCCTCCTGAAGGAAGTAGCGGTAAAGGGGCTGGTCCGTCACCGCCAGGGAGCGGGCGTTGCAGAAATACTCCAGGATGAACAGCTCGTCCTCCAGATAGGGCCCCTCGAAGGAGATATGCGCCCGGCGGATAAGCTCCGCCGAAAACAGGTAGCAGAAGCAGAAGCCGTTGAACACCGGCTGGCTCAGCCGGTCCCCCACCAGGGGGTTGACGACCTTCTCCCGGATGTCCTCCGGGCCGAAGACGCCGGCGGGAAGCTGGCTCTGGGGGCTGGCGGTTCCGCCGGGGAGAACGTAGGTGATGCCGCAGGCGGCGGCGTCCGCGCCGGACTGCTCCCGCAGGTTCCACAGGGTCTCCAGGGTGTGGGGCTCATAGCAGTCGTCGGAATCCAGGAAGGCGATACAGTCCCCCTTGGCCTCGTTGAGGCCCAGGTTCCGGGCCTCGCTGACGCCCTGGTTCTTTTTCCGGTGGAAGACCCGGACGCGGCTGTCCTTGGCGGCAAACTGGTCGCACAGGGCGGGGGAGCCGTCGGGGGACGCGTCGTCCACGAAAATCAGCTCCCAGTCGGAAAAGGTCTGCTGGGCCACGCTGTCAAAGCAGCGGTGGAGGAACTTCTCCGCCCGGTAGACGGGAACGATGACAGAGATTTTTGGCATAATCGGCCTCCATAGGTCCGGCGGCCCAAGCCCGTGAAGGGCGGGGCCCTTTCGGGGGAAGGCCCGCCATATGGCCGGGGAAGGGCGGCTTTCGGGCCGCCCGGGCCTGCTGGCGGTAGCGGCGGCCGCCGGAATATACGACCATTGTACCCTATTTCCGCCGGAAGGTCAACGGTTTTTCAGGCTGGCGGCAGGACTGGGCAGGACGCCTCCGCCGGGCCGTCCTCCGCCTCCTGCTCCAGAAACAGCTCCTCCGCCTGGCGCTGGGCCTCCAGAAGGGTTTCACGGAGCTGGAAGAGGGTCCGCTCCGCGTCGGTGACGGCGTTGAACAGGAGAAGGTATTCCTTGGAAATCGCAGTCATGACAAATCTTCCTTTCTGATGAAACACAAAATATAGCTTGGTCCTATGGACATGATACACAAGATTCGGGAAATAACTTGTCTGAATTTGTCGAGGCTCCCGGAAAAATGCAAAAGGGGGAGGACTCGGCGGGAAAAAGGGCGCAGAGGGCGCGAAGGCGGCGAACGGAGGGGCTTTCCGCCGGAGGAGCGGGAAAAGCGCCGAAAGGCGCGGAGCCGGGAGCCGCGCCTGCGGGCCCGGGCCAGGCCGCTGCGGGCCGCATAAATTCCCCTCCGCCGGGAAAGGCTACCGGAAAAGGGAGGTCTTACAGATGGAATACCTGAACGCGTTTTTGTGCGGCGGCATACTGTGCGCCATCGGCCAGATTCTGATTGACAAGACCCAGCTGACGCCGGCCCGGATTCTGACGGGCTACGTGGTGGCGGGGGTGATCCTCAGCGCCGCGGGCCTGTACGAGCCCCTGGCGCAGTGGGGCGGCGCGGGGGCTTCGGTGCCCCTGACCGGCTTCGGCCACCTGCTGGCGAAGGGGGTCCGCCGGGCGGTGGACATGGACGGCTGGCTGGGCGTGCTGACCGGGGGCCTGACGGCGGCGGCGGGCGGCGTCGCGGCGGCGGTGTTTTTCGCGGCGGTTATGGCGGCGGTGTTCAAGCCCAGCTCCAAGCGGTAAAAGCACAGTGCCGAAAGCCTCCGGCGGGCCGCGCGCCCTCCGGGGGCATTTTCCGCGCCCGCGGGGCGGCCCTTGCATTTTCCGGCCGCTTGTAGTATATTTGGAGACACCGAATTTCCCGAAAGGGGAGCGCTATGAAAAAACTTTTTCCCCTCCTCTGCGCCCTGCTGCTGCTGGCTTCCTGCGGCCCGGCCCTGCCGCCGGAGGAGCCGGGCCGCCTTCAAATCGTGGCGTCGGTCTTCCCGGCGTATGACTTCGCCCGGGCCGCCGCCGGGGACCTGGCAGACGTGACGCTGCTGCTGCCCCCCGGCGCGGAGAGCCACTCCTACGAGCCCACCCCGGCGGATATCCTCCTGGTCCAGCGCTGCGACCTTTTTATCTACCTGGGCGGCGAGTCCGACGCCTGGGTGGATGTCATCCTCTCCGCCACGGAGCGGTCGGGAGAGACCCTGCGGATGGCCGGCTGCGTGGAGCTTCTGGAGGAGGAGGCTGCGGAGGGGATGCAGGGGGGCCATGAGCACGAACATGAGGAGGAGCACGGCCATCTGGGCGAGGTGGTGGGCATGGACGAGCACGTCTGGACCGCCCCGCTGAACGCCGCCGCCATCACCCGGAGCATCGGGGAGCGTTTGGCCGCCCTGGACCCGGCCCGCGCCGGGGAGTACGCCGCCGGAGCCGAAGCCTACGCCCTGGAGCTGGAGGCCCTGGACCGGGATTTTGCCGCGTTCTTCGACAGCCGGCCGGACCGGACCATCGTCTTCGGCGACCGCTTCCCCCTTCTCTACTTCGCCCATGCGTATGATTTGGACTACTACGCCGCCTTCCCCGGCTGCGGCGCGCAGACGGAGCCCTCGGCGGCCACGGTGGCCTTCCTGACGGAAAAGGTCCGGGAGGAGGGCCTGCCCGCCGTCTGGTATATCGAGTTTTCCAACCACCTGGTGGCGGACGGCGTCGCCGAGGCCGCCGGGGTGGAGACGGCCCGGTTCCACACCTGCCACAACGTGAGCCGGGCGGAGCTGGAGGCGGGCGAGACGTACCTCTCCCTGATGCGGGCCAATCTGGAGGCCCTGCGGGAGCACATGTGACTTTCCGGAAGCACTTATGGAAGGAGGCGCGGCATGGACGGCGCTTTTGACTTTGTGAGCATGGATTTTTTCACCCGGGCGTCGGTGTTCCCGGGGAGCCTGGGGACCTTCCGCTACCGCTTCCAGCGCGGCGGCTGGATGGGGGACGGGCAGATTCAGGCGTGGGTGTATGAGAACGTCTGCTTTGAACTGGCGAAGGAAGTGGAGACGGAAACCTTCCCCTGGACGGAGGAGGGGGTCTCGGCTTTGAGGGACTGGCTCCGGCAAAAGCTGGCGGAGCGGGGGACGGAGCCCTACCGGATTCCCTATCCGCCCGCAAAGGAATAAAAAAAGCGGCGGCCCTCCAAACGGAGGGCCGCCGCTTTTCAGCCGCCGCACAACAGAGGGGGCTCCTTTCAAAATCAGCCGGGCTGCTTGATGTAATACACCCGGCCTTCCTTCCGCTCCGCCGCCTGGGGCGGCTCGCCGTCGGGCCAGCCCAGGGCGCAGTGGCCGATTCCCTCGTACTCCTCCCCGATGCCCAGGGATTTCAGCAAATCCCGGCCCCAGGGGGTTTCAAACTCCTCCTTCGCCCGGTGAATCCAGCAGCTCCCCACCCCCAGGGCGTGGGCGGCCAGCATCAGGTTTTCCATGACCACGCTGCCGTCGTAGACCCGGTTGGGCCAATCCTTTTTCGCCAGCACAATCAGCATGGCGGGCGCGCCGTAGAAGGGGTCGAAGCCCGCCTCCCAGCCGCCGATTTCACAGTTCCTCCGGACGATTTCATCCCGCAGGGCCTTGTCCGTCACCTGGAGGATGATGGTGTTCTGCTGTCCCTTCCCGCTGGGGGCGTAGAGGCCCGCCTCGATAATCTGATCCAGGATTTCCTGGGGCACCATGTCCGCCTTGTACCTGCGGACGCTGCGCCGGGTGTTCATCAGCTCCAATAAACTGTTCAATGCCGGTTCCCCCTTGTCTTTTAAAATGTTCCCCCTCAGGATAGCACGTTCCCGGCGGAAAGTCCATACCGGGCTCTTGCCAGGCCGCCGCTTTTGTGGTATACTGCCTTCGATTTTCAAGCGCGGCAAAGGAGGCAGCCCATGTTTACCGGCTTCACCGGCGAAACGGTGGATTTCATGTGGGGCATCCGCTTCAACAACGAGCGGACCTGGTTCGAGGCCCACAAGGACGTCTACCTGAATCATTTCTACCGCCCCATGCAGGCCCTGGGCGCGGAGATTTACGGCTTCATCCGGGAGCAGCGCCCGGACTACGACCTGATCAGCAAGGTCACCCGCATCTACCGGGACGCCCGCCGCCTCCACGGCCGGGGCCCCTATAAGGAGAGCCTCTGGTTTTCCGTGGAGGAGCCCTCGGAGCAGTGGACGGCCAAGCCCACCTTCTGGTTTGAGCTGATGCCGGAGAGCTGGACCTACGGCATGGGGTATTACCTCCCCAAGGCCCTGACCATGGCGAAGCTCCGGGCCCGGCTGGACCGGGATCCGAAGACGATGGAGGCCCTGACCCGGGCGCTGGACCGGCAGGAGGAATTTGCCCTGGTGACGGAGGCGTACAAGCGCCCCAAGGGCCCGGCCCCCTCGCCGCTGCTGGAGCCCTGGTACCAGGCGAAGTCCTTTACCGTCTGCCACGAGGAGAAGCTGACGGAGGACTTGTTTTCC
>CATLJA010000035.1 GCA_949959305.1 uncultured Oscillibacter sp.
CCCGGGAGAAGAAGCCCGCCCCGGAGAAGCGGGAGCGTCCCGCCGGGCCCCGCCGGGAGGAGGCGGCCTTCCAGCCCGTCCCCCCGGGAGAGGAGGCGGACGACGAGAAGGCCGCGGCCATCAGGGCCTTCCTCTCCGGTCTGCTGGAGCATATGGGAACCGCCGCTGAAATCAAGGTCTACCTCCCGGAGAAGGGCCGGTATAAGGTCGTTCTGGAGGGGCAGGGCCTGGGCTCCCTCATCGGCCGCCGGGGAGAGACCCTGGACGCCGTCCAGCAGCTTACCAGCTACGCCGTGAACCGGGGCGGCGGCCCCCGGGTCCGCATCCACATGGATGCGGAGAACTACCGGGCCAAGCGGGAGCAGAGCCTCCAGCACCTGGCCCGGAAGGTGGCGGGGAAGGTTGTCCGCTACCGCCGCAGCGTCACCCTGGAGCCTATGAACGCCTATGAGCGGCACGTGATCCACACGGCCCTCCAGGATTTTGAGGGCGTGACCACCTACTCTACCGGCATGGACCCCAACCGCCGGGTGGTGGTGGCCTTCGACCGGGGAGAGCGCCGCTGAGGCGGGGGAACCCGCGGAAAAGAGGGAATTTCCATGACCCATGCCGTCGACTGGGCCGCCTGGCCCCGGCGGGAGATTTTTGAGTTTTTCTCCCCCATGTCCCAGCCCTTTTTCAGCGTCACCTTCAAGCAGGACGTGACGCGGCTGGTCCGGTTTGCCAGGGAGAACCGGCTCTCCTTTTATTACTCCCTGGTGTATCTCTGCACCCAGGCGGTCAACCGGGTGGAGGCTTTCCGGTACGCCCTTCAAGGGGAGGACCTGGTCCTGTTCGACCGGAGAAGCCCCAGCTTCACGGATTTGAAGCCCGGCGCGGAGCAGTTCCACATCGTCACCCTGCCCTGCCAGGGGAGCATCCGGGACTTCTGCGCCGCCGCCAGGGCCAAAAGCGCGGCCCAGAACACCTTTCTGGACCAGGAGGACAGCGCGGATTTGATTTACTTCTCCTGCCTTCCGTGGGTGGAGCTGACGGCCCTGACCAACGAGCGGGACTTTGACCCGGACGACGCGGTGCCCCGCATCGCCTGGGGCAAATATGCCCGGGAGGGGGAGCGGACGATCCTTCACATTTCCCTGGAGCTGAACCACCGCTTTGTGGACGGCCTCCACGTGGGACGGTTCCACGAGGAGCTCTCCGCCCTCATCGGGGCCCTGTGAAAACCAGAAGACCGGGAGCTTGACGCTCCCGGTCTTTTTTTGCCCTTACGGCCGCTCTCCCCCGTACCGGACGCTCCACTGCCACGCGTCCGACTGGAGGGTGAATACCTGGATTTTGCCGTCCTCCACCAGGCCGAACCATACGGCCCCGTTGGCGGCGGCGGCCAGGCCGCTGCCGTCGGCGAAGGGCTCCGGGTCCGCCCGGAGGTCCGCCGCCAGGGTCCCCCGCCCATTGCCTCCTATGGTCTCGCCGTAGTGCTCCAGAAACTCCTCCGGCGTGTTCACGGTAAACTCTCCGTTGACGGTTTTCACCTGGGTGGGGTACGCCAGCAGAGCCGCGATTTCCTCCTTCTGCCCGTCCGCAATCAGATCCGCCAGCCGGAGGACAAACGCCCGCCCAGCCTCCGTGGAAATGCTGGTCCGGTTGTACAGCTCATCCTCATTGGGGTCCGGGGATTCCTCCGGACCCGTGCCGGACCGGACGGCGGCCTGGTCCGTCTCAATGGTGAAGACGCGGATGACGCTCTCCTCCGCCAAACCGAACCACACGGCCCCGTCCGCCACGGCGGCAAGGCCCCTGCCGCCGAAAATCCAGGGCTCCTGCGGTGTGGGCTCCCAGGTCATGGCCGTGGAGAGGCCCAGGCGGTTCTGCCCGATGACCTCGTCGTAATAGGGCAGGAACTCCTCCGGCGAGTTTACCGTGAAGGTCCCGGCGGAGACCTCCACCTGGGCGGGGTAGGCCAGCAGGTCCGCCACCTCCTCCTTCCGCCCTTCCTCAATCCGCTCCGCCAGCAGAAGGACGAAGTCCCGGGCCGCCTCGGGCCGCATGCCCGTGCGGGCGTACAGCGGATCTTCGGATTCCGCCGGGGTGGTTTCGATGGGCTGGTTTTCCTGCTTCTCCATAAACCGGGCGTTGTCCTCCAGAATGGCGTCCAAATCCGGCTCCTTCACCGGACTCAGGGCGGAGTAGACGAAGCTGTCCGCCAGGGCCTCCAGCTCCTCCCGGCCGATGGCCCCGGAGGAGAAGGCGTCATCTCCCTGCCGTCCCGTCAGCACGTTCACCAGGACAAAGCTGTCCCCCAAATCCGCCAGAATCAGCGAGCGGTTCCGGGCCCCCAGGCCCAGGGTGAGGCTGGTGCCGTCCGCCGCCTGGAAGCCCCACTCCTCAAAATCGCTCAGGTCCCCGATGTTCAGCGCCACATCGTCAAAGGTCCCCTTGACGGAGCGGCTGAACTGGTACTCGATGGTTCCATAGCCCTTCAGCTCCCCGGCCCCCAGCTCTGCGTCCCCGTCGAAGCGGAAGGTGCCGTTTTCGTAGATATAGCCGGAATAGGGCGTGACATTCTCCCTGTAAAAGTCCCCCACGGCCGTGGGCCAGGCCTCCGGCAGGACCACCTCCATCCACTTGTGGAGCTTCAGGCCGTACCTGGCAACGATCTCCTCCAGCTTGCCGGCCATCTCCTGGGTATAGACCAGATAGTGCCCGTATTTCTCCTCAAAGCCCGTGGGCTCGTTGCCGATTTTGGCGATGATGGACCCGTCCTGGTCATAGCTCTCCAGGAACGCTTCCCACTCCGCCAGGGCCCGGCTCTCCGGCGTGTCCCCCCAGCCGGAGAGGCTGACGAAATCCTTGTATTCCTTCTCGCCGGGGACCACAACCCCGTTTTCATCCACCACGTGCACGCCGCCCTTCTCCGGCAGCAGCACGTCCCGCAGCCCGAAGAAGTTGGCCGCCACCGCCAGCACTGACAGCGCCGCCAGCAAGGCAGCCGCCGCCGCCATGGCCGCCAGCCATTTCAAGCTCTTCCCGCGTCTTGCCATCTCATAATCCTCCCATCGGATTTCTCTGGTCCCATGGACCTGGGAGAAGGTCTCCTGGTAAAATTCCCGGTTACTCATCCTGCCAGTCCTCCCCCAATCGTTCTCTCAGCCGCGTCCGGGCCCGGGCGAGCCGGGTGGTCACCGTGGAGGCGCCCAGCCCCAGCAGCTCCCCGATTTCCCGGACGCTGAGCTCCTCGTAGTAAAAGAGGTTCAGCACCGTCCGGTACTTCTCCGGCAGGGCCATGACCTCCCGGTACAGCGCCGCCTGCTCAGGCCGGTCGAAAACCGGGGTCTCCGGAACCTCCTCCCAGGAGACCCGGCGCCTGCGCCAGGGGCTTTTCAGCACGTCGCGGCAGTAATTCACCGTCACCCGCAGCAGCCAGCGCCGCAGGTGCTCCTCTCCGTCAAAGGGTTCCTGATACCGGAACAGGCGCAGGAACACCTCCTGCACGGCGTCGTCCGCGTCCTGGGGGCTGCCCAGGGCGTGGAGGGCCGTCCGGTAGACCATATTCTGATAGCGCCTGGCGGCGGCGGTGAAGCGGGCCTTGTCCATATGTCGTCCTCGCTTGTCGGTTGGTTGGGAGTACTCTCACTAATTGTACGACGGGGGAGGGGGCGTTGTCTCAGGATTTTGAAAATTTCTAAAAAAATACCGCCCTCTGCGGCGGGGGCCGGAAATGAGAAAGGGACCGCCCCCGCGGTCCCTTTTCCTTCTCGTTTCACCGCGCCTCCAGCCGGCCCTGGGCCCGCAGGGTTTTCCCCAGCAGCTTCGCCAGGGGCACCCCCAGGAGGCAGCACGCCGCCAGCTCTCCCAGCCCCACGGTCAGGGCGTTCAGGGCGTAAGCGGGCCAGAAGGCCCCGCCGCCCTGCACCGTGAACCAGGCGATTTCCGCCCCCACGATGACGGCGTTGCACACCACCGGAGGCAGGGCCGCCAGGTACAGGTTCGGCATCCTCCGGCTCCACAGGGCCGCCAGCAGCGTGGCCAGGGTGCCGAACACCCAGTCCAGCATAATGGGAGAGCCCAGCAGGTTCGCCAGGAAGCAGCCCACCGCCAGGCCGGGGATGGCCTCCGGGAACAGGAAGGGCAGCACCGTCAGGGCCTCCGCCGCGCGGAACTGGACGCCCATGTACTGGGGAATGGGGAGAATCAGGGTGGCCGACGCGTAGACGGCGGCCACAAGGCCGGCCAGCGCCAGCCGCCGGGTGCTGAAACGGGTTTTGGACATGATGAAATTCCTCCATTTTTTTAGTATGCCCTCACGGGCGGGCAGGGTGATGGCACCTGCCGCGAACGAGTATAGCACAGGGGGACGGGGTTGGCAAGGGAAAAATTCCCCTGTCAGAAAATGACAAAACCGCTTGACGGAAGTCAAAACCTGTCTTATACTACTAAAAGCTGACTGTTTTTGCGCAATATTAATTTTCTGTTACGTAAAGGAATTTACCCATGAAAGTCACCATCAGCGACGTGGCCCGGCTGGCGGGGGTCTCCACCGCCACCGTCTCCCACACCATCAACAACACCCGCTACGTCTCCGGAGAGACCAGGGAGAAGGTCTGCCAGGCCATCCGCCAGCTGGGTTACACTCCCGACGCCTCCGCCCGGAGCTTCCGCACAGGGAAGAAGAAGACCATCGGCTTCATCGTCCCCGACATTTCCAACAAGTTTTTCGGCACCATCATCGAATCGGCGGAAAACGAGCTCTCCGCCCAGGGCTATCACCTCATCATCGCCAACACCAAGGAAAGCATGGAGCGGGAGGAGACGAGCCTCCGCCTGCTTACGGCGGGGCTGGTGGACGGGCTTCTGGTTGCCAGCACCATGGACAGCTTCAGCCGCCTGGAAGCGCTGATTCCCGCCGGGTTCCCGGTGGTGCTGGTGGACCGGACCTTTGAGGACCAGACCTGCCCCTCCGTCTCCGTCTCCAACTTCCAGCCCATCTACCGCAGCGTGTGCCGCCTGGCGGCGCGGGGAAAGCGGCGCGTCGGCATCGTGGGCGGGCTCCCCCGGCTCTCCACCACCAAGGAGCGCATCGCCGCCTACCGGGCCGCCGTGGCGGACTGCGGCCTTCCCCAGGAGGAGGGCCTCATTCTCTGCGGCGATTCCATGGAGAACAGCGCCCCGCCCTGCCTGGACCAGCTGCTGGAGCGGGGCTGCGACGCGATTCTGGTGTGCCAGGGGCTGATGGCCTCCGTCACCATCGCCTACCTGCGGGGAAAGGGCATCCAGCCCCGGCGGGATTTGGATCTGGTGAGCTTCGTGGACTACGACACCCGGGCCTACGAGTTTTATTACGACCAGGTGGACCGCATCGTCCAGCCGGTTGAGAAGCTTGGAAAAACCGCCGGGGAGCAGATTCTCCTCCGGGTGGAGCGGCCGGACGCGCCGGTGGCGGAGCGGGTGCTGACCTCGGTTTACCGCCCCTGCGGGGAGGAGGAATAGCGCCGGCCCGCTCCCCGGCGGACAGCGCCTGCGCCGGACGGGCCCAAGATCCCGCATTCACAGCCGCAGAACACAAAAGCCCTAGAGCCATTGAGGCTCTAGGGCTTGAATCTGGTGGACGATACAGGACTTGAACCTGTGACCCCCTGCACGTCAAGCAGGTGCTCTAGCCAGCTGAGCTAATCGTCCGAAGCGAACATATATAAGATACACGAACTTCCCGCGTTTGTCAAGGCCTTTCTCACACTTTTCTTTTTCTGCCCCTTAAAGGGGCAGATTCCAAGGGCCAAATTCAAGGGCCAAATTCCGCCCGCCGCGCTTCCCGGCTCTTGACCCCGGGGGAATTTTGCCCTAAAATAAACAGGATTGCATACACGAACGACAAGGAAACGGGTGACGCTATGAACGACTTTCAAGAACGCTATGTCTCCGCCCGGCGGCGGGTCATCGCCGGGGACCTCCGGCAGCTCAACGGGGCCCAGCGCCAGGCGGCCATGGCCACCGAGGGCCCCCTCCTCCTCCTGGCCGGGGCGGGCAGCGGCAAGACCACCGTTTTAATTCAGCGGATTTATAACCTCCTGACCTACGGCCGGGGCGGCGATTCGGATTTTGTTCCGGAGAGCGCCGGGGAGGAGGATTTGGCCTTTTTGGAGGGCTTTCCCGAGCACCCCTCCCCGGAGGAGGCGGAGCGGGCCCGGCGGCTGTGCGCGGTGGACCCGCCCCGCCCCTGGGAAATCATCGCCATCACCTTCACCAACAAGGCGGCGGGGGAGCTGAAGGAGCGCCTGGCCGCCCGCCTGGGGCCCGCCGCCGAGGGCGTGTGGGCCTCCACCTTCCACTCCGCCTGCGTCCGCATCCTCCGGCGGGATATCGACCGCCTGGGCTTCGCCAAGGACTTCACCATCTACGACACCGACGATTCCCGCCGGGTGGTGAAGGACGTTTTGAAGGAGCTGAACCTGGACGACAAGGCCTTCCCGCCGAAAAACGTCCTCTCCGTCATCAGCGCCGCCAAGGACCAGTACCTGGGCCCGGAGGAGTTCGCCCGGCGGCACAGCGCCGAGACCGACTGGCGGATGGGCCGCATCGCCAGGGTCTACGCCGCCTATCAGAAGAGGCTGGCCGCCGCCAGCGCCCTGGACTTCGACGACATCATCTACCACACCGTCACCCTCCTCCGGCAGGAGAAGGAGGTGCTGGAGTACTATCAGAACAAGTTCCGCTATGTGCTGGTGGACGAGTACCAGGACACCAACCAGCTCCAGTACCTCCTGACCGCCCTTCTGGCGGGGGGCCGCCGGAACCTCTGCGTGGTGGGCGACGACGACCAGTCCATCTACCGCTTCCGGGGGGCGGATATCGGGAACATCCTGAACTTTGAAAAGCAGTACGGGGACGCCCGGACCATCCGCCTGGAGCAGAATTACCGCTCCACCCAGAACATCCTGGACGCGGCCAACGCCGTTATCCAGAACAACCGGGGCCGGAAGGGCAAAACCCTCTGGACCCGGAACGGCGGCGGGGAGAAGGTGAGCGTCCGCACGGCGCTGAACGAGCAGGATGAGGCCGCCTTCGTGGCGGGGGATATCCTGGCGGCGGTGGAAAAGGGGGCCGGCTTCCACGACGCCGCCGTCCTCTACCGGATGAACGCCCAGTCCAACGCCCTGGAATACGCCATGAAGCGCAGCGGCGTCCCCTACAAGGTTGTGGGAGGCGTGAAGTTCTTTGACCGGGCGGAGGTGAAGGACATGCTGGCTTACCTCTGCGTGCTGAACAACCCCCTGGACGACCTCCGCCTCCGCCGCATTATCAACAACCCCGCCCGGGGCATCGGCGGCACGACGGTGGAGAAGGTGACGCTGCTGGCGGAGCAGCAGGGGGCCTCCCTCTACGAAATCTGCCGCAACGCGGATTTGTTCCCGGAGCTGAAGGCCGCCTCCGCCAAGCTTTTGAAATTCGCGGATTTGATTGACGGCCTACGCAAGGCCGGGGGGAGCCTGGCCCTGCCGGAGTTTTACGACGCGGTGTGCGAGCGGACCGGCTACGCCCAGGCCCTGCGGGACAAGAACGACATGGAGAGCCGGGGCCGCCTGGAGAACGTCCAGGAGCTGAAATCCAACATCCTGGGCTTCCTGGACCGCCAGCCGGAGGACGCCACCCTCTCCGGCTTCCTGAATGAAATTGCCCTGTACACGGATTTGGACTCTCTGGAGGACGGCGGGGACTGCGTGACCCTGATGACCATTCACGCCGCCAAGGGCCTGGAGTTCCCCCTGGTGTACGTGGTGGGCATGGAGGAGGGGGTCTTCCCCGGCAGCTCCGCCCAGTTTGAGGAGGACGAGCTGGAGGAGGAGCGGCGGCTCTGCTACGTGGCCATGACCCGGGCCAAGGAGCGGCTGACGCTGACCCACGCGCGCCAGCGGATGCTATACGGAAAGACCGCCTCCAACCGCCTCTCCCGCTTCCTGGAGGAGATTCCGGAGGAGAACCGGGACTGGGAGGGAAGGGGCCTCCAGCCCGGCGGCGGCTTCGGCGGGTACGGCGGCTCCGCTTATGGAAGCGGCTCTTACGGCGGCGGGGCCCCCCGGCCCGCCCCGGCCCGTCCGGCCCGCCCCTCCTGGCAGGAGGAGCGCCGCGCCGCGCCGCGCCCGGCGGCGGCTCCCCCCGTCTCCCTGCGCCAGGGGGATCGGATTGAGTACAGCGTCTTCGGCCGGGGGACGGTGCTGTCCGTCCAGCCCATGGGGGGCGACGCCCTGGTCCGGGTGGAGTTTGAGGGCGCGGGCGAGAAGAAGCTGATGCTGAAAGCGGCGGCGCGGCACCTGAAAAAGCTGGATACATAAGGGAAGCGCCGGAGACCTTGGCCTCCGGCGCTTTCTTTATTCAACAGCAGCAGCCTCCGCAGGGGACGCGGCGGATGCACTCGGCGCTGATCTGGGGCGGGATGCTCATGGTCATGGCGCCGCTGTACTCGATGCGGACGCACTCGCCCGGACGGAAGCAGCAGGCTTCGTTGGTATGGACCAGCACCTCCTGGCAGCCGCACAGGTCGCACACCAGCAGGTCGCAGCAGTTCACCCGCAGGACGCGGGCGTTCATGACGACGTTCTCCCGGCGCTCCATCTCCTGGGCGCACTCATTGCAAACAGGTTCCATAAGAGGACCTCCTATCACATTCGGATGTACTCCATCCTATGCGCAAGGCCCCTCAGAGGTCCCGGAAATGTTCCTCAAACCGCTCCTGGGCAAAGGCGGACACCTCGTCCCGGAGGGCCTGGTAAGCCTCCAGCAGCCGCGCCGCCTCCGCCGTCAGCACCGCGCCGCCGCCGTGGCGGCCCCCGATGGTGGAGTCCAGCAGCTTGCAGCCCAGCGCCTCCTCGGCGGTGCGGACGATGCGCCACGCCTTGGAGTAGGCCATGCCCATGGACTCCGCCGCCGCCCGGAGGGAGCGGTGCTCCCGGACCTTCTCCAAAAGCGCCGCCACGCCGGGGCCGAAGCGCCGCCGGCCCTCGGCGTCCAGGAGGCGGAGGGTGACGGCGAGGCGCAGGTTATGGCTGGTCTTCATAGATGTACTCCTCCCGGCTGATGAGCTTGAGTCCGCCGTCCCGCAGTTCCCAAATTTCGGTGAAATGGGAGATTGTGTTGTCCCCGTTGATTTCATAGACCGGGACCTCCCGGCGGACGAGAAGCAGGTCGGCCTCGATGCTCCAGCGGTCGTTCCTGGGGGAAATGGGTTCCCGGCCCTCCGGCGGGACCCAGGTCTCCTCTGCCCAGCCCCGGTCGAAGTCCAGGTAACTGGGGGGCGCGGGCTCAAAGTCGCAGGTGTCCCGCTCCACCCGGACCAGGTGCAGTTCCCCGCTTTCGCCGGGCTTGTAAACCTCCGTAATCCACTGGGACCCGGCGGAGCCGGACTTGTACTGGGCGGAGAGTTCCCCCGTCTCCGGATGGGCCTCTGCTTCTTGCAGGACGAAGGCGTAGTGGTACTGCTCCGTCCCCTCGTCCCACAGCCAGTAGTAATATGGAATCGTGTTGTTGGCGGGCCAGCCGAACAGGCCCAAATCCGTGTTCCCGTCGAAATTCAGGTCCAGAGCGGTCATGCTGCCCTCCGGCTTCCAGCAGGAGGTGTACTCGCTGACGCTCTCGCCGGGCAGAAGGTCGCCGTCCCCCCAGAAGGCCATGTTCGCCTCCCGGGCCTGGACGGTTTGAATGAGTTCCTCCCCGTCGTAGACCCGAACCTCCCGCACGCCGACGCTGTATTCGTCCACCAGCCTCCCCACGGCCTCGAGTCGAAGGGTTCTCCCGTCCGCCAAGGGCGCGTCCAGGGTCAAAAGGACATGGTCCTCCGCCTCCTCCGGGGCCGTTTCCGCCGGGACCTCCAGAGGCTCCTCCGGCGGCGTGGATTCCGCCTGCCCTTCCGCCGGGGCGGGGGCCGCCGGGGCGGCGCAGGCGGAGAGCAGCAGGGCCAGCAGTAAAATCAACACACGGCGCATATCCCACGATTCCTTCCAATCCAGATTTGATGGACCCAATATAGCAGGTTTCCGCCGGAAAGTGGTAACAAACAGGTGACAATTTTCCGCCCCCTCCGTCCCGGGCTGGAAATCAAACCCAGCTTGACATCCTTCCCCTCTGGCGGTATCATGTTATACAGGAAAAAATCGGCTTGTCCGGTGAAATTCGACAGGAGGGTTTTCTTATGGAGAAGAAGGTAAAGAGGATCGGCGTCCTCACCAGCGGCGGCGACGCGCCGGGCATGAACGCGGCGGTGCGGGCGGTGGTCCGGGCCTCCATTGCCCGGGGCATCGGCTGCATCGGCATCCGCCGGGGCTGGAACGGCCTGATTACCAGCGACTTCGTCCCGCTGACCTCCTCCAGCGTCAGCCACATCATCAACAAGGGCGGCACCATGCTCTATACCGCCCGGAGCCTGGAGTTTCTGGAGGAGGCGGGCCGGGCCAAGGCCCTGGCCACCTGCCGCCTGCTGGGCCTGGACGGCATTGTGGCCATCGGCGGCGACGGCACCTTCCGGGGGGCCCTGGCCATCTCCCGCCAGGCGGCCAGGGACGGCATGAGCCTCCGGGTGGTGGGCATTCCCGCCACCATCGACAACGACATCGGCTGCTCCCACTACACCATCGGCTTCGACTCCGCCTGCAACACCGCCATCGAGTGCATCGACAAGCTCCGGGACACCATGCAGTCCCACGAGCGCTGCTCCGTGGTGGAGGTCATGGGCCGCCACGCGGGATATCTGGCCCTGTACGTCGGCATCTCCGTGGGCGCCACCGCCGTGCTGATTCCCGAGCGGGAGCCGGACTTTGAGCGGGACATCGTGGAGAAAATCCGCCGGGCCCGCCTGGCGGGGACCACCCACTACATGGTGGTGGTGGCGGAGGGCGCGGGCAGCGCCATCGAAATCAGCCAGCGCATTCACGACGAGCTGGGCATCGACCCCCGGGTGACGGTGCTGGGGCACATCCAGCGGGGCGGCTCCCCCTCCGCCCGGGACCGGGAAACCGCCAGCCGCATGGGCTACGAGGCGGTGAAGGTCCTGGCCGAGGACACGGGCAACCGCGTTGTCGGCATTCTGGACGGCCGCCTGGCGGATTTGGACATGGAGGAGGCCCTGACCATGACCAAGTCCTTCCAGATGGACCGCTATCAGATTCTGGAGGCCCTGACCAACAGCTGCGGCCCGGATTTCTGAGCCGTCTTTTCTGAAGGGCCGCGGCGGCGGCCGGGATACATACAAAACCGGGACCGGGGCGGCTGCGTCCCCGGTCCCGCGGTAACAGGAGGACCTTATGGAAAAAGTCAGACTGGGGCGCACGGAGCTGATGGTGACGAAGACGGCCTTCGGCGCCCTGCCCATCCAGCGGATTTCCAGGGCGGACGCGGTGAAGCTGGTCCGCCGGGCCGTGGAGGGGGGAATCAACTACTTCGACACCGCCAACATGTACACCGACAGCGAGGAGAAGCTGGGCGAGGCTCTGGAGGGCGTGCGGCAGAGCGTGGTCATTTCCACCAAGAGCGGCGGCGGGGACAAAAAGACCGTGCTCAGCCACATTGAGCAGAGCCTCCGCTCCCTGCGGACGGATTACATCGACCTTTTCCAGTTCCACAACCCGGCGAAGCTGCCGGATATCCACGACCCGGACGGCCCCTTCGCCGCCGCCCTGGAGATGAAGCAAAAGGGCTGTATCCGCCACATCGGCATTACGAACCACCGTCTGTTCGTGGCGCGGGAGGCCATTGCCTCCGGGAATTTCGAGACCCTCCAGTTCCCCTTCTGCTACCTTACCACCGAGAAGGAGCTGGGGCTGGTGGAGGAGTGCAAAAAGGCCGACATGGGCTTCATCGCCATGAAGGGCCTCTCCGGCGGGCTTTTGAACAACGCCGAGGCGTGCTACGCCTTCATGCGGGAGTATCCCAATGTCGTTCCCATCTGGGGCGTCCAGCACGAGTGGGAGCTGGACCAGTGGCTGGAGCTGACGGAGCGGGACCCCCGTATGACCCCGGAGCTCCGGGCCGTCATCGAGGCGGACCGGAGGGATTTGGCGGGGAGCTTCTGCCGCTCCTGCGGGTACTGCCTCCCCTGCGCCGCCGGCATCGACATCCCCCAGGCGGCCCGGATGTCCGCTTTGCTCCGCCGCTCGCCGTACCAGCCGTACATGACGGACGCCTGGCACGAGAAGATGCACCGGATCGAAAGCTGCGTCCGCTGCAACGCCTGCAAGAGCCGCTGCCCCTACGGGCTGGACACGCCGAAGCTGCTGGTGGAGATGCTGCGGGACTACGACGCGTTTTACGCGGAGCACCATGGCGGCTGACCCCGGAGGGGCGGAGCCCGGGCTTTCGGGCCGCCTGCCCGGCGTTAGAGGCATTGGAGGCGGGAAAAAGGAGGACTGCATGATGGAAAGCAGGCTGATTCTGTATATCGCGGCGTCCCTGGACGGATATATCGCCGGGAAAGACGGCAGCATCCGCTTTTTGGACGAAACTCCCGGGCCTTCCCCCGATCTTGATTATGAGGATTTTTACCGTTCCCTGCAGGCGGTTATAATGGGAGGAAACACCTACCGCCAAATAAAGAACGAGCTTTCTCCCGGCAAGTGGCCCTACGAGGGAATGCCCTGTTACGTCTGCACCCGCCGGAAGGACCAGAGCGACCCGAACGTCTGCTTTACCTCCCTGCCGCCGGGGCGCCCGCTGCTGGATTTTGTTTCCAGCCGGCATCCGGGAAACATTTGGCTGCTTGGCGGGGGGGAAATCATCCGCTGCTTTATGTATGGGAACCTGATTGACCGCTACTGCATTTACGTTATGCCAACGGTCCTTGGAAGCGGGATTCCGCTTTTCCCTGCCGGATTTCCGAAAACCAGCCTCAAGCTGGAAAGCTGCAGGAAGATAGGGGAGATTGTTGAGCTGGCCTACCAGAAGCGGGACTGCGCCGGAACGCCTCCCCCAAGTAAGTTGCCGCCCAAGTAAGCTGCCGCTTTGAAAAAGGCAGGCAGGGCGTTCCCGCCGGAAATCCGGCGGGAACGCTGTTTTTTAACGGGCCCCGCGCCCGAAGGCTCACGGGCGGTTCTCCTCCCCCCAGACGCAGAGGCCGTCCAAAACCGGCATCAGGGACCGCCCCTTGTCCGACAGGCGGTACTCCACCTTCGGCGGAATCTGCGGGTACTCCTTCCGCAGGATAAGCCCGTCCCGCTCCAGCTCCTTCAGCGCGGCGCTGAGGGTCTTGTGGGAGATGGAGCCGACGTAGCGCTTCATCTCGCCGTATCGGACGGTCTCAAATTCCATCAGGCAGTACAGAATGACCATCTTGTATTTCCCGCTGATGAGGGAGAGGGTGTAGTGGAAGCCCGTCTCTTCGAAATTGGCGTTGTGGATATAGCGTTGAATCATGCCGCGCTTTCCTTTCCGTTAGTATCTAACTGCAATGTGCGTACTTCCCTTTTGACAGCTTATCTGCTATGGTGAGTATATCACAAAAACGGAGGTTTTCCCATGAGCAGAAAAATTTTGATTTTAAACGGCAGCCCCCGCCCCAGGGGGAACACGGCGGCGCTGATTGAGTCCTTCGAAAAGGGGGCGGCGGAGGCCGGGCACAGCGTGGAGCGCTTCGATCTGCAAAAGATGAACATTCATGGCTGCCTCGGCTGCTGCGGAGGCGGGAAGGACCCCGCCAGCCCCTGCGTCCAGAAGGACGATATGGAGAAGATTTACCCCGCCTATCAGGCGGCGGACACGGTGGTCCTGGCGTCTCCCATGTACTATTGGAACATTACCGGGCAGCTCAAGTGCGCCTTTGACCGCCTGTTCGCCGTGGCGGAGCTGGACCCGGGCTATGCCAACCCGAAAAAGGACTGCGTGCTGCTGATGGCGGCGGAGGGGGACGGCGAGGACAACTTCGCCCCCGTCCGGGCCCTTTACGAGGGGCTGACCGCCCGCCTGGGCTGGAAAAGCCTGGGGATTGTCTATGCCGGGGGGAACATGGGCGTTGGGGATATCGCCCGCCATCCCCAGCAGCTCCGGGAGGCGGAGGAGCTGGGCAGGTCCCTTTGACGGACGCGCGTTTCCGCAGAGAAAAGGCAGCGCCCCCGCCGGAAATCCGGCGGGGGCGCTGCCTGCTGGGACAGGGGAACGGAGAACCCGTTATTTTTTCAGCTGCTTCTGGAGCCAGTCCTTCCCGTCCACGAAGCGGGAGACGACGTAGCACACCACGTAGTCGCCGGCGGCGTTGATCATGGTCGCCGGGGGGTCCACCAGGTTGCCGATGACCACCAGGATGGGGAAGGCAATCTCCATCTGGGCGGGGAAGAAGATGGAGCAGATGATGTACTCGCCGATGTACCCGCCGCCGGGCACGCCGCTCATGCCCACGGAGCTGAGGACCGCCACCAGCACCACGGGAAGCAGCATCCCCAGGCTCAGCTTCTGCCCGAAGACCCCCAGCACGAAGGCAATTTTCAGCACGCAGGAGAAGCAGGACCCGTCCATGTGCATCGTGGCCCCCAGGGGCAGCACCATGTCGGCCACGTCCTTGCGGATGCCGGTGGCGGCGGCCTCCTCCATGTTCGTGGGGATGGTGGCCACGGAGGAGCAGGTGCCCAGGGATACCACGGCGGGCTTGGCGATATGCTGGAGCATGACCCCGACCGCGCCCCTGCCGCCGCCGAAGCGGACGAAGAGGGGCCAGGCGGTGAAGATGTAGACGAAGCACAGGGGATAATACACCGCCAGGGCCCGGGCGTAGTTCTCCGTAATCTGGGGGCCGTAGGTGGCCACCAGGTCGGCGAAGAAGCCGAAGAAGGCGACAGGGGCATAGTAGGTGATAATCTTCACGAATTTCAGCATTACCCCCGCCAGATCGTCCAGGAACCTGCCCACGGGGGTTTCCTTTCCGCCGTTGAGGTTTACGGCGAAGCCGAAGAGCAGGGAGAACACAATCAGGGGCAGCATGGCCCGGCGGGTCAGCAGGCCGCTGAAGTCGCTGGCGGTGAAGAAATTGACGATCATGTCCGGCAGGGTGGCGTATTCCCCTATCTCCTCCGCCGCCAGATTCGTCCAGGCGGCGGGCACCGGCGGGACGAGCATCATCAGCACATACATGATTACGGCGGCGATGGCCCCGGTGGCCACGAAGGTCCCCACGGTGACGCCCATGATCTTTCCCGCCCGCTTCCGGCTCTCCATGTTCGCCACGGCGCTGGAAATGGAGGCGAAGACCATGGGGACCACCACGCAGAACATCATATTGATGAACACGGTGCCCAGGGGCTTGAGGACGGTGGCCCCGGTGCCGGAGAGGACGTTTCCGTCCGCGTCCACCTGGGCGGGCCAGACCCAGCCGAGAATCGCGCCCAGAATCATGGCGCCCAGCATGACGGCTAAAAAGACGTAGTTTTTCGCGATGGTTTTTCGTTCCATAATGTCCCTCCTGTTTTTTCGCACACAGAAATTACCAGGTCGAATCCTCGTCCGTGACCTCTCCCCGGCAGACCACGCTGGTGGGCCCGGTGAGAAGAAGCTCCGTAATCTGGCTGTGGACCCGTTCCGCGTCCACATACAGCGTCCCTCCGGCCATGTCCGCCCGGACCCGGTGGCCGCTGACCTTCCCCTGGAGGGCCAGCACCGCCGCCACAGACCCGGTGCCCGTGCCGCAGGCGCAGGTGAAATCCTCCACCCCCCGCTCGAAGGTCCGCTCAAAGAAGCGGTCCTCCCCGGTGAGCTCGTAGAAATTCACGTTGGCCCCCTTGGGGAAGACGGGGCTCCAGCGGATTTTCCGCCCCAGCTCCCGCAGCTCCTGCCAGTCGGCGTTCTGGAGGTTGTGGTACGGGACCACCGCGTGGGGCAGGCCCGGGTTCCCCAGCTCCACGTAGGAGCAGGCGTACCGCACGCCGTCCACCTCCACCGGGCAGTCCAGCCTGACGGCGGTGGGGTCGTTGAGGCGGATTTGGTAGAGCCGCCGGTCCATCCGCCGGCCGAACACCATCCCGGCGGTGGTCTCCACGGCCTGGGCCTCTCCCGCCAGGCCGTTTTCAAAGCCGTAGCGGCAGATGCACCGGGCCCCGTTGCCGCACATCTCCCCCACGCTGCCGTCAGAGTTGAAGAACAGCATCTTGAAATCGCCCCCCTGGTCCGCCGCCTCCACCGCCATCAGCCCGTCGGCCCCGATGGACAGGCGCCGCCGGCACAGCGTCCGGGCGATTTGGGGCAGGGCCTCCCGGGGCAGGCGTTCCTCCAGGTTGTTGAGAATGATGAAGTCGTTTCCGGCCCCGTGCATCTTCCAGAATTTCATGGGTCCTTCCTCCTTGTCTGGTTTTATTATAATCGCACACTCTGCGAATGAACACCGGAGAACGTGCTGTAAACCTTGCAAAAAATGCTTATGGCGGCGGGGAGGGGCCCGCCGGGAAAGCCGGGAGCCATTGACACCCCATGCCAAGTGTGATATATGTGATATATCAATAATAGCCAGCCCCTCCCTGGGCTGTCAACCATGAAATCCGCCGGAAGGGGGCCGCGCCATGCCCAGGAAGAACGCCCGGAACACCAAGGGCCGCATCATCGCCGCCGCCTGGAAGCTGTTCTATGAGCAGGGCTATGAGGATACCACCATTGAGGACATCGTCTTCGAGTCCGAGACCTCCAAGGGCTCCTTCTACCACTACTTCGACGGCAAGGACGCGCTGCTGGGTACTCTTTCCAACGTCTTTGACGAGAAGTACGAGGCGCTGGTTCCCTCCCTCTCCCCGGAGCAGGACGCCATTGAGAAGCTGGCCTACCTGAATCACGAGCTGTTCGCCATGATTGACGGGGGCATCTCCCTGGATTTGCTGGCCCGGCTCCTCTCCACCCAGCTGCTGACCCGGGGGGAAAAGCACCTGCTGGACCGGAACCGGACCTATTTCAAGCTTCTGCGGAAAATTATCGCCGAGGGCCAGCGGCGGGGCCAGCTCCGGACGGACCGGACGGTGAACGAAATCGTGAAGGCCTACGCCCTGTGGGAGCGGGCGCTGCTGTACGACTGGTGCCTGTGCGGCGGGGAGTACTCCCTGGTCGCCTACACGGACGCCATGACGCCCACGTTTCTGGAGAGCTGGCGGGGTTGAAGCCGGATTTTATTTTTCGCCGCAAAATTCTTCTAAAAGCAGTGCGGCCTGAAAAGCTTGTTAGTTAATAGTTCACGCAAAATTTCAAGAACGGGGTATAGACTGCATTCTATACCCCGTTCTGTCTTTCATTCTAGTGAAAAGTGTGCTATAGTATCACCCACTGAACCGAAAAGGAGAGAGAATATGTCTACCGCACAAATCTGCATCATGGGCACCATCATCCTGTACCTCTGCTTCGTCATCTTCACCGGGGTGATGATTGGCCGCCGCTCCAAAAAGAGCGCCGAGGGCTTCTACCTGGGCGGGCGGGGCATCGGCCCCCTGGTCACCGCCATGAGCGCCGAGGCCTCCGATATGAGCAGCTACCTGCTCATGGGCATTCCGGGCCTCGCATACCTCAGCGGCGTGGCCGACGCCAGCTGGACCGCCATCGGCCTGGCCGCGGGCACGTACCTGAACTTCCTGCTGGTGGCCAGGAAGCTCCGCCGCTACAGCGTGAAGCTGGACGCCATCACCATCCCCAGCTTCATCTCCCGGCGCTATGGGGAGAAGAAGCCCGTTATCATGTGCATCTCCGCCCTGATCATCCTGATTTTCTTCGTGCCCTATGTGGCCTCCGGCCTTGCCGCCATCGGCAAGCTGTTCAACAGCCTCTTTGGCTGGGACTACATGGCCGCCGTGGTTATCGGGGCCGTGGTCATCATCAGCTATACCTCCATCGGCGGCTTCAACGCCGTGGCCACCATGGACCTGATTCAGTCCGTCATCATGACCGCCGCCCTGGCTGTCATCGTGGTCTTCGGCGTGGTCCAGGCGGGGGGGATGGACGCGGTCCTCGCCCACGCCCGGACCCTCCCCGGCTTCTTCAGCTTCACGGAGACCTATAACGCCGCAAGCGGCGGGGCGGACCCCTACGGCTTCATCCGCATCGTCTCCATGATGGCCTGGGGCCTGGGCTATTTCGGCATGCCCCATATCCTGGTCCGCTTCATGGCCATCCGGGATGAGAACGAGCTGACCCTCTCCCGCCGCATCGCCGCCGTCTGGGTGGTGGTTTCCATGGGCGTGGCCGTGTTCATCGGCATCGTGGGCCACGCCGTGTCCGCCGCGGGCCGGGTTCCCTTCCTGGAGGGCAGCGCCACCGAAACCATCATCGTGAAGCTCTCGGACCTGCTGTCCACATACGGAATCTTCCCCGCCGTCGTCGCGGGCTGCATCCTGGCGGGCATCCTGGCCGCCACCATGTCCACGGCGGACAGCCAGCTGCTGGCGGCCTCCTCCGCCTTCTCGGAGAACATTGTCCAGGAGGTTTTCGGCGTGAAGCTGACGGAGAAGCAGACCATGCTGGCCGCCCGGCTGACGGTGGTCGTCATCGCCGCCGTCGCCCTGTTCCTGGCCGCGGACCCGGACAGCAACGTGTTCCAAATCGTGTCCTTCGCCTGGGCGGGCTTCGGCGCGGCCTTCGGCCCCGCCATTCTCTGCGCCCTCTACTGGAAGCGGAGCAACCGCCAGGGGATTATGGCGGGCCTGGTGGCCGGCGGCGTGATGATTTTCGTATGGAAGTTCCTGGTGCGCCCCATGGGCGGCGCGCTGGATATCTACGAGCTGCTGCCCGCCTTCGCGGTGGGCCTGGCGGCCATCGTGATTGTCAGCCTCCTGACCCCGGCCCCGGACGCGGAGACCCAGAGGCTCTTTGACGAGGTAAGGGCGAAGTAAATCCGGCTTTATAACCGCCTGGAGACGGGCCCCGGGGGAGGATGTCCAGAGCTTTTTACACCCGCTCTTCAAAAAATGTTACACAAAAGGAAACCAAAATGCCCAGCGGCGAAAATCTCGGGGTAATTTGTGTTACAGCATTACAGCATGGGAGGGGGCCCCGCCGCGCGGCGGGGCCCCTCTGAATCACTTTTTATTCTCCTTGCGCTTTCATCCCCCTCCGCCGTTTGAAGGGTTTCAAAATGCCCTCCATGCTGGGCTTCTGGGTGTTCTGCTGGAGCTTTAATATCTCCGAGGAAGCGAAAATTTACAAAAAGGCTTGCGCTTTCTCATGGACTGTGGTATATTGCATATGTTAGAGTAAGATGGAAGCTAAGGTAAGGAGTGGGCCGGCGGTCCGCTCTTTTTATTGGCTGTTTTCCCTTCCTTAAAATTTTTGGAGGACTGTCCGTTTATGAAGAAAATTACCGAGCTCACCGCAGAGCTGGCCGCTCCCGCCGTCGCCGAGGCTGGCTGCACCCTGTGGGACGTGGAATACGTCAAGGAGGGCGGGACCTGGTATCTCCGGGTCCTTCTGGACAAGGAGGGCGGCGTGGACATCCTGGACTGCGAGGCCGTGTCCCGGAAGCTCTCGGACCTCCTGGACGAGGCGGACCCCATCGAGGGGAGCTATACCCTGGAGGTGGGCTCCGCCGGGGCGGAGCGGGCGCTGAAGCGGCCCGGGGACTTCGCCCGGTTTATGGGCAGCCCCGTGCTGGTGAAGCTCTACCGCGCCATGGACGGGCAGAAGGAAATTCCCGGCGTCCTCACGGCCTATGACGGGGACTCCGGCGCCGTCACTGTGGAGGCGGGGGGCGTCTCCCGGACCTTTGAGAAGAAGGACACGGCCCTGGTCCGCCTGCGGGTGGAATTCTGACCACGGTTATTCATTCAAATAATGTATTTCAGTGATAAGGAGAATCGGCAGAGATGAGAGGCAAAAAGCAGAGGGAACCCGCCGGCATGAACCCCGGCGAGATCTTCACCGCCCTGGACCTTCTGGAGCAGGAGCGGGGCATCCCCAAGGAGGCCATGCTGGAGAAGGTCCTCAAGGCCATCGCCAGCGCCTATAAGAAGGACCACCGGGATGTGGAGGAGGAAAACATCATCGTGGAGGCGGACGAGGAGCACCGCCAGCTGCGCATGTTCATCCGCAAGACCGTGGTGGACGAGGAGGACTACGTGGACCCCTTCAACGAAATGTCCCTGGAGGAGGCCAAGGCCATTTCCGCCCGGTATGAAATCGGCGACATGGTGAACGTCCCGGTGGACAAGATGGAGTTCGGCCGCATCGCCGCGGGCAACGGCAAGCAGGTCATTATCCAGGGCCTGCGGGAGGCGGAGCGGGAGAAGATATACGGCGAGTTCAACTCCAAGGAGAAGGAAATCCTCACCGGCGTGGTCACCCGCGTCGACCCCCGGAACGGCGCGGCCTCCCTCCGCATCGGCACCGGCGCGGAGTCCACCGAGGCGCTGCTGCTGGCCGGGGAGCAGGTCCCCGGCGAGCCCCTGGAGGAGGGCATGCACATCAAGGTCTACGTGGTGAACGTCCGCCTCAGCACCCGGGGGCCCCAGGTGCTGATTTCCCGGACCCATCCGGACCTGGTGCGCCGCCTGTTCGAGCTGGAGGTGCCGGAGATTTTCGACGGCTCCGTGGAGGTGAAGTCCATCGCCCGGGAGGCGGGCAGCCGCACGAAGATGGCCGTCTGGTCCCGGGAGGAGAACGTGGATCCCATCGGCGCCTGCGTGGGCCCCAGGGGCCAGCGGGTGGCCGCCATTGTCGAGGAGCTGCGGGGCGAGAAAATCGACATCATCAAGTACAGCGAGGACCCCGCCGAGTTCATCGCCGCCGCCCTGGCCCCCGCCGACGTGGTGGAGGTGCTTATGGCGGAGGAGGGCAAGGCCTGCCGCTGCGTGGTGCCTGACGACCAGCTGTCCCTGGCCATCGGCAAGGAGGGCCAGAACGCCCGCCTGGCCGCCCGGCTCACCGGATATAAAATCGACATCAAGCCCCAGAGCTACCAGCCCGGGGAGGACGAGGAGCCCTTCGGCGCGGAGCGTCCCGCCGCCCCGGAGGGCGGGGAGGCTCCGGAGGCTTCGGAAACCCCGGAGGCTTCCGAAGAGTAAGCTCAGCGCGGCCAAGCGCCGCCGGTTCAAAAGAAAGGGGGGACCCAGGTGCCCAAGGCAAAGCGAATTCCCCAGCGTC
>CATLJA010000036.1 GCA_949959305.1 uncultured Oscillibacter sp.
CCAGCTTGTCGGCACGCTCGGCCTCGTACTGGTTCATCAGTTGGACGCAGACGGCCTCCGGGATGCGCCCCATCACCTTGTCCTCATAGATGGCCTGGGTCAGCTTGGGAAGCTCCGTGAGCCGCTTCTCAATGGCTGTCAGGGCGGCCTGCGCCCGCTTAATCTCTCCCGCAGTAGTTGCCTTGCGCTGGGCTTGTATCCGCCCTAACAGGCTGTCCGGGTCACGCTTCGCCAGCTCCGCCTTTGCCCGGATGTCGGTCAGCACAACTTCAATCAGAACACGCTGATTCATGATATGCGCTGTGCAGACGGTCTTTCCGCCGCTGGCGTAGCGGCCGCAGGCGTAACTGCGATAGGTGGACTTTGACCCGTCCTTGCGCCGCCGCCCGTCATGGTAGCTGCGCATCAATGAACCGCAGTCCATACACCGAAGCAACCCGCAAAAGAGGGAGGTCTCCCCATCAGCCTGTGTCCGGCTCCGGGTGTTCTGCTTCTCAAGCGTCCGCACCAGTTCCCAGACCTCCATAGAGATCAGCGGCTCATGAGTTCCCTCCACCCGTATCCACTCGCTCTCAGGCTTGTCCACCTGCTTGTGAACCTTGTAGGAGACATTGCCTGTCTTGTTCTGCACCATGTGGCCGATGTAGACCTCATTCTGAAGAATGCCGGTCTACGTTCCCAATCTGATGGACAGCTCCTCTAAGCTGCTGGATGTGGTGCTGATGAACCGCGTGATCCATCAGGCCATCCCCGACCTGGACCCGTCGGTGAAAAAGGTAATCGTCTACTACATCGACATCACCAGCGAAGAGGAAATCGACAAGTTTATTAAAAATGATGACAGCACCACCGTGGAAATTGAACTGCGGGACTTGAAAACCATTCTGGACGATGTGGTAATCGGTGACTATGCGGAGTTTCATGTGGAGGAGGCCCATGACGATCTGTATGGAGGCTATGCCGTTTTCGTGGATAAGTTCCTCAGCGACCGGGTAATGCAGAAGATTTTTGAGTTTAACGAAAAGGCGCGGATGAGCGCCACCGCGAAGAAGCCCTTTAAGCCCATTGAAATCAGCGAGGAGGGCCTGGAGCTGATCGAGTATCTGAGCGTGGACTGCACTGCCACCGGGGGCGAGTGGCACTTGGATAGCGAGATCAAGATTGACAAGCTGGGGTATGTGATCCGCAACGGGAGCAAAACCAAGGACTTCTGGGATGGCTCTATCCGCAGCGATAAAAGGCCCCTGCGGTTGAAGATCCGAAACATCTGCGGGGATGAGACGGAGTGGCATATTTTGTGAGGGAGGTGCGAAGGATGGTAAGTATTGACGCTCTAATTTCTGAAATGAAATCTCTATACAACGTGAAGGGGGACAAAGCTGTTCGATTTGACCTTCCTGACTATGAAAGTTTCCATAAAAATATGTTGAGTTTTATTTATGGAAATCATTTTTAAAACACCAAAGAGTGGGAAGTTATTTCTAAAAACCTGGTATATACGTCAAGGCAATACATGGTTCGATCCGAGGCTGATATCATCCTGATACAGCTTGATTTACTGAAACGGCGTGTATTAGCAAAAGAGAATAAAGGGTTTTGGTCCTATATCCACCCTTTGATTTATCAGGTTTCCGAAGAAAGATTCCACGGCGGGTTTTGTGCCGACGCCGTAGAAGCTGCGTTAAAAGAAGTGAATTCTCGAGTAAAGAGGCTCTATAAAAAATATCGCGGCGAGGAAAAGGATGGTCAGGATTTGATGCGCAAAGCGTTTACAGCATCAAACCCACTCCTCCGCCATGAAGTCGTGAAATTTGTCCTGCCATTGAACCAGCTTGTCACGACCGCCCATGATCTCTTTGGCAGATAGACGGTTGTCTTCGGTCAGCGGGACAAAGCACAGGTGCATATGCGGATTGCGCTCGTCCATGTGGACGACGGCGGAGAAAATGTTTTCCGCGCCGACTTCTTGCTGAAGAAATTTTAGCGCCCGCTCAAAATAGCGACGGACTTCCTCCGGTTTCATAGCATCGAGAAATTCCGGCGAGGCGGTGACGATAGTGTCGATGAATTTTACGCTGTCCTTCCGCACCTTGCACTTCGGGTTTTCTCTCTGCGCATTCTCAATGCGAGTCTGAATTTCGCCGTAGTATTTCAGCTACGGCTCCACCAGGTGATAGTTAAGGTGAGAGCGGCTGCTGTCAATGTCCGGGTTGCTGGCGTATCGCTCCTCTTTCCGCTCGTGGTGCTTTTCGAGGGCAGACGCGGGACCGCCCTTGCGTTTCTCAAATCGTAAGATTGCATATAGCATAATAGAAACTCCTTCCGTAAAACATAGATAGACGGTAGACGAGGGCTTTTTCACATACCGCCCTGCCATGCGGGACCCGCCGCCGAAGGATTGGCGCTGAACCTGCTGAACTGGCACAGCGGCGGTTCCTCCGCCCACGCAAACGCCCGGCGCTTAGAAAGGGGGCCAGCCGTTTGCGTGTACGGTTGTCGGAGCGGTATAACACACTAGACCTTGCCGTTGGCAAGGCCGTGCGGCCGGGGACACCCTGGCACCCCGTTTGCAGCTTCGCTCCCGCCTGGAGGCGGGGCTTTGCCGCGGGACTGCCACCCTGCGGGGCGGCAGTCCCATCGCCCACGGGGCGGGACGATGGACGGAGGACGAGGGTTTATCACAGAGAAACAAAAGCAGCGCCCGCAATTTTTTCGGGCACTGCTACAAACGTATAGAAAAATAATCTCCCGAATACAATAGCAATTCGGGAGATTATTTTTCACATAGTATTGAATTATCTCCCAAAATATGCTATGATTTGGGAGAAAACGGATGAGCGAGGGGTGATTTTATGCGAAACTTCGACTACACCAAACTGAAAGACCGGACCTGGGACAGCAAAATTTTAGGCTACGTGGCTCAAATCCATGAGTACAAGGGTCGCCAGCAGACCTTGCTGAAACAGCAGCCGCTGGAACTGGAGCGCCTGGTAGAGATTGCGAAGGTGCAGAGTACGGAGGCATCCAATGAGATCGAAGGCATTCGCACAACGAATACCCGTCTGAAGCAGCTCTGTGCGGATAAGACAGCTCCCAGGACTCGGGACGAAAAGGAGATCATGGGCTACCGGGATGTCTTGAACACCATCCATGAGAGCTATGAGTACATCCCCTTGCGCCCCAGCTATATCCTCCAGCTTCACCGGGACCTATACCGCTATTCCGAAAAGGGCATCGGTGGCAGCTTCAAAAACACGCAGAACTATATCAGTGCCACAGACGCAGCAGGAAACAATTTTGTACTGTTCACTCCCCTGCCTCCTTACGAGACGCCGGGGGCGATCGAAAAAATCTGCGACAGCTACAATCGCGTTATCGACACCCAGGAAATTGATCCGCTGATCCTGATTCCGGTAGCGATTCACGACTTCCTGTGCGTCCACCCCTTTAACGACGGCAATGGCAGAATGAGCCGTCTGTTGACGACTCTGCTGCTTTACCGGGCCGGTTATCATGTGGGAAAGTATATCTCCCTGGAAAGCAAGATTGCCAAAAACAAAGACCTGTACTACAATGCCCTGGCGGCCAGCCAAGGCGGCTGGTACGAGGACCAGGATGACCCCACGCCGTTCATCAAATATCTGCTCTCTGTGATTCTGGCGGCCTACCGGGACTTCGACGAACGCATGGAGCTGGTAAGCGATAAACTCCCTGCCATTGAGGTCGTGCGCCGGGCCGTGGAAAGCAAGGTTGGGAAATTCACAAAGACCGACATCCTGGAATTCTGCCCGACGCTGGGCAAGACTTCCGTAGAAAGTTCCCTCAAGCAACTGGTCGACGAGGGTACTTTAATCAAGCACGGAAAGGGCCGGGCGACCTTTTACACCAGGGCTTGACGCTCACAGCTTGCTAACAGTTCTCCGAAAAACGTGCTTTCGGCCCTTGTTTCCTGAATTGACTGAAGCAAGCGGCTTCCCACCAGCAAAGCCGCTTGCCGCAAGGGATTGCACCGTTTTCAAGAGCCAACAAACACCGCCCCGGGACGCCAAAAGCCACACCCTCCCAACGACTCGAAATCAGTTTGGGAGCAATCCCACGAGGGTTCGAATCCCTCCCGCTGCGCCAGCTCAGAAATTCCCGCCACTGTTCCGTTTCCGGCTTTGCCGAAAACTACGCTCTGGCGGAAATTTCTTCTCTTTCCACCGAAATCCGCCGCGCTGGGTTTCCGGCGGAATTTGGATGCGGCCTTTGGGCCGCATTTTTTGTCAGCACGCGGCCGCGCCGTCAGCCGTTCAGCTTCACGGCCACCGCCCCGTCAATCACACGGATGCTGCCCGCCTCCGGGTACAAGGGCATATCCCGCACCTCGTCAAGCCCGTCCAGGGCCAGGGCCCTTTCGCTGCCCTCCAGGAAGACCTCCCCCGTAAAGCCCAGGTAATACCGCAGGAACAGGCCGTACGTGTAGCTCGTGCGCAGCCTGCCGAAGTCGAAAACGCCGCCGACCTGGACGCTGTCCAGCTCCGGCGTGGGGGAGAGCGCCGCCTCCCTCGTCTTGCCGCCCAGCAGCACCACCGGCATCCCCTCCCGGTATCCCTCGCAGGACTCTATCTTATCCAGCAGGCGGGTGGAGTAGGACGTGCACTGCCGCAGGCTGAGGTCCATTTTCAAATACGCGGAATTGGCGGTCACCGCGTAGGAATAGGCCGCCAGAATCACCGCCGCCAGAATCACCCATCTCGCCGCCGCCCGGAGCGTCCGGGCGGAAACGTCCCCCAGATGAAGCTCTGTGTACTCCGTCAGGGCAATCGGGGCCACGAGGATATAACAGAGCCCGTAAATCATCAGCACATGGACCTCCCCGCTTGGGACCATGATGTAAATGAGGTCCCCCGCCAGGGGGTACAGCGCCGCCAGAAGCAGGACCAGCGCCGTTCGGGCCGGGCCCAGCCGCCGCTTCCGCAGCAGCAGCGCCCCCAGCGCCCCGCAGCACAGAATCACCAGGATAAACGCGCAGGGCAGAAAGCCGAAGTGGTAGTTGTTCTTGTCCAGGAAAAAGACGCAGACGTATTTCCAGTAGCTCTGGAGAATCTGCCGGGGCAGCTCCCGCAGGGAGAGGCTCCCCATGCTGGACAGCCCCATATAGTCCACCAGGGGAATGTGCCGGGTGGTGACGCGGACCGCCAGCAGGTAGACCGCCATGGCCGCCGCCAGAACCGCCAGCAGCCGGAGACCCCTGCGGATCAGCTCCCAAAAGGAGCGCTCCCCGTCCAGCGCCTCCAGCAGCAGCGCCCCCACCATCAGGACCGCCGCCACCTCGAAATAGCTCTGGTAAATGCTCATGGACAGCACGAGGGCCGCCGCGCCGGGAAGCGCCCCCCGGCGGAAGCGCACGGCCAGATAGGCGCTCAGGGCCGCCAGCATCAGGCTGAAAAAGTACGGGCTGGCCGTAAACATATACGTGAACGTCCCGGTCACTGTGGGAAAGGAGACCATCACCGCCGCCGCCGCCGCGCAGGCCAGCGGGCGGCGTATCCGAAGCAGGGACACGCTGAGGCACACGGTCACCGCCAGGAACAGCACGGAAAGCAGCCCCAGCAGCCAGGGGGTGCTGAACGGGCCGTCCAGAAGGGAGACCGCCGGGAGCAGCCAGCGTCCGGAGGCCGTGCCGTAGTTCATGGAGAAAAGATGGGCGATGTCGTCATGGTTGGGCAGCTTGTTGACGAACATGTAGAAATGCACCGCCAGGCCCAGGAGCACGGAGGCAAAAAACGTCAGGCGGATATACGCGGGAACCCGCCTCCACAGCTCCGCCGCCCATGCGTCCGGCGATTTCAATGTCCAATAAGCGTCCTTCATATCCGGAGTTCTCCTTTCTCTCGGGCTCCCCCGTCCCTTCCCTGGGCGGGGCTTTCGCCGCGATCCGGCCTGAGCGCCATGGCTCACGCTCCCCTTTTCCTGTTGAATACCAGAAGGCCGGTCAGGTAGTTCACCACCACCACAACCACCGCCACCAGAAGCTTCGCGGCCAGCGCGTTCATGCTCAGAAGATTCACCATCAGCACCAGCAGCACCGTCTCCAGCCCCAGGGAAAACAGCCGGGACAGCGCGAACTCCCCGGCCTCCCGCCAGCCCCGGCGGCTGGTGGAGCGGTATACCCACCTGCCGTTGGCAAAGTAGGAAAAGGCCACCGCCGCCGCCCAGGCCAGGACGTTGCCGGCGGCGTAGTGAATCGAGAGCCCCGCCGTCAGCAGGACATAGACCGCGTAGTTGACGGCGGTGGTCAAGACCCCCACGATCAAATACGCCGCCTGGCTTGTATGCGCCGCGATAAACGCGCGGAGCTTTTCCCGCATAGGCTTCCTCTCCTTCCGCAGTCTCCGGGCCCCGGTGCGGGCCCGTCAGCCGTTCAGCTTTACGACAATCGCGCCGTCAATCATCCGCACGCTGCCCGCCGTGGGACGCGGCCGCCCCATAGGTCAGCCGGATATGGCCCGGGACGCGCTTCCAGAGCCCTTCCAGGCACTCGTTGGGATTTTTCAGGGCCGGGACCTTCATCGCGCCCCGCCTTCCTTCTTCTCTCCGCAGGACCGGGCCACCAGATACCGGGGCCGGGCCTTCACCTCAATGAAAATCTGAGCGATATAGTAGCCGATGATTCCCAGGCTGATCATCAAAACGCTGCCGATGAGAAGCAGCAGGATGATGACCGTGGTGAAGCCGTCCGCCGCACCGCCCCGGGCCCAGTTTACCAGCGTGTGCGCGCCCAGGACCAGGGACAGCAGCAGCGTCAGGACGCCCAGGACGGTGACGGCCTGCATGGGCGCGGAGGAGTAGGAGGCGATGTTGGACACGGCGTAGCGGAACAGCGACGCCACCGGCCAGTGGCTGCCGCCCACCGAGCGCTCCGCCACGCAAAACTCCACCTCCGCGGAGCGGAAGCCCACCCAGGCCGCCAGGGCGCGGAAAAAGGTCCTGCGCTCCGACAGCGCCAGCAGCGTTTCCACCACCCGCCGGTCCATCAGCTTAAAGTCGGAGGCGCGGGACATGTCCAGCCCCACGGCCCTGCTCATGATTTTGTAAAAGCTCCCGGCGGCAAAGCCGTGCAGGCCGCTCTCCCGGCCCCGGTCCGCCTTCACGCCGTGGATAATTTCCCAGCCCTCCCACCAGAGGGCGTACATTTCCGGAAGCTTTTCGGGCGGATGCTGCAAATCGCAGTCCATGACCGCGCAGCAGTCTCCGGCGGCGGCCTCCATCCCGGCGAAAATGGCCGCCTCCTTGCCGAAATTCCTGGAAAAGCCGACGCCCCGGACGGCGGGGTCCTCCTCCGAGGCCAGCGCAATCTCCTCCCAGGTGCCGTCGGACGAGCCGTCGTCCACAAAAATAAGCTCGTAGGGAATCCCTTCCCCCCGAAGAATCCCGGCGATGCTCCGGGCGGCCGGCAAAACCGCGCCCGCCTCGTTATAGGCGGGCACCACAACGGAAAGCATATCCTGAAAACCCCTTTCTGACACTTAAAGGCCCGTCAGGCCGCCGGGCAGTCCGCTCCCGGTCACAAAGGCGCGTTTTCCTTAAAAGGCGGGCGCCGGTACAATATCTACTAAAGATATCATAAAGGCCCGCCGTTTTCAATACCTGGGGAGAATTTTTCCGGGGCCGGGACGGCGCGCCTTGACAGGCCCCCCGGCGGGGAAGCTTGACAGGCGGGCCGGCTTATGCTAAACTTTTGCCTCAGCCGGAATTTGCGCCGGGTCTTATTTAATGAAAGGAGAATGGCTGTGAACATCGAATATGTGCATGCAGACGGAGTGCTCGTCGCGGTCGTCTCCGGCGATCCGGCGGAGGCCGCCTCGCCCCGGGCGGCGCTGGACCTGGCGATGAGCGTGAACTATGAGGCGGGCGTGTCCCGCATCGCCTTTGACAAGCGGGTGCTGGGAGAGGATTTTTTCATCCTCAGCACCGGCGTGGCGGGGGAAATTCTTCAGAAATTTGTCAATTACCATGTGAAAGCCGCCGTTTTCGGCGACTATTCCCGCTATACCAGCAAGCCCCTCCGGGACTTCATCTATGAGTCCAACAACGGACGGGACTTCTTTTTCACCGCGTCGAAAGAGGAAGCCGTGAAGCGGCTGGCCCGGGCGCGGTGACCACGGCGCACCGATTCCGGTTTCAGGGAGCCGCCCGCTTCGGGCGGCTCCCTGCCTTTTCCGTTTTCTCATAAAAATTTCCTTGCAAAACCGGAAGACTTCGCCTATACTGTATAATCAGAATGACCATGCGCCCCGGCGAATTCCAGGCCGGAGCCCTGGCACATGGAGAGAAGGTGAGAACGAATGTCCCTGGAAGCGATTGAAAAGGTAACGCAGGCGGAAAACGAGGCCCGGGAGCGCCGCGCCGCCGCGGAGGCGGAGGCGAAGCGGATCGTCGCCGACGCGGAAAAGGAAGGTCAGGCGCTCTTGCAAAGGCAGCGGAGCGCCGGGGCGGAGGCCGGCCGCGAGCTTCTGCGCCAGGCGGAGGAGCGGGCCGCGGCTGCGGCCGGAGAGACCGCTCAGGCCGCGGAGGCGGAGGCGGCTAAGCTGCGCCAGGCGGCGGAGGAGCGCCTGGAATCTGCGGCGGAGTTTATTGTCGGAAGGGTTGTGAGCAACTGAAATGGCCATTGTTAAAATGAAAAAGCTCCGCGTCATGGCCATGGCCGACAGCCGGGACGCCCTCCTGCGGGAGCTTTTGCGCCTTGGCTGTGTGGAGATCAGCGAGCCCGCCGGGAAGCTCTCGGACCCCGCCTGGTCGGCGCTGCTGCGGCGGGACGCCTCCACCCTGGCCCAGACCAAAAACGAGCAGGGAGAGGCCGCCGCCGCCCTGGAGGCCCTGAAGCGCTATGGCGGGACCAAGGACGGCCTGTTCATCCAGCGCCGCCCCGTCGGGCAGGAGGAGTTCCTCGGCCGGGCGGTTTTGGAAAAGGGCCGGGACGTCAGCAGGCAGATTAACGCCCGCCTCCAGGACGTCTCCCGCCTCCAGGGCGAGGAGGGCCGCCTCCTCAGCCGGAGGGCCGGGCTGGAGCCCTGGGTCCCCCTGGACATGCCGCTGGAGTGCGGCGGCACCGAGCACGCGGCGTTCCGCCTGGGGGTGCTCCCCGGAGCGGCGGACCCCGCCGCCATCCGCAATGAGCTGGGGGACGCGGCGGTGGAGCTTTACGAGATCAGCGCGGACAAACAGCAGCGCTGCTGCCTCCTGATCGCCCACCGGGCGGAGGAGGAGAAGGCCCTGGAAATTCTGCGGCCCCACGGGTTCAGCGTCACCGCCTTCCAGGGCGTGACGGGCACGGCGGCCCAGAATGTCCAGGCGCTGGACGCGTCTCTGGCGGAAAACCGGACGCGGCGGCAGGAGGCCGAGGCCGCCATCGCCGCCCTGGCGCCAATGCGGGACTGCCTCCGGCTCTATGCCGACCGGCTTGCCGCCGAGGCCGCCGAGGCCGCCAATGCCGAGCGGCTTCTCACCGACGGGACCATCGTCTTCTTCGAGGGCTGGGCCCCGGCGGAGAACATGGGCGGGGTTCAGGCCCTGCTGGACGGCCGGGGCTGCGCCTGGGAGGCGTCGGACCCCACGGAGGACGACATTCCCGAGGTCCCCGTCCAGCTCAAGAACAACTGGTTCACGAAGCCTTTGAACATGGTGACGGAGATGTATTCCCTCCCCGCCTACAACAACGTGGACCCCAACCCCCTGATGGCCCCGTTCTTCATCCTGTTCTACGGCATCATGATGGCGGACATGGGCTACGGCATTCTGATGTTCCTGGCGGGCGCCATCGTCTCCAGAAAGTACCGCCCCAAGGGCACCATGGGCCACATGATGGGCCTGATGCAGCTGTGCGGCGTGTCCACCTTCATCATGGGCGCCATTACCGGCGGCTTCTTCGGGGACTTTTTGACCCAGGCGGTGAAGCTTACCACCGGAGGGGACTTCGCCCTGCCGGCGCTGTTCACGCCGCTGAACGACACGCTGATGATTCTGGTGGGGGCCATGGCCCTGGGCCTTGTGCAGATTGTGACCGGCATGGCCGTCAGCTTCATCCGCAAGCTCAAGGCCGGGCAGGTTCTGGACGCGGTCTTTGAAGAAGTCACCTGGTGGATTGTCTTCATCGGCATCGGCCTCATGGCCGCGGGCATTACCAATCTGGTCCTTTACGCGGGCCTGGCCCTGATTGTTATCGGGCCCCTGGCCACCGGCCAGGGCTTCGGCAGGATTATGGGCATTTTCGGCTCCCTTTATAACCATGTCACGGGCTATTTCGGCGACATTCTCTCCTACGCCCGCCTCATGGCCCTGATGCTGGCGGGCAGCGTTATCGCCCAGGTGTTCAACACCCTGGGGGCGATTCCCGGCAACATCCTCATTTTCCTTGTGATCTCCCTGGCGGGCAACGCGCTGAACTTCGCGCTGAACCTGCTGGGCTGCTACGTCCACGACCTCCGGCTCCAGTGCCTGGAGTATTTCGGCAAGTTCTACGAGGACGGCGGCAAGCCCTTCCGGCCCCTGGCCATGGAGACCAAATACGTGGACATCACAAAGTAAATTTATTTCAGGAGGAACAAAACTATGGGTACGGATATCATTCAGGCAATTGAGCAGAACGCGGCGGCACAGTCCTTCCTGGGCGCTTTCGGCGGCCTGGCCCTGGCCCTGCTGGGCGCGGGCCTGGCGGCGGTGCTGCCCGGCATCGGATCCGCCAAGGGCACCGGCATCGCCGGCGAGGCGGGCACCGGCCTCCTCTGCCAGGATCCCAGCAAGTTCGGCAAGGTCATGATTCTCCAGGTTATCCCCGGCACCCAGGGCCTGTACGGCCTGGTGGTGTGGTTCTTCGCCATCTTCTCCATGGGCCTGCTGGGCGGCGACGTCTCCGGCATGACCGTGGCCCAGGGACTGCAGTACTTCAGCGCGTGCCTGCCCATGGCCCTCGGCGGCCTGTTCTCCGCCATCGCCCAGGGTCGCGTGGCCGCCGGCTCCATCAACATCCTGGCCAAGAAGCCCGACGACTGGTCCAAGGGCATGGTGCTGTGCATCACCGTGGAGTTCTACGCGATTCTCTCCCTGCTGGCTTCCATGCTGATGATCATCAACATTTCTTAAGCGCCCCGCGGAAAGGGGATTGAACCATGAACGGAATTGAAAGAATCACCCAGCGCATCGGCGCCGAGGCCCAGGCGGAGATTGACCGCGTGCTGGGCGAGGCCAGGGCCGAGGCGGAGAAAATCGCCGCCCGGTACAAGGCTCAGGCGGACGCCGAGGCGGCGGACCTGGACGCGAAGAACCGGAAGGCCGCCGCCGAGCGGGAGGAGCGCCTGGCCGGCACCGCCCAGATGGAGGCCCGGAAGGCCGCCCTGGCCGCCAAGCAGGAGATGGTGGAGCGGGCCTATGACCTGGCCCTGAAAAAGCTCTGCTCCCTGCCGGAGGAGAAGTACACGGCCGTGCTGGCGGAGCTGCTGGTCCGGGCGTCCTCCACCGGAAAGGAGGAGGTCATCTTCTCCGAGGCGGACCGCCGCAAGGTGGGCAAGGCCGCCGTGGAAAAGGCCAACAAGGACGGCGGCAAAAAGCTGACCCTCTCCGGCGAGACCCGCGCCATCCCCGGCGGCTTCATCCTCCGCTCCGAGAACGTGGAGGTCAACTGCGCGTTCGACACCCTGGTGCGCCTCCAGAAGGTGGAGACCGCAGGAGAAGTGGTGAAGAAGCTGTTCTCATGACAAGGAGGAAGTGTCTTGGCTAAAAAAATCAAAGACACCGATTACCTGGCGATCTCGGCCCGCATCAAGGCCATGGAGACCGGGCTCCTGACACGGGAACGGATGGAGCAGGTGCTGGAGGCCCGCACGGACGAGGAGGCGGTGAAAATCCTCCAGGAGTGCGGATATCCCGAGCTGGACGCCCGCAGCCCCGAGGCCATGGACGCCGCGCTGTCGGCGGCCCGGGAGGCCACCCTCTCCGACTTGGCTGACGGCGCGCCGGACCCCAGGTATATCGACATTTTCAAGCTGAAATACGACTATCATAACATCAAGGCCGTCCTGAAAGCGCAGGCCATGAACACGAGCCCCGACTCCATGCTGATGGATATGGGCCGGGTTCCGGCGGCGGAGCTGAAGGAGGCCGTCCTGTCGGGACGGCTGGACGAGCTGCCGGAGAGCCTGGCCGCCGCGGCGGCGGAGGCCAGGGACGTGCTGGATTCCACCCGGGACCCCCAGCTTTCCGACGTCGCCCTGGACCGCCGGTTTTACCAGGAGATGGCGGCGGTGGCGGAGCAGACGGGCAGCGCCTTCCTGGAGGGCTACGTGAAAATCCAGATTGACGCGGCGAACCTCCGCGCCCTGGTCCGCACATTGCGGATGGGCAAGGGCGGGGAGTTCCTGAAAACCGTCCTGCTGGAGGGCGGCGGCATCAGCGCGGACGCCGTGGCCGCCGCCGGAAGCTCCGGCGCGCTCCAGGAGCTCTACGGCCCCACGGCCCTCCAGGCCGCGGCGGAGGCGGGAGCGGAGGCCCTCCGGGGCGGCCCGCTGACGGACTTTGAAAAGCTCTGCGACGACGCGGTGGGGGAATATCTGGCCGGGGCCCGGTTTGTGCCCTTCGGCGAGGCCCCGCTGCTGGGATACCTGGCGGCCCGGGAGACGGAGTACACGAACATCCGCATCCTGCTGATGGGCCGCGGGGCGGGCCTGCCCGCCGGGGTAATCCGCTCCCGGCTGCGCAGCGGCTGCGTGTAAGGCGGTGAGGAACAGTATGGCTATGACCTATCAGATCGCCGCCATCGGCGATTGGGAGTCCGTTATGGGCTTCCGGGCCCTGGGGCTGGACACCTACCCCGTCGCGGACGCGGCGGAGGCCAAGGAGAAGGTCCGGGAGCTGGCCAAGGGGAACTGCGCCGTGATTTATCTCACGGAGCAGCTGGCAAAGGATATGGAGGACGTGATCTCCCGCTACAAGGACGAGCTGCGGCCCGCGATTATCCTTATCCCCGGACGGCAGGGCTCCCTGGGCATCGGCAGGAACAATATCCAGCGGGCGATTGAACGCGCCGTGGGCGCGGACATCCTCTAGTCCTTAAAGAGGGGACTTCGTCCCCCCTTTAGATTCCCCCCACCAGTCTGCGGACTGGTGAGCGCGCCCAAGGCGCGCAAGTCAAGGAATTTTTTCGACGCGCATGTCGCCGCAAAAATGATTCCAATTTCCCGCAAATTTATCCTGAAAGAAGGTTGCATAGATTGAGCGGCAAAGTTGTTAAAGTTTCCGGGCCGCTGGTGGTCGCCACGGGGCTGTCCAACGCCAACATGAGCGACGTGGTCCGCGTCGGCCCCCAGCGACTGATCGGCGAAATCCTGACCATGAAGGGCGACGCCGCCTCCATCCAGGTCTATGAGGAGACCTCGGGCCTCGGCCCCGGCGCCGTCGTCGAGACCACCGGAGCCCCCATGAGCGTGGAGCTGGGCCCCGGCATGATCGAGGGCATTTATGACGGCATCCAGCGCCCCCTGGAGAAGATTGTGGAGAAGGTGGGCGCCAACATCACCCGCGGCGTGGAGGTCTCTCCCCTGGACCACGAGAAGAAGTGGGACTTCACCGCCACGGCGAAAGCCGGGGACAAGGTCACTGGCGGCGACATCATCGGCACCGTCCCCGAAACCCCGGTGGTGCTTCACAAAATCATGGTGCCCCCTAACCTGAGAGGAACCATCAAGTCCATTCAGAGCGGCAGCTACAACGTGACGGAGACCGTGGCCGTCCTCACCACCGAGGACGGCAGGGACGTGCCGTTGACCATGGTCCAGAAGTGGCCCGTCCGTATCGGCCGTCCCTATGAGAAGAAGTACTCCCCCGAGCGTCCCCTGTGCTCCGGCCAGCGGATTATCGACACCATGTTCCCCATCGCCAAGGGCGGCACCGCCGCCGTTCCCGGCCCCTTCGGCTCCGGCAAGACCGTGGTCCAGCACCAGCTGGCCAAGTGGTCCGACGTGGACATCGTGGTCTACATCGGCTGCGGCGAGCGCGGCAACGAGATGACCGACGTTCTGCGGGAGTTCCCCGAGCTGAAGGACCCCCGCACCGGCGAGTCCCTGATGAAGCGGACGGTGCTGATCGCCAACACCTCCGACATGCCCGTGGCGGCCCGGGAGGCCAGCGTCTACACCGGCATCACCATCGCGGAGTACTTCCGCGACATGGGCTACGACGTGGCCGTCATCGCCGACTCCACCTCCCGCTGGGCCGAGGCTCTCCGCGAGATGTCCGGCCGCCTGGAGGAGATGCCCGGCGAGGAGGGCTACCCCGCCTACCTCTCCTCCCGCCTGGCCCAGTTCTACGAGCGGGCCGGCAGCGTGGAGTGCATCGGCTCCGACGAGCGCCGGGGCTCCCTGACCGCCGTGGGCGCGGTCTCCCCCCCGGGCGGCGACCTGTCCGAGCCCGTGTCCCAGGCCACCATGCGCATCGTCAAGGTCTTCTGGGCCCTGGACGCGTCCCTGGCCTATAAGCGCCACTTCCCCGCCATCAACTGGCTGAACTCCTACTCCCTGTACCTGGATACCCTGAAGCCCTGGTTCGACGAGAACTTCGGCGAGGACTTCATGAAGGACCGGGGCAAGGCCATGAGCATCCTCCAGCAGGAGGCCAGCCTTAACGAAATCGTCCAGCTCGTCGGCAAGGACGCCCTGTCCCCCGCCGACCAGCTCACCCTGGAGGTGGCCCGGATGGTCCGGGAGGACTTCCTCCAGCAAAACGCCTTTACCGATATCGACGGCTACTCCAGCTACGACCGCCAGGGCAGGCTGCTGGCGCTGATCCTCCGCTACGAGGCCCTGTGCCGGGACGCCATCGCCAAGGGGGCCGACGTGATGAAGCTCTTTGACGTCCCCGTCCGTGAGAAGATCGGCCGGGCCAAGAGCGTCCCCGCCGAGGAGTACGTGAAGGTCTATGAGGAAATCGGAACTGAGATGGAGCAGCAGGTGGCCGGCATCGCCGCCCAGGGAGGTGACAACTGATGATTCGTGAATACAAAACCGTAGAGGAAATCGTCAGCCCGCTGATGATGGTCCGGATGGTCGAAAACGTCACCTACAACGAGCTGGTGGAGGTGGAGCTCCACGACGGCTCCACCCGCCGGGGCCAGGTGCTGGAGGTCAACGGCGACACCGCCGTGGTCCAGCTCTTCGAGTCCGCCGCCGGCATCAACATGGCCGACGCCAAGGTCCGCTTCCTGGGCCATCCCCTCCAGCTGGGCGTGTCCGGCGACATGCTGGGCCGCGTCTTCAACGGCATGGGCCGTCCCATCGACGGCGGCCCCGACATCCTGCCGGAGGAGTACCGGGACATCGACGGCCTGCCCATGAACCCCGCCGCCCGGGACTACCCCAACGAGTTCATCCAGACCGGCGTTTCCACCATCGACGGACTGAACACCCTGGTCCGGGGCCAGAAGCTGCCTATCTTCTCCGGCTCCGGCCTGCCCCACGCCAACCTGGCGGCCCAGATTGCCCGCCAGGCCAAGGTGCTGGGGGACGAGAGCGCCAACTTCGCCGTGGTCTTCGCCGCCATCGGCATCACCTTCGAGGAGTCGGAGTTTTTCGTCAACGAGTTCAAGCGCACCGGGGCCATCGACCGCACCGTCCTGTTTTCGAACCTGGCCAACGACCCCGCCGTCGAGCGCATCGCCACGCCCCGCATGGCCCTGACCGCCGCGGAGTACCTGGCCTTTGAGAAGGATATGCACGTGCTGGTCATCATGACCGACATCACCAACTACGCCGAGGCCCTCCGGGAGGTCTCCGCCGCCAAGAAGGAGGTTCCGGGCCGCCGCGGCTTCCCCGGCTACCTGTACACGAACCTGGCGACGCTGTACGAGCGGGCGGGCCGCCAGCTGGGCAAGAAGGGCTCCATTACCCTGATTCCCATTCTGACCATGCCCGAGGACGACAAGACCCACCCCATCCCCGACCTGACGGGCTATATCACCGAGGGCCAGATTATCCTCTCCCGCGCCCTGTACCGCCAGGGGATTCATCCCCCCGTGGACGTGCTGCCCAGCCTGAGCCGTTTGAAAGACAAGGGCGTGGGCAAGGGCAAGACCCGGGAGGACCACGCCGACACCATGAACCAGCTCTTCGCGGCCTATTCCACCGGCAAGGACAACAAGGAGCTGATGTCCATCCTGGGCGAGGCGGCCCTGACCCCCACGGATCTGCTGTACGCCAAGTTCGCCGACGAGTTCGAGCGGCGCTACGTGAACCAGGGCTATGAGGAGAACCGCTCCATTTTCGAAACCCTGGATTTGGGCTGGGAGCTTCTGAGCATCCTGCCCAAGGCGGAGCTGAAGCGCATCAAGCCGGAGCTGATTGAGAGATACTGGCCGAAAAAAGACGAGCAGTAAGGAGGGGTGAGCCATGGCGAATATCACGGTAAGCCCTACCCGAATGGAGCTCACCCGCCTGAAGGGCAAGCTGCGCACCGCCCAGCGGGGGCACAAGCTGCTGAAAGACAAGCGGGATGAGCTGATGAAGCAGTTTCTGGAGACGGTCCGGGAGGTCCGGGCCCTCCGGGCCGAGGTGGAGGAGGAGCTGATGACGGTCCACGGGGCCTTCACGGTGGCCTCCGCCCTGATGAGCTCCGAGGCCATGGAGCAGGCCCTGCTCTATCCGAAGCAGAGCGTGGAGCTGACGATGAGCTTCCAGAACATCATGTCCGTCAACGTGCCGGTTTACAATTTCCAGACCCAGACCCGCTCGGATTCGGATATCTACCCCTACGGCTTCGCGGCCACGTCCGGCGAGCTGGACACGGCGGTGGACGCCTTGGGGAAGGTCTTCAGGAAGCTTTTGAAGCTGGCGGAGATTGAAAAGTCCGCCCAGCTGATGGCGGAGGAGATTGAAAAGACCCGGCGGCGCGTCAACGCCCTGGAGTACGTCATGATTCCAAACACCCAGGAGGCCATCCGGTATATCAACATGAAGCTGGACGAGAACGACCGCGCGACCACCATCCGGCTCATGAAGGTGAAGGACATGATTTTGAAGGAATCCTTGGAAGAGAAGAGAGCCGAAACCGCTAGAGCCGTAAGGACTTTCGGGGATTCGAGTGAGGCACCGTCAGAGGTTTAAGGGGTAGTCATACCGCTTATTTACCGCTTCTACGATGGGCCTAAAAAGTGAAAGATGGTACTGCTTGGGAGAAACCCCGGGCAGTACCATTTTTTATGTCTGCAAGGACAAAAATGGTGTGCTGTTTGACTGTCAGTGTTAGTGCCTATATTTGAGCTTTGTTAGAAGATAGTAGTAGATTTAAATTTAAGATTTTGCTTAAATTTAGGTCGTAAAAAAATATTGGAGGCATTAACATGGACAAATTAAAACTTCAATTCAACAGGCTAATCATCACTCTGGCAGTAATTGATAACTACATGATAGAACTCCCAAGCTCCGGGAAGAATCCTGCATATACTCATCCGGACATTCCGGGTGTTGTTTTCATGCAATACAGTGAAAAGGGAAGTATCTTCTTCACTGCATTGAGCATGGAAGATTACGAACAAATAAAAGGCGAATATTGGTCGGGTACTAACAATTACGTTAGTACTTGTCGAAACGGAAAGACCCTATATTTGCATAGGGAACTGTGTCCCAAATTGCAAAAAGGGCAATTTGCTCACCACCGGGGAAGCAAATTCAACAATCACACAGAAATGCTGGAGGCGGTGACACCCGCTCAACACGACCAGCACCGTACATATTGCGGTGACTTAGTGGTTGATACTGATAGCGGCGGCAATTTAGTTTTGAGCGTCAAATAACATATAAGAACAAAAGAGGTACTGTCCGGGATAAAACCCGGGCAGTACCATTTTTTATGTCTGCAATTCCAAAAATTCCAAATCATTTGACCATATGCTTTCTTGAATGCTTCGAAAAGAAGTTTAAGTATCAAATGGGACGCACCAAAAGGGTGTCTCAAAAACAAAAAACGAGTTTTTAGGACAGGTCCAGAGGGGGAAGGTTGAAACGCTCTGTGAGGTATACCTTTCAGAGCGCAACACTTTCGGGACGGTTTTGGTGTTCTGTTTCATTTGAAATACTAGTTGATAGGAGCGATTACAATGAAAGTTGGATATGTGAGGATTTCAACCAAGGAGCAGAACACCGCAAGACAGGATTTACTAATGGAGGAATTAGGGGTCGAGCGGGTGTTCACCGATAAGGTCAGCGGAAAAAATCAGGAAAGGCCAGAACTGCACAAGATGATGGATTTTGTCAGGGAAGGTGACAGTCTGACCGTGGAAAGCATTTCACGATTTGCAAGGAATACTCGTGACTTGCTTGACCTAACCGCAACATTGGACGCAAAGGGGGTACAATTCATAAGTAGGAAGGAAAACATTGATACCAGCACACCAGCAGGAAAATTCATGCTGGCGGTCTTTGGCGCTCTTGCTGAACTCGAACGGGAAAATATCTTGGAGCGTCAGGCCGAGGGAATCGCCATAGCCAAGGCAGAGGGAAGGATGAAGGGCAGACCCAAGAAGGCAGTGGATACTTTCGAGAGCGTTTATCTCAACGTGAAGGAGGGGAAGCTGTCTGCCAGCGCAGGAGCGAAGCAGTTGGGAATTTCACGTTCGACATGGTATCGGAAAGTGCGTGAATATGAGGATGACCCGTTTATTGATATGTGATGGAGCATGGAGGAAAAAAGCTGGTAGCAGTACAGCTACCAGCTTTTTTTGTCTTTTGGGATCCTTTGTGATGAAAAAGCGGGAATGGCCGATTTGCTTTCGACAATCAAAAAAATGACGGATACATGGAGCTTTTTTGATGGTATACACGGTGAAATTTTTAGGGGAGCATTGGGGTCAAAATGACGTGATTTTCAAAATCGGAAAATTTTTTAGGTTGCTGGTGCATGGATAGACAAAGGAAACATAAGGGTTTCCGCAACAGCTTTAGATACTGGAATGACCTATTACCTCGGATAGCAAAAGTAAGTGAAGGCCTGCAATTTGACGTAAAACGTAAAATAAATTACCAAACGGTGGCCTTATGATATGAGTGAGGGCAACAATAGGCCAACATTTAAGAGAGATGTATGGGAACTTAGCTATGGATATTTTAACTCCTATAGAACTTTAATTGGAATAGAGGGCTTGACGAAAAGTAGGCCCTGCGGTAGAATGGGAAATACAAGAATAACGATTGCAGGCACCTGGAGGAGGGATTAGGCCCCCTCCCCCAGGCTGTACGGGTATCTAGGCTACCCAGCACAGCAGACTTACATCTGCACCAGCTTCATTATACCTGGCCAAATCAGATTTAGCAATAGGGCAGGAAAAATAGCTGTGTTTGCTTTGATGAAAAATCAGGCAGTGTGATGGGTTTACACAAATCCGTTGCGCTGTTTTTGTTGTTCTTGGCAGGGAAAGCATAAACTGTCCCTGACAGCCAGTCAGGGCGGTTTATGCAACCTGTTAAGAATATAGTTTGGAGGAAAGGAACGTGAAAACAAGGTCTATAGCAGTTGCGCTTTCCCTGGTGCTTATGCTGGGGATGGCAGGTTGCGGAGGTCAACAAGCCCAGCAGGAGCCGCAGGAGCCAGATCAGGAGAAAGTCCAACAAACCGAACCCGCCAGCACCACACCTCCGGTTGAATCAATGGAGGTAAAAAACGAGAACAACACAGCGATACCTTTAGCGGAGTTGGAGAACGTAGAACCAGAAGAAGCGGACAAGGCCAACACAGTTGAAGGTGCTGAGAGTGTCGAAGTTGTACTATTTACTGAGGTCAACGAGACAGTCTATGCGACAGGCACAGTCAATATCAGGGCGAGTTATACGGCAGACAGTGAGAAGGTGGGAAGTTTATCAGCTGGTGACAGTGTAACCCGTACAGGCGTAGCGATAGAAGGCACCGAGGCGGAAGATTGGAGCAGAGTTACACTATCCAGCGGCACCACGGCTTACATTAGCAACAGTTATCTCAGCACCACGAAACCAGTCCAACAGAGCACCCAAGGCACTACTCAAGATAAGCCATCAGGCCAAACCCAGCAACAGCAACCAACCCAACAGCAGCCTTCTAGTCAACCATCTGGTGGTAGTCAACCAAGTACAGATACGAGTATGGAGGAATGGGCGGCTAGGCGCCACCAAATGCTTGTGGATCAAGGTTATGAAGGAACAGACGCTTCTGAGCGCATGAGTACTGATGATCCACGATATGAGGATTGGGTATCGGGTCTAGTGGGTGAGCTCAACGGTAACTAACTAATTCAGTTAACATGGGAGACTATTGCTCCACAGATAATAACAGGGTGTTCCAAATTGGGGCACCCTGTTATTTTATACATTTTTGTAAATCTGTTTATAGAGCACCTCTCTCAAATAAAATTAAAATTTAATTGAAAGGGGAACAGAACATGCAAAGAAACGGAATAGAATGTGGAGCAAGGGAGCGGTATTACTCCGGAGGACGTATAAATGAATGCCGCTTCCAATATCGGTACGGCACATACGGCCAATTTACAATGCCTATGGCCAGGACATACATTCCAATTTATGGACAAAAGAAAATGGAGGAGTACTTTGACAAACAAACCAAACTTCTTGCAGAAATATGGAGGCTGAACCCTCCAAAGAAGAAGCAGAGTTAATAAGCAGATGGAGCAACAGGTCAGGTAAGAAATTGCCTGACCTACTTTTTTTGAGAAAGCGTAAAGTTTGACAAATGTAAGTTTGTCGGATTCTACTTCATAGAACATTTTTGGGGAAATTCTTGAAATTTCAATAAGATTTAGGTTTAAGTTTCAGAGTGGCGTTTTTAAGGTTTTAGAGGGGTTGAGAAGGTGGAAATGGGTGATTTTCCAGAAAAGGAAGGCAGAGGAAAGGAAAGTGGATCAAAATGGGCTTCGACATGATTTAGGCTAGTTGCGATTGTGTTTCAAATGTTGCAAAACGAAATTATGACAAATGAGGGAAGCACACAAAAGCTAAAATG
>CATLJA010000037.1 GCA_949959305.1 uncultured Oscillibacter sp.
CTCCTTCCGGAGCTCCTCGGTGGTGTAGCGCTTCACGTCGCCGGGGTTGGCGGAATAACGAATATCCATAAATTCCTCCTTATTTTGATTCCGGCAGAAAGTCCTCACGCATGGGAGTGAAGACGTCCAGCAGGGCTCCCGCCTCCAGGCAGAGGCAGCCGTGCTCCACCCCGTTGGTTTTCAGCAGGGTATCCCCCGCCCGGACGGTGTGGGTCTCCCCTTCGATGGTGAAGGAGAACGCGCCGGAGAGAACGTAGGTAATCTGGGTATGGGGGTGGCTGTGCAGGGGGCCGGCGGCCCCGGCTTCAAACTGGTTTTCCACGCACATCAGCGTGTCCGTGTACGCCAGAATCCGGCGGGTCACGCCTTCTCCGGCGGGGCGGGGCGGGCAGTCCCGGGAAAACACCCACCGCTGGTCTTTTTGGGGAAGCATGGCAATCCTCCTGTCAAGGACGGGGACGCTGCGCGCGTCCCCGTCCTTCGTGTCAAGCGTTTTTGGGAAAATATTGGGGATAGGTTTTTCGAATGGCCTGCGCGTCAATTTTGTAGCGGCTCAGGTGAGTCTCCATCAGCTCCCTGGCCGCCGCCGGGTCCTTGCGGGCGATGGCGTTGGTGATGTCCTCGTGATCCTGAACGATTTTCAGGTCCTTCACCGTGGAGAGGGCGATGCTGCGCACCCGGTCAAAGTGGATGGAGATGTTCTGCATCAGGGAAAATACCTGGGATTTCCGGGCGATTTCAAACAGCGTCTGGTGGAACTTGTTGTCCAGGTCCATCAGGTTCTCCGGGTAAAAGCTGTCCAGGTAGAACTTCTGCAGCCGGACGTTTTCCCGGAGGCGCTCCACGTCCTCCGGCTTGATCATCTCGCAGACCAGCTCCACCACGGCGCACTCCAGGATATTCCGCATGAAGCGGGATTCCTCCACCAAGTCATAGTCGATCAGGCGGACCACGCTGCGCTTCTGGGGCTGGATTTCAATGATTTTCACCTTGGCCAGCTCAATCAGCGCCTCCCGCACGGGCGTCCGGGAAAGGCCCAGCTCCGCCGAGAGCTCGTTCTCGCTGACCTGGCTGCCCGGCTCCAGGTTCAGGTGGATGATATTATCTTTGATAACCCGCAGGGCGTAATCCCGCCCGTTTTCCCGGGAAAGCCGTTCTGAAACCTTCATGGGTCCGCCTCCTGATTCGCTTTATATTTACTAGCATACAAGCTCGGAGGCTCCCTGTCAAGAACTTGTATATCAGTTTGCCAAATACTTTTTCAGCGTGGCCCGCACTGCGCCGGGGCCGGCCAGCAGCTCCCGGACCATTCCCACGATTTTGCCGGACAGGCCCAGCTCCACCAGATCGGAGCCGAAGATCACCGGGTTGCGGAGGATGTCCTCCAGCTTGCCGTCCACGCTCTCCGGCCGGCCCAGCGTGACGCCGGACAGCCTGCCCTGAAGCTCCGCCAGCATCGGGTCCCCGCTGCACTCGAAGGGTCTGCCCTCGTCGTCCACCGCCAGCAGGTAGCGCAGCCACCCGGCAATGGCCAGGGGGATAAAGGTCAGCGTCTTGGGGTCCAGGCCCGGCCGCGCGGCATAGGCCTTGATGGTTTCGCCGAAGCGGATGGAAATTTTCTGGCTGGTGTCCGAGGCGATGCGCTGGGGAGTGTCGGGCATGAAGGGGTTGGGGAACCGCTGGTCGATGACCTCGTGGATGAAGTCCATGGGCTTGATGATGCCGGGGTCCGTCACCACGGGCATTCCTTCCACATAGCCGATCTTCTCAATCAGGCCCTTGAGCTCCGGGTCGGTCATTTCGGCGGCGATGGAGCCGCAGCCCAAGAGGCAGCCGTAAACCGCCAGGGCGGTGTGCAGGGGATTCAGGCAGGTCATGACCTTCATCCGCTCCACGTTGTTCACCGTGTCCCGGTCCGCCATGAAGACCCCGGCCTTCTCCAGAGGGGGCCGCCCGTTGGGGAAGCGGTCCTCAATGACCAGGTATTGGGGCTTCTCAGCGTTGACGAAGGCGGCGGTGTAGCCGTTTTTGGAGGTAATCTTGACCTTCATGTCCTCAAACCCGGCGTCCGACAGGGCCTTTTCCACGGCGGGGGCGGGGCGGGGGGTGATCTTGTCAATCATGGTCCAGGGGAAGGAGACATTGTTTTCGTCCTCCACCCAGGCGGCGAAGTCCTTGGGGACAAAGCCGTTTTCAAGCCACTTCTCCACCATGGTCATGACGCTGCCGCGAATCTTCTCCCCGTTGCGGGAGCAGTTGTCGGTGCTGACCACGGCCATGGGGTATTTTCCGGCGCGGAACCGCTCCAGCAGCAGCGCCGTCACCTTGCCCATGGCGGAGACGCAGCCTTCCGGCCCGGAGGCGAAGTCCTTCTCCGCCAGGGGAGTGAAGCCGCCGTCCATGCCCGTGAGGGCGTAGCCCTTTTCGGTGATGGTGAAGGTGATGAGCTGGAGGGAGGGATTGCGGAAGATGGACTTCAGCTTTTCCCAGTCCTCCGGGAAGCTCTGGTCCGCCCGGAGGGCCCCGGCCACGGAGCCCACCACGGTCTTTTCCATGTTTCCGTCCGGCATCAGGGTGACGAGAAGGCTCAGGTTGTCATAGGGACCGTAGGTGTTGTCCACAATCTCATAATCGAAGGTCTCGGCGGTGTAAAGCCCGCCCTTTACCAGCCCCTGCTCAATGAGGGACTGCTGGAGCATGGCGTGGAAGGCCCGGAACAGGCTGCCGGATCCGAAGTGGACCCAGGTGGGACGGGCCTCCGTCTCGGCGGCCATGTCCTTCCAGTCGAACTTGGGCAGGGTGACTCCGGCCTGTTCCCAGGCGGCGCGGTTTTGGATGCTCTCGTAGCTCAGTTTCATAACGCTTCTCCTCAAATCTTTCCGGCCTGGCGCTCCAGCATGTCCCAGCAGCCCAGCATGTACATGATGCCAAGGGCCCGGTCATACAGGCCGTAGCCGGGGCGGCAGGTGCCGGGGCCCTCGCCCCAGAGATGGCGGCCGTGGTCGGGGCGGATATAGCCGTTGAAGCCGCAGTCGTGATAGGCCCGCATGATTTCCAGAATGCCGGTGTCGCCGTCGCAGTCCCGGTGGCTGGCCTCGGAGAAATCGCCGCCCGGCATGTGCTTGACGTTGCGGATATGGGCGAAGGCGACGCGATCGCAGCAGGAGCGGATGATGTCCGCCACGTCGTTTTTCGGGTTCGCGCCCAGGGACCCGGAGCAAAGGCACAGGCAGTTGTGGGGGTCGTCCACCATCTTCAGGAAGCGGTGGATGGACTCCTTATCCACCAGCAGGCGGGGTATGCCGAAGATGTCCCATGGGGGGTCGTCCATGTGGATGGCCATCTTGATGCCGGTCTCCCGGCAGGTGGGCATCAGGGCCTCCAGGAAGTACTGGAGGTTCGCCCAGAGCTTTTCCTTGGTGACGGGCCTGTAGGCTTCGAAAAGTTCGTCCAGCTTCGCCATCCGCTCCGGCTCCCAGCCGGGGAAGGTCATGTGGTACTTCTCGGTAAAGGACATGACGTAGTCCGCCATCTCCTTGGGGTCCTCGTGAATCCGGGACGCCTCGTAGTACAGGGCGGTGGAGCCGTCCCCCACGGGGTGGAACAGGTCCGTCCGGGTCCAGTCGAAGATGGGCATGAAGTTGTAGGTGACCACCTTCACGCCGAAGGGAGCCAGGTTGCGAAGGGTCTGCTTGTAGTTTTCGATATACCCGTCCCGGGTTGGCAGGCCGATTTTGATGTCGTCGTGGACGTTGACGGACTCCACCACGTCCATGTTGAAGCCGTACTCGTCCAGCTGCTTTTTCACGGCGGCAATTTCATCCGGCTGCCAAATTTCGCCGGGCATCTTGTCGTGGAGGGCCCAGACGATGCCCTCTACGCCGGGAATCTGCTTGATGTCGCTGAGCTTGATTTGGTCGTTGCCCTCGCCGTACCAGCGAAACGTCATTTTCATAAGCGAATCACTCCTTTGCGGATTTTCAGCCAAGCTGGGGGATGTAGTTGCCGAACAGCTTGGGAATAATCAGGCTCACGTCCGGCCAGAAGGAGACCAGCAGCAGCGTGATGATCATGCAGAGATAGAAGGGCAGGGTCGCTTTGACCACCTTCTCCATGGGCCGCTTCGCCACGGCGGAGCCGATGAACAGCACCGCGCCCACAGGCGGCGTCAGCAGGCCGATGCCGCAGTTGAGGACCACCATGATGCCGAACTGGATGGGGTCCAGGCCGCAGTACTGGGTGGCCACGGGCAGCAGGATGGGGGTGGCGATGAGGATGATGGGAGCCATGTCCATAATCATGCCCAGCACCAGCAGAATAATGTTCAGCAAAACGATTAAGATAATCCGGTTGTCGGTGAGGCTGACAATGGCCTGGGCGGCCAAATCGGGGACATGGAGCTTGGTCAGGCAGTCGCCGAAGACGGCGGAGGTGGCAATCAGGATAAGCACGATGGCCAGGGTGCCCACGCACTCGTCCAGGGCCTTCCACACGCCCTTCCAGTCAACGCCCTTGTAGACGAAGACGGAGACGATCAGGGAGTAGATGACGGCGATGGCGGCGGACTCCGTGGCGGTGAACCATCCGGCCACCACGCCGATGACCACAATGATGATGGCCAGCAGCGCCCAGATGGAGACGCCCAGCTGCCGGAGGAAGTTGCCGATGTGGAAGCGTTCGCCCTTGGGGTAGTTCCGCTTCACGGAAATAATGTAGGAGCCCACCATCAGGGACAGGGCCAGCAGCGCGCCGGGCATATAGCCCGCCAGGAACAGCGAACCCACGGAGATGCCTCCGGCGGTGGTGGCGTAGATGACCATGTTGTGGCTGGGAGGCACCAGCAGGCCCTCGCAGGAGGAGGTGATGGTGACGGCGGTGGAGAAGTCGGCGTCATAGCCCTGGTCCACCATCATGGGGATCATGATGGAGCCGATGGAGGCGGTGTCGGCGGAGGCGGAGCCGGAAATGCCGCCGAAGAAATAAGAGGCCACGATGTTCACCATGGCAAGGCCGCCCCGCATCCACCCGACGCAGGCGTTGGCCAGGGCGATGAGCTTGTCGGAGATGCCGCCCTTGCCCATCAGCACGCCCATGGTAATAAAGAAGGGGACGGCCATCAGGGAGAAGGAGCTGATGCCCTTCACCATCAGGCGGCAGACGGCATTGAGGCTGTTGCCCATGGACATGAGGCAGAACACGGAGCTCAGGCCCACGGCGTAGGCGATGGGGAAGCGCAGCAGGATCATGGCGGCGAAGGAGCCGAGCAGGACAATAATCGCGATGGTATTGACATCCATTACACCTGTACCTCCTCTTCCTTGACGTAGAAGGATTTGATATGGTTGTAAAGGGCTTCCAGCTCAAAGACAATCATGGCGATGCCCGCCAGGGGCACCGGGAAGTACATCCAGAACCGGCTCAGCCAGGGGATGGACTCATAGAAGCCCTTGCCGCCCAGGGTGGTGGCGTATTTCCAGCCCTCCACCACCATGATGACGCCCAGGGCCATCACGGCCACGTCGGCCACCACGTCCAGCACCTTGACCACCTTTTTCGGAAGGTACGCGTCGAAAGCGGTCATGCGGATATGGGCGCCGGTGCGGATGGCCAGGGCGGCGGACAGCACCGCCATATAAGACATGCAGGTCAGCACCACCTGCTCCGTCCAGGCGGGGTCCTTGATAACGGACAGGAAGCCCAGGAAAGCGTAGTTTCTGGACCACTGCTGGCAGAAGCGGCCCAGCACCGCGTAGGAGGCGATTAGAATGTCGGCGATCAGCAGGAGCTTGCACAGGAACATGACGGCCTTATAGGTCAGGTCGTAGGCGGGCCGAATCTTATCCAGGGCCGTGAAGAACTTCGGCATGGGATTCCCTCGCTTTCACATAAAAATTCAGCGGGGGGCGCGGGACTATTCCCGCGTCCCCCGCCTGATGAATCAATTGGACGGTGATTTCAGCTTCAGGGCTTCATATCCAGCAGCTGCTGGTACAGCTCCGCCTGGTCGGCGGTATTTTCCTCGATAACCTTGGCGCAGGCGTCCTGCCAGGGCTTCTTGTCGGGCACGTCCACCACGTTGCAGCCCTCGTCCTTCAGCTGCTGGAGGACCTCGTCCTCAGCGGACTGAGACAGCTGCTGGTTGAAAGCCTGGACTTCCTTGCCGGCCTCCATGATGACGGTCTGCTGGGCAGGGGTGAGCTTGGCCCAGGCGGTGTCGGTGATGACGGCCTGGATGGCGCCCAGGGTGTGGCCGTCCAGAATCAGGTTGTTGGCCACCTCGGGGAAGGCGTTGGACTTGTAGTTGGCGATGGGCTGCTCGGCGGCGTCGCACACGCCGGTGTTCAGGGCGGAGTACAGCTCACCGAAGGAGACCACCGTGGGGGAGCCGCCCAGGCCCTCCACCATGCCGTTCATGATGGGGTCGTTGGAGACGCGGATCTTCATGCCGTCCAGGTCGGCGATGCTGTTGATGGGCTTGTTGGCGAAGAAGTGGCGGAAGCCCTCCTCACCGTAGAAGATGCCCCGCAGGGGCAGGCCGATTTCCTGGGGCTCGTTGAGGAATTCCTGAGCCAGGTCGCTGTTGGCGAAGGCCCACCAGTGGTCGCGGTTTTCAAAGGTGTAGGGGATGGAGAGCAGCATGGACTTTTTCGCGCCGTAGCTGGTCAGGGCGAAAGCGGAGATACGGCTCATGTCGATGGAGTCGTCGCCGCCCACGATGGCCTCCAGAACGTCGTTCTCAGAGCCCAGGACGCCGCTGTCCCGGACGTCGATGGTGATGGAGCCGCCGGACTTTTCCTCCACCAGGCGCTTGAACTCGCTGGCGGTCTGGCCGACGATGGTGTCCAGGGGGTTGACCTCGGCGTAGACCAGGGTGACCTTGGGGTCGTTGGCGACGTCGCCGGTGTCCGCGGGGGCGGCGTCGGAGCCGCCGGACGGGGGCGCGGACTGCTGGCCGCCGGAATTGCCGCCGCAGGCGGCCAGGCTCAGGACCATGACCAGGGCAAGAAGCACAGAAAACACTTTTTTCATCTTGGTATCCTCCTAATTGTTTTGATGGGTTGGGACTTTTGCGGCTCTGCTCTTAACGTAAGTTCACTGTACCACACTTTTCACGATTCGTCTACTAGTATACTAGTCAAAAGTTTGGAGCGTTTTTTGTGCTAATCCACAAACTTGTGGGAAGTTCGGAAGATTGTATTGCCTAAAGTGCACGGTTCTATTATAGTAATAAAAAAATCCCTCAAAGGGCTTGGCAAAGGAGGATCCGCAGATGAAAAAAGAGGCTGTCCTGATTCCGGCGAGGATTACCCGGGAGGTATTCCGGCGCTTTGCTTTTTTTGATGCGTTTTATCATCAAAAGCACTGGCAGCGGCCTTTGGCCTTCGCCCTGCTCATGTCCGCCTTTTCCGTTCCCTGCTTCCTTCTTCACGGGCAGCGGAGGGGGGCGCTCCTGCTGGGAGCGGTGCTGCTGGCCGTGGGCCTGGGGCTTCCCCTGGCCTATCTGCTGAGCTTCTCTTTGTCCCTGCGGCGGCAGATGAAGCGAATGGACCTGCGGGGGGAGCGGATTGCCTATACCCTGCGCCTGGAGCCCGGCGGCGTCCATGTGACCGCCGGCACGGAGGCGGCGGACTATCCCTGGGAGACGATCCATATGGCCTACCGGGTTTCCGGCTGCGATTACCTGTATGTAAGCGTCGGGCGGGCCTATTTGCTGCCTCATGGACCTTCCGCGGAAAAAATCTGGGCGCTTCTGCAAAGCCGGCTGCCGCCGGAGAAGCTGAAAACCTTCAGGATTTAGGAAATCTGTACAAGAACGGGGCCAAAATTTTTTCGCCCTCCCATCTTGCTTTCTAGTATGCAAGTATTATAATAGAATCAGGTTGTTCCTTCTGCTCTTAACGTAAATATGATGGATTCCATCACAAGCAAAAGGAGAACGCCATGGATCAAATTTTAAAAACTGTATCCGACATCGGCATCATTCCAGTCATCGCCATTGAGGACGCCGGGAAAGCCGTCCCGCTGGCCCGCGCCCTGACCGCCGGAGGGCTCCCCGCCGCCGAAGTTACCTTCCGCACCGCCGCCGGGGAGGAGGCCATCCGCCGGATTGCTCAGAACTGCCCCGAGGTCCTGGTGGGCGCGGGGACGGTGCTGAACCTGGACCAGTGCGGGCGGGCCCTGGCGGCCGGGGCGAAGTTCATCGTCTCTCCGGGCTATAACGAGGAACTGGTGAACTACTGCGTCGAAAAGGGCGTTCCCGTCTTCCCCGGCTGCGTCAACGCCTCGGACATGACCCGGGCTGTCAACGCCGGGCTGAAGGTGGTCAAGTTCTTCCCGGCGGAGCAGTCCGGCGGCGTGGCCTTCCTGAAGGCGCTGGCCCCGGTGCTGCCCCTGAACTTCATGCCCACCGGCGGCGTGAACACCAAAAATCTGCTGGACTACCTGTCCTTTGAGCGCATCGCCGCCTGCGGCGGCACCTGGATGGTGAAAAAGGACCTGATTGAAGGGGAGAAGTGGGACGAAATCACCGCCATCTGCAAGGACGCCGTGAAGACCATGCTGGGCTTTGAGCTGCGGCACATCGGCATCAACTGCGCCAATGAGGAAGAAGCGGCGCGGACCGCCCAGTCCTTCTCCAGCGTCTTCGGCATGGTCCAGAAAACCGGCAATTCCTCCATCTTCGCCGGGACGGCCATTGAGTGCATGAAGGCTCCCTATCTCGGCGAAAAGGGCCATATCGCCATTGGGACCAACAGCGTGGACCGGGCCGTATACCACCTGGGCCTGGACGGGGTGGAGTTTGACGAAGCTACCCGCAAAACCGACGCCAAGGGCCGGACCACGGCCATTTACCTTCGGGACGGGCACGGCGGCTTCGGCGGCTTTTTCGTGCACCTGGTGCAGAAATAAGGAGGCGCGTTATGGGAAAAGTCATTACCTTCGGCGAGCTGATGATTCGCCTTCAGCCCTATAACTACGAGCGCTTTGTCCAGGCGGATCACCTGGAGTTCAGCTTCGGCGGCGGCGAGGCCAACGTCGCCGTCTCCCTGGCAAACTACGGTCTGGACGCGGCCTATGTCACGAAGCTTCCCGCCCACGCCATCGGCCAGGCGGCGGTGAACTCCCTGCGCCGCTATGGCGTGGACACCAGCCTGATTGTCCGGGGCGGAGACCGCGTGGGCATCTACTTCAACGAAAAGGGCGCGTCCCAGCGGGGAAGCGTCTGCATCTACGACCGGGCCCACTCCGCCATTCAGGAGGCCCAGCCCTCCGACTTTGACTGGGAGAAGATTTTCGAGGGAGCCGACTGGTTCCACTTCACCGGCATCACCCCGGCCCTGGGCCCCAACGTGGTGGATATCTGCCGGGAGGCCTGCCAGGCCGCCAAGGCCCGCGGCGTGAAGATTTCCTGCGACCTGAACTACCGGGGCAAGCTCTGGACCCGGGAGCAGGCCCGGGCGGCCATGAGCGACTTGTGCCAGTACGTGGACGTGTGCATCTCCAACGAGGAGGACGCCAAGGACGTCTTCGGCATCGAGGCCGAGGCCACGGATATCACCGCCGGAGAGATCAACCGGGAGGGCTATAAGAGCGTCGCCAGGCAGCTGGCGGACAGATTCGGCTTTGAAAAGGTGGCCATCACCCTCCGGGAGTCCCATTCCGCCTTTGACAACGGCTGGAGCGCCATGCTCTATGACGCTGCTTCCAATGAATACTGCTTCTCCAAGAAGTACGAGCTTCATATCATCGACCGAGTGGGCGGCGGCGACTCCTTTGGCGGCGGACTGATTTACTCCCTGCTGGCCGGCAAGGACGCCCAGGCGGCGGTGGAGTTCGCCGTGGCGGCGTCGGCTTTGAAGCACTCCATTGAGGGGGACTACAACATGGTCACCCTGGCCGAGGTGGAAAAGCTGGCCGGGGGCGACGGCTCCGGGCGGATTCAGCGCTGAGGGGCCGGTGATGGACCGCGCCGTCCACGAGGACGGGAATATCCCGGACGGCGCGGAAGGCATCCGAAACCTGATGAATATGAACTTTAACATTAAACGCTGAGGAAGGGAGGGGCGCCGGAAGGACATTCCGCGCCGCGCTGTTTGCTATGAAAGCATTTATGGACAGGGATTTCCTCTTGGAAACCGAAACCGCAAAGCACCTCTATCACGACTATGCCGCCAAAATGCCCCTGGTGGACTACCACTGCCACATTTCCCCCCGGGAGATTTACGAGAACCGCCGCTTTGACAACCTGGTGGAGGTCTGGCTGGGCGGGGAGAACCCGGACGGCACCTACTTTGGGGACCACTACAAATGGCGGCTTATGCGCTCCAACGGCGTGTCCGAAGACTACGTCACCGGCTCCAAGCCCGCCTTTGAGCGGTTTATGAAGTTTGCCGAGACGCTGGTAAAGGCCATCGGAAACCCCATGGTCCACTGGTGCAACCTGGAGCTCCGGCAGTTCTTCGGCTATGACAAGCCCCTGACGCCGGAGACGGCCCGGGAGTGCTGGGATTTCTGCAATGAGAAGCTGCGAAACGATCCGGCCCTCACTGTCCGGGGCATCATCCAAAAGGCCAATGTGGCGATGATCGGCACCACCGACGACCCGGTGGACTCCCTGGAGTGGCACGGGAAAATCGCCGCCGACCCAAGCGTCACGGTGAAGGTCTGTCCCTCCTTCCGGCCCGACAAGGCCATCAACATCGCAAAGCCCGGCTTCGCGGAGTACATGGCGAAGCTGGCCGCCAGCGTGGGCCGGGAGCGGCTGGACACGGTGGAGGAGGTCTGCGCCGCTCTGACGGAGCGCCTGGAATTCTTCAGGAAGATGGGCTGCCGGGCCAGCGACCACGGGCTGGATTACATTCCCTTCCGCCCCTGCTCCCCGGAGGAGGCCAACGCCGCGTACCAAAAGGCCATGGGGGGCGGGAGCCTGACCCTGGAGGAGGCGGAGGGCTATCAGACGGCCATTCTGCTGCACCTGGGCCGGGAGTATCACCGCCTGGGCGTCGTCATGCAGCTGCATTACTCCTGCCTGCGGAACATGAACGCCCGGATGTACGCCAAGATGGGCCCGGACACCGGCTTTGACATGATTGCCCAGAACAGCTGCGGCGGGGCCGCTGCGGAGCTTCTCTCCGCCCTGGACGGGAAGGGGGAGTGCCCCAAGACCATTCTCTACTCCCTGAACCCGGCGGACAACGCCCAGCTGGGGACCCTTCTGGGCTGTTTCCAGTCCAGCGAGGTTCCCGGCAAAATCCAGCACGGCTCCGCCTGGTGGTTCAACGACACCAAAAGCGGCATGGAGGAGCAGATGAAGTCCCTGGCGAACCTGGGCCTTCTCGGCAACTTCGTGGGGATGCTGACGGACTCCCGCTCCTTCCTCAGCTACGCCCGGCACGACTACTTCCGCCGCATCCTCTGCAATCTTGTGGGGAACTGGGTGGAGAACGGCGAGTACCCCAACGACGAAAACGCCCTGCGGGGGATTGTGGAGGGCGTCTGCTATGCCAACGCCGTCCGCTACTTCGGACTGTAAGGGGAGGAGCTTGCGAGCCATGGAACATACTGCGCGGGAGCGGGAGGAAAACCGGCTGCTCCGCAATACCCTGTTTGTATTCTTTGTCAGCGGGGCGGCCTCCCAGCCTCTGGGCTCCTTTATTCCCTTTCTGCGGGAGACCTATGGGTTCAGCTACGACCTCTCGGGCATCCTCCTCTCCTGCCAGTCCATCGGAAACCTGGCGGCCGTCCTGGCCGCCGGGTTCCTTCCGGTCTGGCTGGGGAGGCGGAAGGGCATTCTGGTCACCGCCGTCTGGATGGCCGCGGCGTACCTCATTTTTGCCAGCGGCGTCGGGACCCCGGCGCTGCTGATTGCCGCCTGCCTTATGACCGGCGTTGCCCGGGGCGGAAACTCCAACTTCTCCAACACCATGATTTCCACCCTGCCGGGGGAAAAGGCCACCCGGGGGTATAACCTGCTCCACGGCTGCTTTGCCGTGGGCGCGCTGCTGAGCCCCCTGCTGCTGATCTTCTGCGCCGGGCGCTGGCCGGGAACGGGCTGGCGGATTATGGCGGGATTTTTAGGGCTGCTGTGCCTGGTCCAAATCGCGGTCTACGCGAAGATGCCCCTGCCGCCGGAGAAGCCGGAGCGCTCCCTGAAATCCGTGGACTACAGCTTTCTGAAGGTCAGGCAGTTCTGGCTGGGGGCGGCGATGCTGCTCTTCTACATTTCCACGGAATACGCCATTGTGGGCTGGCTTGTGACCTATTTTCAGGACGTCGGCATTCTCAGCGCGGACTATGCCCAGATGATGAACAGCCTTCTCTGGCTGGTGATCTTCTTCGGCCGGATGGCGGGAGCGGCCCTGACGGGGAAGGTTTCCCGGAGCCGCATTCTGCTGGCGGACGGCCTGGGCCTTTTTGCCTTTTTCCTGGTGATGTTCTTCAGCCGGACGCCGGGGCCCATTATCCTGGGGCTGATTGGCGTGGGCTTTTTCATGGCCACCATCTATCCCACGGCCTTTGCCTTCGGAAGCGACTGCATCAAGGGCAACGACCTGGGATGCAGCATCATGATTTTCACCGGAAGCGCCGGGGGCATCATCACCCCCGCCCTGGTGGGCTTCGTGGCCGAGTCGGCGGGCATCCGGGCGGGCATGGGCTTAATCGTGGCCTATACCGCTCTGCTGCTGCTTTCGATTATCCTGAGCGTACTGAGCGTGCGGGGAAAGGGAGAAGAATGACACGGACCGCTTGAACTGCGCGGCCCTCCGGGGGATACAAATTCCCGGAGGGCCGCCTTTCCGCACGCCGAAGGCATGGCGGGAAAGCTTGCAGCAAAGAGATTGCGGGCCAATGTGTTCTGGCCATGCCCGGCCCGCCGTGGAGGAGAGCCCCGGAATGCTCCGGACGGGGAGAACCCTGGAAAAAAGAAGGCGAAAGTAATTGATTTTTTTCTCTTTGCGAGATATCATAGAAACATCATCGACTGCCCTGGATCCGGGGAGCGGGAAAGGAAGCGGTGCGCTTGAATCAGCAAAGCAGCGAGCAAAAGCAAAACCCGATTGAACGGCTGGCGGCCTTTATCGTCGACAAACGGAAGGCATTCTATCTTCTGTACATAGGGCTTGCCATATTCTGCGCGTTTTCCAGCGGCTGGGTGGAGGTCAACGACGATCTCACCAGTTACCTCCCCGCCGAAACCGAAACCCGGAGGGGACTGACCGTCATGGAAGACGAGTTTGTCACCTTCGGCACCAACCGCATCCTGGTGGACAACGTCCCGTTTGCCCGGGCCCAGCAGCTGGCGGAGGAGCTGGAGGTCCTGGAGGGCGTGAAATCCGTGGAGTTTGACGGCACGGGGGAGCACTATGTCAACGGCGCCGCCCTGTTCTCCGTCACGTACTCCGGCACGGCGGCGGACCCGGCCAGCCTGGAGGCCCTGGGCCGGGTGAAGGAGGCGCTGGCCGGCTATGACCTCTATATCACCGGCGACACCGGCAGCTCCGCCTCCGAAAGCCTGGACGCCGAGATGCAGGTGGTCATGGTGGTGGCGGTGGTCATCATACTTCTGGTGCTGCTGTTCACCTCCCATACGTATATGGAGATTCCGGTGCTGCTGGCTACCTTCGGCATGGCGGCGCTTTTGAACAAGGGGACCAACTTCCTGTTCGGCGAGATTTCCTTCGTCTCCAACTCCGTGGCGGTGGTGCTACAGCTGGCCCTGGCCATTGACTACGCCATCATCCTCTGCCACCGCTACACCGAGGAGCGGGAGCGCATGGAGGCCCGGGAGGCCGTGGTCACCGCTTTGAGCAAGGCCATCCCGGAAATCGCCGGGAGCTCCATGACCACGCTCTCCGGCCTGGGGGCCATGTGCTTTATGCGCTTCGGCATAGGCAAGGATTTGGGAGTCATCCTGATGAAGGCCATCGTCCTGAGCCTGCTGGCGGTTTTCACGCTGATGCCGGGTCTCCTCATGAGCTTCAGCCGCCTCATTGACCGGACCCACCACCGGAGCTTTGTGCCTAAAATCAGCGCGTGGGGCCGCCTGGCGGTGAAGACCCGGTTCATTATGCCGCCCATTTTCATTGCGCTGCTGATCGGCGGGTTCATTTTTTCCAACAAGTGCCCCTACGTGTACGGGCAGACCACCCTCACCACTCTGCGGCAGAACGAGTCCCAGATTGCCCAGCAGAAGGTGGACGGGACCTTCGGCGCGGTGAATACCATTGCCGTCATGGTTCCCGCCGGGGACTACGAGCGGGAGGGCCGCCTTCTGCGGGACCTGGCCGCCATGCCGGAAATCGGCAGCGTCCTGGGTCTTGCCAATATCGAGGCCATGGACGGCTATGTTCTGACGGACCGCCTCACTCCCCGGCAGTTCGCGGAGCTGACGGACCTGGACGTGGAGGCAGCCCGCCTCCTCTACACCGCCTACGCCGTGAACCAGGAGACGTACGGCCGGGTGGTGTCCGGCCTGGACAGCTACGGCGTGCCGCTGCTGGACATGTTCCTGTTTGTTTACAGCCAGATGGAGGAGGGCTATCTCACCCTGGGCGGGGAGATGGCCGAAACCGTTGAGGACCTTCACGCCCAGCTTTCCGACGCGCAGCTCCAGCTGAAGGGCGAGCACTACAGCCGCCTGGTGCTGCAGCTGAACCTCCCGGAGGAGAGCCCGGAAACCTTCGCCTTTCTGGACACGCTCCACAGCGCCGCCGGAAAGTATTATGACGGGTATCTGGTGGTGGGCAACTCTACCAGCGACTTCGACCTCTCCAGCTCCTTTGAGAAGGACAATATTGTCATCGGCGTGCTGACCATCGTGTTTGTCATCCTGGTGCTGGTGTTCACGTTCAAGTCTTCGGGCCTCCCGGTGCTGCTGATTCTGGTCATCCAGGGCAGCGTGTGGATCAACTTTTCCTTCCCCTACTTGATGAAGGAGAACCTGTTCTTCCTCAGCTACCTGGTGGTCAGCTCCATCCAGATGGGCGCGAACATCGACTACGCCATTGTCATTGCCAACCGCTATACGGAGCTCAAGCGGGAGATGCCCCTGGCGGACGCTGTTATTGAGTCCCTGAATGAAGCGTTCCCCACCATCGTCACCTCCGGCACCATTCTGGCGGCGGCGGGGGCGCTGATAGGGGTTCTTTCCACCACGCCCTCCATCGCCTCCATCGGCGTGTGCCTGGGCCGCGGGACGCTGATTTCCATTTTCCTGGTGATGGGCATTCTGCCCCAGATTCTGCTTCTGGGGGACGTCATCATCGAAAAGACCGCCTTTACCCTCAAGGCCCGGCTTCCCATCCAGAGCCATACCGGCCTGATGCGGCTGGACGGCCATGTCCGGGGCTACGTCTCCGGCATGGTGGACGCGGACTTTACCGGCCTGCTCCACGGCACCATCAACGCGGCTGTCGAGAGCGGGGCCGTAGAGGCCCCGCCGGAGAGCGCCGTCCTGCCCGGCGGCGGAAAGGAGGAAGCGTGATGAACACCTGGAAAACCCGCGCCGCGTCCCTGCTCCTGGCCCTCTGCCTGCTGGCGGGAACGGCGCTTGCCGCCGCTCCTGGGGCGGAGGCCGCGATTACCATCTCCTCTGTCAGCCAGCTGGAGGCGTTCGCGAAGAACTGTTCTCTGGACACCTGGTCCCAGGGGAAAACCGTCCGCCTGGCGGCGGACCTGGACCTGGAGGGCAGGGATTTCACCCCCATTCCCACCTTCGGCGGGATCTTCCTGGGGGAGGGGCACAAAATCACCAACCTGCGCATTGAAGCCGCCGGCTCCAACATGGGCCTTTTCCGCTGCCTCCAGGAGGGGGCGGTGGTCCAGGACCTGTACGTCGCCGGCAGCGTCCGGCCCTCCGGCAGCGCCGTCAACGTGGGCGGCATTGTGGGCAGCAACGCCGGGGCCGTGCGGAACTGCAATTTTCAAGGAACCGTGGAGGGAAGCAGCGCCGTGGGCGGCATCGCGGGGCTGAACCGGGAGACCGGAGAAATTGCCCGGACCATTACCGCCGGCGCCGTCTCCGGGGAGGAGTTCACCGGCGGCACGGCGGGCCGGAACCTGGGAGCTTTGCTCCAGTGCGAAAACGGGGCCAGCGTCAACACCGCCACCCCCGATGAGAATGCCGCCGTGGATATGGACAGCCTGACCCTGTCCCTGGAGGAAACTCCCGGGGAGGGAGACGCGGACGGCGGCTTTTTAAAAAGCCACAGCGATACCGGCGGCATCGCGGGCTATTCCAGCGGCGCCGTCTACGGCTGTTTGAACACCGGAACCGTGGGCTATCCCCATGTGGGGTACAACGTTGGCGGCGTGGCCGGGCGGCAGAGCGGCCACCTGGACCGCTGTGTCAACCAGGGGACGGTTTACGGGCGGAAGGACGTGGGCGGCGTCGTGGGCCAGACGGAGCCGGACATAGCCTTTTCTTCAAAGAACGGGACCTTGGAGCGGCTCCGCCGGGAGCTGGATACCCTGGAGGCATTGATTGAGCGGACGCTGGACCGCTCCGAAGGGAACGGGGAGGCCGTTTCCGCCCGCCTCAGCGCCATGGGCCTTGCCACGGACGAGGCCCGGAGGCATACGGAGAACCTGCTGGACAGCCTCGCGGGCTTCACGGACGAAAACATTAACTCCGTCAACGGCCTCAGCGCCTCCGTCACCCGGGCGCTGGGGGACCTGACCCCGGCCCTGGAAGAGCTCTCCGACGTTTCCGGACGGGTGGAGCGCCTGGCGGAGCGCCTGGAGAAGGCGCTGGAGGCCCTGGGAAACGCGGCGGAGGGCGGCGCGGACGTGTCCGCCGGGGCAAGCCTTGCCGCCGGAATCTTTCGCCGGGCGGGAGAGGCCCTGTCCGCCGCGGTCCGGGATTTCCGCTCCGCGGCCCAGGCTCTGGAGAGCGCCGTAGTGGTGCGCGACCAGGCGGCGGCGGACGCCGCCCTGGCGGACCTGTCCCGCTCCCTGGAGGATTTCGGTGCCGCGTTGGAGCAGACGGCTCAGGCGGCGGAGGCCCTCCATGAGGCTCTGGAGGCTTTCCCGGACTTGGGGGGCGTGCGGGATATTTTAAAGGGACAACTGGTCCCGGCCCTGGCCGGCATGGGCGGAGCGCTGAAGCAGGCGGGGGGAGCACTGAAAACCCTGCGGGCCGGCGTTGGGCTGGACTGGGCGCAAATCCGGGCCGCGCTGAAGGAGAGCGGGGCGGGCTTTCAGGAGCTGGGGAACGCCTCGAAGCGCCTGAACGAGGCCATTGCGGCCCTCCAGAATACGCTGGGTTCTCTGGGCGGCCTCTCCGGCCGTCTGGGCGGCGCCATCCGCCAGCTGGGGGACGCGGTTTCCCTGGCCGCCCCTGTGGGCCGGGGGCTGGAGCGGGCGTTCGGCATCCTGGGCTCCGCCGCCGCCCGCCTGGCGGAGGACGGCCCCACCCAGCTCGCGCCCCTGGGCGGCGGGGCCCGGGACGCGGGGCAGGGCCTCTTTGACTCCCTGGCGGACCTCAGCCAGGAATTGAAGGGCATACATGAAACGGTTTCCGGCGCGGGGGAGCAGCTTGCCTCGGATTTGCGCTCCATCAGCCGCCAGTTCAGCGCCGTCTTTGAGGTGCTGCTGGACGTTGTGTCGGACGTGCGGGAGGGAGGCGGGGCCTCCCGGGAGCTGGTGGAGGATACCTCCGACGAGGATATCGCCGCCACCCGCATGGGCAAGGTGGAAAACTGCAGGAACGAGGCGGCGGTGGACGGGGACCGGAACGTGGGCGGTATTTTAGGAGCCATGTCCATTGAATACGGCCTGGATCCGGAGGGGGATTTGGAGCTGTCCCTGGGCGGGACCTATGAGACCAAGGCCGTGCTGCAAAACTGCGTCAATTGGGGGCCAATCACCGCAAAAAAGGACTGCGCCGGAGGGCTGGCGGGCCGCATGGACCTGGGTACGGCTCTGGGCTGCGAGAACTACGGCCCTGTGAGCAGCACCAGCGGCAGCTATGTGGGCGGCGTCGCCGGCTATGCCGACGGGGTGGTCCGGGACAGCTTCGCCAAGTGCGTCCTCTCCGGCGTGAACGACGTCGGAGGGGCCGCCGGGTGGGCCGATCGCCTTGCGAACTGCTATGCCATCGCCACCGTGCTGGAAGGCACGGAGCGGGTGGGGGCCGTTGCGGGAAGCGGGGAGCTGGAAAACATGGAGGGCAACTTCTTTGTTGACCTCGGCGTGGCGGGCGTGGACGGCGTGAGCTATGCCGGACGCGCGGAGAGCATCTCCTTCGAGGCGCTTCGGGCCCTGCCGGACATCCCGGCGGAGTTTGCCGCTTTCACCCTGACCTTGAAGGCGGGGGAGAAGATTATCAAGGAGATTCCCTTCACGTACGGCCAGGATTTGAGCAAAATCCAGCTGCCTCCTGTGCCGGAGCGGGAGGGGGCGTACGGCTCCTGGCCGGAATTCGACGCCTCGGGCCGGAACTCCGACATTACTCTGGAAGCGGTTTACACTCCCTGGGTCACCCTGGTGGCAAGCGCCGAGCAGGAGGGCAGGCTGTCCCTGGCCCTGGCGGAGGGCCAATTTACGGAGGAGGCGGTCCTCCACGTCCGCCCGGCCTCCGAGACGGACGAGACGTGGTGGGAGGTCACCCTCACGGGCACGGACCTGGGGCCGGAAGACGAGGTGAAGCTGCGTCTTTTGAACCGGACGGGCGGCGCGGCCGAGGTCCGGGAATTCCGTGACGGCTGGAGTCAGACGCCCCGGATAGACGCCGAGGTCAACGGCAGCTATCTCATTATCACCATGACGGGGACCTCCGGGACGTTCCAGGTCGTTCCCGCCCGGGGGAACGGGCCGCTGCGGCTGGCTCTGCCGGCCGCCGTTCTGCTGGTTCTTCTGGCTCTGATTCGTATGAAAAAGAGGAAAACAGGAAAGCCCGCCGGGGAAGGAAAGGAAACGGACCCTCTGCCCCAGGGGCGCTCCTGAATAACGGTTCAGCTCCCGCGCCCGCACATCCGTCCGGGCGCGGGAGCTGTTGCGCACCAGGGATCCGGTGCGTGAAATGGCCCTGCCTGACCCGCCGGGTTTCACAAACAGGGCGGGACCGTTTACCAGCGGATAAATTCGGAATCGGAGGACGGCACGCCGCCTTCGCCGGTGACGTAGCGCTCCGCCCGCATATGCAGGTCATATTTTTCCCTTACTCACACAGGCATCCCCTCAAATCGTCCGTCAGGTTTTGCGCGCTTTACGCCAGGCACTCCTTCATGGCCTCGTACATGCCTGCGGCCTCGATGCGCTCCAGGGCGGAAACCACGGCGTCCTCGAAGCCCTCCAGGGCGGCCAGCTTTCCGTCCCACATGCGCTGGTGATTTACCACGGCGTGGACGATGGCCTTGGCGTCGTCGTTCCGGTGCTCATAGTAGAAGTCCAGGGTCCACTGGTCGTCCTTAATCTCATAGGTTCCCTCGCCCCGGCGGCCAATGAGGCAGTCCTCGCCCTTTTCCTTGGCGGTGTGGTAGAAGGCGATATAGGCGGCGAAGGAGAAGGTGATGCACTTGGGCAGCCTGCCCATCCGCTTGACGTACTCAGTGAGGCTGGGCATGACCCGGGCCTTCCACTTGGCGGTGGAGTTCAGGGAAATGGACAGCAGTGCGTGGTCGATGAAGGGGTTCTTGAACCGCTCCGTCACCGCAGCGGCGAAGTCCATCAGCTCGTCCTTGGGCAAATCCAGGGTGGGGATGATTTCGTCGTAAATGGCTTTATTCATAAAGCCCCGGATCACGTCGTCCTCCATGCAGTCCCGGACGATATCCTGTCCCGCCAGATAGGCCCCCAGGACCATGGAGGTGTGGGCTCCGTTGAGGATGCGGACCTTGCGCTGTTTATAGGGCTTATGGTTGTCCGTGATGAGGACGGGAAGCCCCGCCTCCGCAAAGGGAAGCTCCTTCTTCAAGGACTCCGGGCCTTCGATTACCCAGAAACCGAAAACCTCGCCGGTGTCCAAAAGCTGGTCCTCATAGCCGTTGGCCTCGTTAATCTGGGCGGCCTCCGCGCGGGGATAGCCGGTGACAATGCGGTCCACCAGAGAGGAGCAGAAGATATTCTCTTCCTTTACCCAGGCGATGAACGCCGCGTCCAGCCCCCACTGCCCGGCATAGCGCAGGACGCACTTCTCCAGTTCCCTGCCGTTGTCGTCGATGAGCTCGCAGGCCAGGATAACAAAGCCCTTGCCCTGCTCCTTGCCGAATTTCTGCCAGCGGCGGTACAGGAACTGGGTGAGCTTTGCGGGGTAGCTGGCGGGCGGCGTCTCGTCGAAGCGGCAGGCCGGATCATAGACAATACCCGCCTCGGTGGTGTTGCAGGTGATAAAGCGCAGCTCCGGCTTCTCCGCACAGGCCATCAGCGCCTCATAGTCGGCGTAGGAATTGAGGCAGCGGCTGACGCAGGAAATGACCCGCCTGCTGCTGACCTTTTCTCCCTTTTCAAAGCCCCGGAGATACAGGGTGTACAGTCCCTCCTGGTCGTTGATGGCCTTAGCCAGGTCAAGGGCGCCGGGCACCGGCGCCAAGGGCTGAACCACCACCACCTTGGAGTTGAAGCCGGCCTTTTCGTTCATCATGTCGATGAAATAGTCCACAAAGGCCCGGAGGAAATTGCCCTCGCCGAACTGAAGAATCCGCTCCGGCGCGTCCTCCAGCAGATAGCCGTCATATCCGGTTTCCCTCAGCGTCTGATAGGATAATTTTTTCATATTCTCCACCTCGTTGATATTTATTTAGAGCGTTACGCCCTGCTTAAAGATTGCCATGTCATGGAAACCGGCCTGTTCGGATTTGACCTCCCGGCCGGAAGCGACCTCGAGCACGAAGTCAAAGAGCATCTG
>CATLJA010000038.1 GCA_949959305.1 uncultured Oscillibacter sp.
TGTTCATCATCCTTCCTCTGGCTCACTTCTTTTTCGCTGTCCTTTATGATACCTTGCTGCCTTTGTCTGCTGCCATTCGTTGTTTCAGGGGCGCTTTGTGCATTTTTTGATTTTGCTCATTTAGAGTTGTTGAACTACTTGACTTGTGTTGGGGAAACATTTTCCAAGGAAGCAGGTCAATCCCAAACAAAACTGTCCGCCATAGCCCCGCCTCGTCTGCGCTTTTGGCTCACTCGTCCCGGGTGGGGAAGTCGTGTTCTGAAATAACCTCGCCGCTGTCAGCATCTTTCACGGTCACATGGACGGCTGTTCATTTCCAGTCATTTCAAAAAACTTGCATTTACACTCCGGGCAGACAGACGGAATAATCAGCGGACAAAATCTTGTTTTCGCATACTGAATACGAAGATGCTCTATTAAATACAAGCAATCTGCCTCTTTCAAAACGTCCAGTCCCCGCAGTAATGGCGGCGAATAATATGGAAAAGGCTGTCCACAGCAGGGGCAATGCCAAAAGATTTCGGGTGTGTTTCGTAACCACCGGCAAAGAAACGACAGGGGCAAAAGGATAGACGCCGCTTGCGCAGCGCCTCTCTGCATAATACTCAATATTTCCTGCCAAGGGCCTTTTCGTGCTGTCCGCATGATCTGGGGCGGTTCACCTGGTCCGCCGGAAACCCGGTTTCTTATTATCTCCGGCCTCCGCCGAAGCCGCCTCCCCGGGAGCCTCCGCCCCCGCCACGGGGACCGCCGCCGAAGCCGCCTCCCCGGCCTCCGCCGAAGGAACCTCCGCCGCCACGGCTGCCGCCGAAACCGCCGCCGCGTCCGAAGCCGCCTCCGCCCATGGAGCCGCTTCCGAAACCGCCGCCCCGGTTAAACCCTCCGCCGCCGGTGCGGGGCGGAGTTGGCCGGTTGGGCCTGGGGGGCGTTCCGCCGCCCATGGGCGGTCTGGGCCCGCCGCCCATGGGAGGACGGGGACCCCGGGGGCCTCTCGGGGGAGGCGGAGGGGGCGGCATGTGCCGCCGCCGGTACCAGCGGCTGCCGGGCCGGTGCCACCAGAAGATGGGCCGGTAGACCACCGGCGGAACGGCCATAGTACCATAGCGGCCGCGCCAGCTGCTGTAGCGGAGGCTGTCGATCCAGCTGAACAGGACCAGCAGCACCACCAGCAGAACGATCACAGGGAGAAAGGAGGCGATCAGGGAGACGGCCCCCGCCTTGGACTGCCCGTCAAAGAGCAGATGGGTTTCGGCAAAGAGGGCCAGCACGCCCTCGTCCCACTTCCCGGACGCGGCGGGCCCGGAGAGACAGCTCCGGACATACTGTCCCTCCGCGCCGTTGAACCGGTCCGCGAAGCGTCCGCTGGACAGGAGGTAAGCGTCCGTCCGCCCCGCGTCGATGAGGAGGATGGCGTCGTTCTCCCCCAGCTCCAGTTCCTCCGCCCAGTTCCAGGCGGCGTCCTCAACGTCCGTGCCGTAGGCCCCGGCGTCCCGGGTGGTGACCACCGCCAGGATGCTCCCCGTCAGCTTATCCCAGTTGGCGTTATAGAGGCTCAGGGTATTCTCCGTCTTGTTGGAGAGGACGTCCGCCTCGTCCACGATCAGCCAATCGAATCCGGCGGTGGACAAATTTTCGTTCAGCGGCGCGCCGCCTTGGGGGACCTCCACCTTCGGCGCTTTGGACAGGCCCCACACGGTGGACAGGGCGATGGCGGCGATGAGGACCAGGGCCGCGAAGGCCCGGTTTTTCAGTAATTTCATATCATACTTCTTTCCATGTGGGATGGTACGCCAATATACTGCCCCCCAGGGAACGTCATTTAGCCGTCTCCGGCGTCTAAACGGCCGTCCCCGGTCTTAGGCCGAAGGCCTAAGACCGCAGCTCCATCAGCTTCTGGCGCAGCTCGCCCTCGATGCGGCCCAGCTCGGCCTCGGCTTCCTTCCGCTTCTGGGCGCCCTCCTTCTGGATCTGGATGACCTCGTCCAGGGTGGAGATCAGCTGCTGGTTGGTGTGCTGGAGGGTCTCGATGTCGATGATGCTCCGCTCCGCCTCCTTGGCGGTGGCCACGGTGCCCATCTTCAGCATCTCGGCGTTCTTCTTGAGAAGGTCGTTGGTGGCGTTGGTGATGGCGGTCTGGGCGGCGGTGGCCTTGCGGCTGTTCTCCAGGCCCAGGGCCAGGACCATCTGGCTCTTCCACAGGGGGATGGTGTTCACCAGGGAGGACTGGATCTTCTCCACCATGAGGGTGTCGTTGTTCTGGAGCATCCGGGTCTGGGGGCCCATCTGGATGGACACCATCCGGGTCAGCTCCAGGTCGTGGAGCTTCTTGTCAAAGCGGTTGCACATCTGGGACAGGTCGTTGTAGGCCTGGGCGTCCTCCTGGGCGCCGGTGGCCTCCGCTTTCTTGCGCAGCTCCTCCAGCTGGCCGGACTGGATCTCCGCCAGGCGCTTCTTCCCGGCGATGATATACATGGTCAGCTCCTTGTAGTATTTCAGGTTCAGCTCATACATCTGGTCGAACATGGCGATGTCCTTCATGAGGACCCGCTGGTGCTGCTCCAGCTCCCGGACGATCTTGTCCACGTTGACCTCGGCCTTGCTGTACTGGACCTTCATGTTCTCCACCCGGTTGCTCGCCTTCTTGAAGAAGCCGAACAGGCCCTTCTCCTCTTCCTCCTGGTCAAGGCTCTTCAGCTGTATGGTCAGGCTGGTGAGGGTGTCGCCGATCTCGCCCAGGTCCTTGTTGCGCACGTTGCCCAGGGCGCTCTCGGAGAAGGAGGCCACGCTCTTCTGGGCCGCCGCGCCGTACTGGAGCACCATCTGGGAATCGGAGATGTCGATCTTCTTGGCGAACTCGTTCACCATCTTCTTCTCCGCCTCATTGAGCATACTGTCATCGATCACCACCGGGGCCGCCTTGGGCTTCTCCGGCGCGGCGGCGGGGGCCTCCGGCTCCCCGCCCAGGGTCAGGGAGGGGGTCTCCACGGCCTTCATCTCCTGGGGGTCCAGGGTCAGCTCGGGCATCATGCCTTCCATGTCACTCATTTTCATCGTCCTCCATGTTATTTTCGTCTATGCCGGTCCCGCCGGCGTCTTCCCGGTTTTTCGCTGTCTATGCGCGGAGAGCGGCGGACAGCTGTGTCCCGTAGCCGCGCTCCTTTCCGGCTACAGCTCCAGCTTGATGTCCGTGCCGTCCGCGTTTTTGATGGTCTGGGCCTCCATCTTCTCCCCCGCCAGGCCCTCCCGGGCCAGCATGGTCTCCAGAACGGAGATATCCGTGGAGATGTCCATGGCGTCCGCGCCGAAGAGGCCGTCCAGCTGCTTCTCGAAGGCGGTGACGATGGTGCCCATGATGTTCTCCACCTTCTCCTTGGTGCCGGTGACATTCTCCCCGGCGATCCCCGCGCCGTCCATACGGTCGTAGGCGTTGAGGAGCTTTAACGTCGTGGGCAGGTAGTAGTCCATGAACCTCCGGATCTGGGGCAGCTTGGAGGGGTCCGCCTTTACCTGGTCGAAGATCTTCCGGCTCACCGCCTCCAGGCGGCGGATGTCCTGGGAGATCTTCTCGTCCTCGATGGCGTCGTCCAGGCGCTTCATCTCGGAAATGGCCTTCTGGCCGTCGGCGATCATCTTATCCAATTCGGCGTTGCCGGTGGGCTTCTCCTCCTCCTTGGGCGGGTCGGGGACCACGGTCTCCGTCACCTCGTCCTTACACACCGCCCGAAGCAGCAGGAACGCGCCCAGGGAGAGCACCGCCACGAAGGCGAAATGACCGGGCCGGTACAGGTCCCGCAGCGCCGCCCAGGCGATCCAGACGGCGGCCGCGCCGTAGTAGGGAAGGACGGACCCGCGCGTTTTTTTTACGGTTGCCATAGGGGGCCTCCTATCATAGCTATATATTTTAGAAGTATACTGCGAAATGGCCGTCAGGTCAAGGGAGGGGGAGAAAAATTCAAGGTTTGGTAAAAATTACGGAGCCCGCCGGCGCGTGAAAAAGGCCCTCCGCGGCGCGCGTTGCACACTGCGGAGGGCCCCTTGGTCATATCCCGTCAAACCGGTAGGCGGCGCAGGCGTGGGGCGGAAGGCGGACGGACAGGCCGTCCTCCCGGAGGGGCAGGGCCTCGCCGGTCCAGAGCTCCGCGCCGGGGGCGGCGGGGAGGGAGAGCTCTTCCCAGGACGCGCCCACCCAGGCGGGGGCGTCGGAGAGGTTGAACAGGGCGGCATAGCGGGTCCCCGTCTCCGGGCCGGAGGCCGTCCAGACGGCCCTTTCCTCGTCCCGGAGGACCTGCCGGGCCTTGCAGGGCAGCATGGCCAGCACATCCCGGGCGGTCAGCAGGGACAGGGTCTCCTCGTCCAGCTTCGTCAGCTCCGCGCCGGTCATCAGGGGGGAGCCGAAGATACACCACAGGGTCATCATGGTCCGCTGCTCGTCCGGGGTGAACCGGGTGGAGCGCTCCTCGCCGAAGCCCTTGCCCAGCCGTCCCAGGGGCAGCATGTCGCAGTCCGGCCAGCAGCCGGGGGCCGCGTGGTCCTGCCAGAGCTCGCAGCGGCGGAACATGGCCTTCAGCAAGCGCCAGTCGTCCCAGAAGTCGTCGGTGATGCGCCACATGTTGGCGTGCTTTTGATAGTGCCACGCCTGCTCCGCCACGGCGGGGCCGGGGGACAGGGAGAGGACCATGGGCCGCCCCGCCTTGGCGATGGCCCGGGAGAGCATCTCCACCTCGTGCTTCCGGGCATAGGCCCTGGGGCTGTGCTCTACCAGGTTGTCGGTGTTGCAGATGTCGTCGCACTTGATGAAGTCCACGCCCCAGGAGGCGTAGAGCTCGATGATGGAATCGTAGTACGCCTGCCCGGCCTCGCCGTCCCGCAGGCCGTACATATCCGGGTTCCAGCGGCACACGGAGGAGGGGTCCGCCGCCAGGTCCGCCGTCAGGGCGGTCCCCTTGATCTTCCCATGGGCGTGGGCGGCGGCGCGGGGGATGCCCCGCATGATATGGATGCCAAATTTCAGGCCCAGGCCGTGGACGTACTCCGCCAGGGGGGCGAAGCCCCGGCCTCCCTCGGAGGAGGGGAACCGCTCCGGGTCCGGCAGGAGGCGGGAATATTCATCCATCTCCAGCACGCCGAAGGGAATGTACTGAAACTGCTCCCGCATGGAGCCGGGCCTATGGGCGTACCACTGGATATCCACCACCACGTACTCCCAGCCGAAGGGACGGAGCTTCTCCGCCATCACTTGGGCATTGGCGCGGACCTGGGCCTCGGTGACGGAGGTGTCGTAGTAGTCGTAGCTGTTCCACCCCATGGGCGGGGTAAGGGCGTATTGGTCCTTGTTCATCGCCGCTCAGAAAATGGTGATGGTCCAGCGGTTCTCGTAGTGCTGGCCGGGCTCCAGGGAGATCAGGTCGTTCTGCTGGGTCAGGTCCTCCACCACGTCCTGGCGGGAGGGCAGGCTGGCCCAGGGCTCCAGGCACACGTAGGGGGCGTCGGTCTTGGGCTGGTGCCAGATGCCCAGATAGCGCATCTGCGGGCAGGAGAGGGTCAGCCCGTGAGTTCCCTCACCGGCGGAGAGGGTCATGGTGCGCTCGAAATTTTTGAGGATGATGGCGTCGTCGTCGAACAGGCCGTGGCGCAGGGGCAGGGTGGTGCCGTCCTCCAGAGGATAGGGGGCGTCATGGCCGCTGAGCATATAGTTGTCGCTGAGGAGCACCCGGCAGGGCTGGCTGGGCTGGGCGAAGGTAAGGCGGTAGTCCTCGAAGCCCTTTCCCTCCTCCAGCGGGACGCGGAAGCCGGGGTGGCCGCCGATGCCGAAGTACATGGTCTCATGGCCCCGGTTCTCCACGGCGTAGACGACGGCCAGGGTATCGCCCTCCAGGACATAGGACACGTCGAACCGGAAGGAGAAGGGGTAGCTCTCCCGGCTCTCGGGGGTGTCCGTCATACGCAGGGTGAGGTTCGCCCTGCCCTGGTCCGCCGGGGAGAAGGCGGTTCGCTTGGCGAAGCCGTGGCGGGTCATCTCGTACTCCTTCCCGCCGTAGGCGTAGCGGTCGTTGGTGAGGCGGCCCACGTAGGGGAAGAGGTTGGGGGCGCGGCCCGTCCAGTAGGCGGGGTCGCCGTTCCAGAGGTATTCCGTGCCGTCGGCGGCGGTGATGGACATGAGCTGGGCCCCCAGCTCGTCGATGGTCACGGTCATGACGTCGTTATGGATGGTATGAAGCATCAAGATGTCCTCCCTTGCAGAATTTTGAGGGGTGATGGAGCGCGGGGGCGGGCCGCGCCCGCCCCCGCATGCGCCGTGCCGGAAAACCGGAGGCTCCTGTATAGCATGATACTAGACTCCGCGCCAAATTGCAAGGGGCGGGGGAGATATTTCCCCGTTACGGTTTACAGTTTCCGCAGGGCTTGTAGCCCAGGGCCAGGACGTCCTCCCGGGTGCCGGTGCTCTCGCCGCGGTTGGAAGGTTTGATCTGCCCAACAGAACGGCAGGCGGGTTTGTGGAATTTCTTGGTGTTGGTGTTGAGGACGTAGGTGATGGTTTGGGGTTCTTCGGCGGGCTGGGGTTCCTCTTCTTCTATTTCTGTGATAGAGGCGGGAACTTCCCGGACCGGAGCGGCAAACGGTTCCATGACGTCCTCCGGAGGGTCGGTATGGCAGTCTGCAAAAAGGCAGAGCGTTACCAGCAGGCAGATGATGATCCTGATTCTTTTTCGCATTGCAGTGCCCTCTTAATTTTTCAATACTTATAGCAAAATACAGAATCGTTAACGCCGAAACTTGTAGGGCGCGACGACTCGGCGCGCCGGGGTCGTCGCGCCCTACAGATTGCCAGTGCCGTTAATTTTGAACATTGCTATCATTATTATATCATACTGTCGACAGTATAAAAGCCACTTATTGCACAAATATATACTGTCGACATTATGGAACATGCCGACAGTATATCTTATACTTCCTCGCAAGGAGGAAGCTTACTATGGCATATTCAGATGCGCAGAAAGAGGCAACCGCCCGATACAATAAAAAGGCGTATGACCGGATCGAGATCAAGGTGAAAAAGGGCCGGAAACAGGAGATCGCCGATTTTGCAGCAAAGCAAAATATGAGCGTTACGCAGTTCATTGTGAAGGCCATCGATAAGGCTATGGAAGAAAAATAGCAGGCACACCGGAGATGGTGTGCCTGCCGTTTTTTATCGCAATGTTCCGTTACTCCAGCACGTACCGGGTCACGCCGAACAGGCGGGCCAGCTGGAGCTTGGCGGCCATGCTCTCCTCGCTCTGGTACCAGACGGTGGCGGTCTGGTAGGCGTTGGGCTCATAGATGCAATAGGCGCTCTCGTAGCGGTCGGAGTAGGATGCCGTTACGTCCTTGCGCTCCAGCACCTTCTGGACCTCCTTGGCGGAGATCAGCTCGCTCCCGGCCACAGGGGCGCCACCCGCGTCCGTGATGGTGCGCACGCCTCCCGCCATCAGGCGCAGGGCGGTCTTGGACATGTCGTCCCCGCTGTTCTTCATCCGCCGCAGAGCGGCGTACAGCTCCGGCAGGGGCTCCAGGGGGGTGATGGGCATCTCGTCCCCGGCCTGGGCGATGGGGGTGCTGATGGTGATGAGCCGGTAGTCCCCGGCGGCGTCCAGCTTTTCAGAGGAGGCGGCGAGCTGGTCCCGGACCCGGACCAGCACGGCGGCGGCCTGCTCCCGGGTGGCGAAGGCGTCGGGCTCGAAGCGGTTGGTCCCGGTGCCCCCCATGATGCCCAGGTCATAGGCCACGGTGATGAACCCCCGGTTCACGTTTACGTCGGTGAAGGGGACGCTGTAGCCCTCCGCGCCCCCCGCCAGGGAGGTATAGCCCAGGCCGCGCACCAGCATGGAGGCCATCTCCCCCCGGGTCAGCTCGTCGTCGGGGCGGAAGGTGTGGCTGGAAGCCGCCACCGCGTCGTTGGCCAGCAGGGTCTCCACGGCGGCGTAGTACCACTTGTCCGGGGAGACGTCGGTGTAGGAGGGCTGTACGGGGCGGACCTCCTCCCAGCCGAACAGGCGGGTGAGGGCGGTGGCGAAAGCCGCGCGGGAGATGGGGCGGCCCAGGCCGAACTTGCCGCCGCCCACCCCCTGGAAGAGTCCCAGCTCCGTGGCCCGGGCGATATCCGAGGCGGCCCAGTGGGTCTCGGGGACGTCGGCGTAACGTTCCGCCGCCCGGGCCTCGGGGGCGAGGCCCAGGAGCAGCGCGATGGAGAGCAGCCATATGGTGAAATGTTTTTTCATAAGTCATTCCTCGCCTTTCAGTAGGTAGGGGCTATTTTAACAGATTTTTTCCCGGTAGTCAAATGTTCAGACGGGATGCGTCATTTCCCGGCAAAAGGTTGGAGGAAAACCGGGGTTCCGCGGCCCCCGGCGAAACAGGGAAATCAAATTTGCGTCCGTAGGGCGCGACGACCCCGGCGCGCCCTACAAATGCGGCGTTGCTTGCTCAAAATTGATTTCTCTGCCGGCGGAAAATTCCCCCTTGACAGTTGGCCTACAATGTGTTATCTTAACTTTAGCCTACAATTTGTAGTCCAAACGCAAAGGAGGACGCGATATGCACCAACAGGTCTCGGATTCCGAATTGACACTGATGAAAATCCTCTGGTCCGCCGGAGGAAGCGCAAAATACGCTGCCATTATGGAGGAGCTGGAAAAATCCGGGAACACCTGGCAGAAAAACACGGTCATCACCCTCCTCTCCCGTCTGGCGGACAAGGGGATGCTGAAAACCAGCAAGGCAGGCAGGCGAAACGAGTACATCGCACTGGTCACGGAGGCGGATTACCAGTCCGCACAGGCCAGGACATTGGTAAGCAAGCTCTATTCCGGGAGCGCCAAGGGGCTGGTGGCTACCCTGATTCAAGGGGAAATGCTCTCCGAGGAGGAGTACCGGGAGCTGAAACGCTTCTGGGAGAGCGAGGGAAAAGAGCCATGAGCGAATTGCTGAAATGGATTCTCTCCCTGTCCCTCTCGGGCTCGGTGCTGATCCTGCTTTTGACGCTGCTCCGGCCTCTGGTGAGGGAGCGGGTCAGCAGGCGGTGGCAGTACTACATCTGGCTGCTGGTCATCGCGCGGCTGCTGCTGCCTGTCGGTGGGCTGGAGGCTCCGGCGAAGATCGAGACGGCGGGACCGGCGGCCGCTCCCTTCCTGTCCCTTCCGGAGGCGGAGCAGGAGGATGTGGAGACCAGGCCGCCAGGGGAGGCCGCACCGGAGTTTGACGATTCCCTGAAGCTGCGGACGGCGGTCAGGGAAAACCTCTGGGTGGTCTGGCTGGCGGGAGCGCTGGCGCTGCTGATCCGGAAGGCGACCGCCTATCAGAGCTTCCTGCGGTATCTCCGGGCGGGGTGGATGCCGGTGGAGGACCCGGCGCTGCTGGACCTGGCGGCGCGGATCGGGGCGGAGGCCGGCGTGAAGCGGCCCGTGGAGCTGTACGTGAACCCCCTGGCGGCGTCCCCCATGCTGCTGGGCGTCCGGAAGCCCTGCGTGGTACTGCCAACGGCCGAACTGCCGGAGGAGGATCTTCGCTTCGTGCTCCTCCACGAGCTGACCCACTACCGCAGGCGGGACCTGCCGTATAAGTGGCTCACCCAGCTGACGGTCTGCGTCCACTGGTTCAACCCCCTGGTACACTGGATGGCCCGGGAGGTGGAGCGGACGGGGGAGCTGTCCTGCGACGAGGCGGTGCTGCGCCGCCTGGACGGACCGGGACGGCGGGCCTACGGGGACGCCATTCTGCGGACCATCTCCGCCGGAGGCGGGTATCAGGCGGTCCATCCCTCCCCCGCGCTGGGGGCGGAGGGCAAACATTTGAAGGAAAGGCTGGAGACGATCATGAAATTTAAGAAGACGGGCAGGCTTTCGGCGGTCCTCGCGGCGCTGCTGGCCATCGTGCTGGGCGTGACCGGCGCGGCGGCGGGGATATATGCCGGACTGCCCACGGTGAAGACCGGGACGGCTTACCGGTATACCATGGAGAGCTATTATGAAGCGCCCTATATCTTCGGCATCGGGTGGGACCTGCCGAAGGAGGAGGGGACCTCCGCCTCCCTCTCCCTGCCGGACGGCGGGAAATTGAAGGTCTGCTTCACGGACGCCGCCAAGGGGGTCATACAGGACAAAAAGGCCATGGGGGCTCTGACGAAGGTACTGGCGCGGCTGCGGGAGGAGACCCGGGACACGGACTTCCCCATGACACGTCCGCTGGTGTACCAATGGAAGGATACCGGCGGAGAATCCCAGGAGACTTTGGCGGAGAGGTACTACAAGGAGGGCGATCTGCCGTCCTTCAAGACGGTGTTCGCGGGGCTGGACAGGCCGAAGCAGGCCGCCTGGATGACGAAGATATATGAGGGCGGCAGCTACGCCTTTTTCTCCGTGGCCGCGGCGGGGCTGGAGACAGATGGCGAGCTGGTGGCGGCTTTCGCGGAAAAAGCTTACGCGGGGGGCGCGGCCGGTCATTTCTCCATCCTGGCGGACCGGATGAGCGAGGAAACGCTGGAGCTCTGGCTGGAACGGGCGAAGAAGGACAAGCAATTCGCGTTTCAGTCCATCCTTTATAACAAGCTGGGCATGGACAGGGATCTGGACGAGCTGGAAGCCCGGCTGGACGCCGCGCAGGCCGCGCAGTATAAGGCCGTCGGGGTTACGATGGAGGGATGGGACTACTATTACAAGGGCAAGCTGGTGAATATTTTCCTGGACCTCCACCGGCCTGATAACAGCATCATTACCCTGAATATGAATCCTGAGGGGACGGTCAATATCAAGATCGTCCGGGATAAGTCCGGTAAGATCACTGGTGTCACAGAGCTGACCCAGGAGGAGATCGAGGATCTGTTCGGGGAGGACGACGGTCAGGACTGGGACTGGGATCAGGACTGGGATCAGGACTGGGACGACGAAGAGTGGGACTGGGACTGGGATAACGAAAAGTGGGCCGAGGAGGAGAAACAGCTGGCGGAGGAGTACGCGGTCCATGGCGTTATCAGGCAGGATGGCAAAAATTACTACTACCAGGGCAAGCCGGTCTACATCTTTCTGGACCGCAGGACGGACGGCGGCCTCTATACCCTGAACATGAACCCGGAGGGGACCGCCAATATCAAGATCGTCCGGGATAAGTCCGGTAAGATCACCGGCGTAGCGGCGCTGACCCAAGAGGAGATCAAGGAGCTGTTCGGAATCGACCTGAAAGAGATCCCGGTGGAGCTGGACAGCGTGAAGGGCGGCGAATATATCTGGCTGGGGACCTATACCCTGAACGAAGGCGACACGGTGAGCTCTACGACGTCTCGGCGGAAAAGGGAGATCAGATGTCCGTGGGCTTTGCCAGGCCGGGGGCCAAGCGGCCCGGCACCGTTTATAAGACCATCACCAACCGCCGCGAGGACGGGAAGCTGGAGATCAGCTCCGGGCCTATGGACTGGGAGAGCCCCCTGGAACCGGGAGAGTACAGCCTGTTCGTACACGCCCCCTCCGGGAAGCTGGAAAACGTGTCCGGGCGGATATTCCTGAGGAAAAAATGAAAAAGCCGTGCCGCCGGATAGAGATCATCTATTCGGCGGCACGGTGTATGAGCGCGTATTCTTTTCCCTCCTGCCGGTAGACCGCCTCCAGGTCCCGGTCCAGCAGTGACAGCAGGGGGTCCTCCCCGCGGTAGAACACGCAGGTCCCGCAGGAGGAGCTGAGGACCCGGGGGACGGGGGCCATCCGGGCCCCCGTCTCCTCCTTTTGCAGCGCCCGGCAGCTCCGAAGGGCCGACAGGTGGGTGTGGAAGGTGGCAACGTACTGTTCCATTATTTCGTCAGCGTCAGCTTGAAGTCCCCGTCCAGGTCGGAGACCTGGACCTGATAGCCCGCGTTTCGGGCGAAGCGGGTCACGTTCTCCACAGAACACTGGTTGTCTACGGCGACCTCCAGCGTTGCGGGCGCGCCGTCCCTGACGGCCTTCTGGACCATAATGACCGGCGTGGGGCAGGAATAACCTCTTGCGTCTACCATTTTTCTTAACCCTCCAGTTTCTGCATGTTTGTGACGGAGATGACCGCCAGGACCACGAACCCGGCGGCTACGGCGGCAGCCACCGGGCCGGTCCCGATGCCGTTGCCGGAGGAGGCCAGGCCGAAGTTGTGGGAGATCGCCGCGCCCACGATGAAGCCGGTGACGGTGACGGCGGAGTCGGTATTGCCCTCTCCGGCCAGGATCAGCTGGCGCAGGGGGCATCCCCCCAGCAGCACCGAGCCCCAGCCTACCAGCACCATGCCCAGCAGATTCCACAGCCACTCCGTATGGGCGATGGGCTGGCCCTCGAAGCCGGGCGTGAATTTTTGCAGGGCCAGATTGCCGATGAGCACCGCCAGGATGATGGCCCCAAAGGCGGAGATCAGCCGGAAGTCCCGGAACAGCACCGCGTCCCGGATGCCGCCCACCATGCACAGCCGGGAACGCTGGGCCAGAACGCCGATGATCAGAGCCACCAGAAGGGCCGCCAGAACGGGGGCCGCCTGGGAGCCGGGGCCCTTGGCGCTGAAGAAGATGAAATCGGGCGCAGCCAGCAGCAGGGCCAGCAGGCCCAGCATCAGCGCCGGGAAGGCCAGCCCCTCCGCCATGGACTGTGGATGGGCCCGCCGGAGGCTGAAGCCCCGGGTCAGGAACTGGATGCCGATGAGGATCCCGATGACGAAGCCCGCCAGGCCCACCAGGGCGTTGCCGTCGCCGCCGCCGATGCGGATGACCATCCGCAGGGGGCACCCCAGGAACACCAGCGCCCCGATCATCACGAACACCGCGATCATAAACCGCAGCATGGGGGAGGAACCGCCCTTGGGACGGAACTCCTTCCGCGCGAAGGCGATGGCCGTGGACCCCAGGACCAGCCCGATGATCTCCGGGCGGATGTACTGGACGATGCCCGTCCCTACCTCCGCGTCGAAGCCCGCCCGCTGGAGGTTCAGCGCCCCCGCGATGTCCCGCAGGAAGCAGGCGATGCAGAAGCCCATGTTGTCCGGGTTGCCCAGGTACGTCAGCAGCACCGCCGCCGCGCCCACCGCCAGTCCCGTGCCTATGAGCAGGCCGTACCGTTTTACAAAGCTCTCTTTTTCCATGTTATGCTCCTCTCCTGTTTTCGTTGGGATACAGAAAGGCGTTCGCGGATTTTCTGCCCCTTCCGCAAACGCCTTCTCCTATCCCGTTGTGAAAACAGTATACCCCAGCCAGGGAAAAAATGCAAGCGTTATTTTTCTATAAGAATAAAGAAATACGGACAGGAGCCGGGAGAAGCGCAGGGAGGCCGCTTTTTTGCCCGTTTTCCCCAAAAACACTTGACTGTAGACCTGGTTTATAGTCTATAATGGGGGTGGAAAACGGAATTGGGAGGGCGGAAAGATGAATATCCGGGACATCGAGGCGCGGCTGGGCATCCCCAGGGCCAGCGTGCGGTACTATGAGAAGGAGGGCCTGCTCCACCCCCGGCGGGGGAGCAACAACTACCGGGACTACTCCCAGGAGGACCTGGAGACCCTGCAGAAGATCCGCCTCCTGCGGGAGCTGGACATGCCCATCGAGACTATCCGGGCGGTGCAGGCCGGGGAGGTCCCCCTGTCCGGCGCGCTGGAGCGCCAGGCGGCGCTGCTGGAAAGCGAGTCGTCCAGGCTGGACCACGCCCGGGCGGTCTGCCGGGCCATGGCGGAGGACCGGGTGACCTACGCGGAGCTGGAGCCCGCCCGGTACGAGGGCGCCGCCCTGCCGGGGAAGGCCCCTTCGCCGGGAGAGGCCCCGATCCCGGCGCGGCGGCCCCCGGTGGATGGCACGGAGTGGGCCTTCGACCCCTGGCAGCGGTATTGGGCCAGGACCTTCGACACTGCCCTGGCGGGAGCGGCGGTCTGGGCGGCGCTGACCCTGGGGTTCCGGGTGAGCGTGGCGGGGATGCCCCGCGGGGTGCTCCAGGCCGTCAGCCTTGCGATGGATTGGGTGCTCATCCTGCTGCTGGAACCCCTGCTGCTGTGTACCTGGGGGACCACTCCGGGGAAATGGCTGCTGGGGCTGGAGCTGCGAAACAAGCAGGGGCGGAAGCTCAGCTTCCTCCAGGGCCTGCGGCGGACCTGGGGCGTGCTGTTCACCGGGTATGGGCTGTATATCCCTGTTTTCAGCTGGTACTGCCTGTATAAAGGCTATAAGGAGTGCCGGGAGGACCGGCCCATAAGCTATGACTACGAGGCGGAAAACCTGTACTACAGCAAGGTCCCCCAGTGGGGCCTGCGGGCGGCCGTTTCGGTGGCCCTGGCGCTGCTGCTGATCCCGGCGCGGACGGCGTGCAGCGTACAGTCGCTGCTGCCCCCCAACCGGGGCGAGGTCACGCCGGCGGAATTTGCCGAGAACGTCAGCGAGGTCTCCCGCATCCTGGGCCGCTCCCTGTGGGTGGACGAGGCGGGCTTCCGGCTGTCCAGGTCGAAGAGGACGGCGGCGAACATCATTGACATTGGCGCCGGTGAGAACAACTGGCAGGAGCGCCGCTACGGCGAGCGCTATGAGTACAGCCCCGCCTATACCCTGGAGCTGGACGGGGACGGCTTTGTCACCGGGGCCGTCATGGAGCAGGAGGACAGCACCCCCGGAGAGGACGCGGCCTGGGTGTCCCTGCCCATCGAAGACGCCCGGATCATCGCCATGGCCTTCCGAGGGACGCAGCTCGGCGCCCGGGAGATGACCAGGGGGCCGGTCATGGAGGCGCTGGAGCGGGACCCGGCGGAGTGGACGGACCAGCCGGTGGAGGAAGAGGACTTCACCCTCACGCTGACCCTGGAGCTGGAGGGCTACACCTCCGGCGCGGGTTACCTGATCCCGGAGAAGCGGGCGAAGGAGTGCCGGTACCGCTTCTCCATGGCCCTGCGGAAAAACGGGGACGGGTAAAATCTTGCGGGGGCGCGCGCCCCCGCAAATTTTTTGGTTGACAGGGCACGCCGCCTTCGATATAATAAGTAAAAGTCAAAAGGCGTTTTGAAGACGGAAGGAGCGTATGTGTTGAAGTATTTACTGAAAAACGGACTGCTGTTTACAAAAGAGGGCTTCCTTCCCGCCGATCTGCTGACGGCGGAGGGGCGTATTGTTTCTATCGCCAGGGGGCTGGACGCCGCCGGCGCTGCCGTCATTGACCTCCATCATGCCGCCGTGTTTCCCGGTTTCGTTGATGTTCATGTTCATCTTCGAGAGCCGGGGTTTTCTTATAAGGAGACCATACGCACCGGCACCCTCTCCGCCGCCAGGGGCGGGTACGTCCACGTGTGCGCCATGCCCAACCTGGACCCGGTCCCCGACAGTCTGGAGGCCCTGAACGTCCAGCGGGAGATCATCGCCCGGGACGCGGCGGTCCACGTCCATCCCTACGGGGCCATCACCCGGGGGGAGCGGGGGGAGGCCCTGGCGGACATGGAGGCCATGGCCCCCTTCGTGGCCGGATTCTCCGACGACGGGCGGGGGGTCCAGAGCGGTGAGATGATGCGGAAGGCCATGCTGGAGGCGAAGCGGCTGGGGAAGCCCATCGCCGCCCACTGCGAGGACAACGGCCTCCTCCGGGGCGGGTATATCCACGACGGGGGCTACGCCGGAGCCCACGGACACCGGGGCATCTGCTCCGAGAGCGAGTGGGGCCAGATCGCCCGGGACCTGAAGCTGGCGGAGGAGACGGGGGTCAAGTACCACGTCTGCCACGTCTCCGCCAGGGAGAGCGTGGCGCTGATCCGGGAGGCCAAGGCCCGGGGAGTGGACGTGACCTGCGAGACCGGGCCCCACTACCTGGTGTTCTGCGACGGGGACCTCCAGGAGGACGGGCGGTTCAAGATGAATCCCCCCATCCGGTCCCGGGAGGACCGGGCGGCCCTCATCGAGGGGCTGCGGGACGGGACCATCGACATGATCGCCACCGACCACGCCCCCCACTCGGCGGAGGAGAAGAGCCGTGGGCTGGAGAAGAGCGCCATGGGCGTGGTGGGGCTGGAGACCGCCTTCGCGGCGGTATACACCCATCTGGTGAAGCCGGGCCTCCTCTCCATGGACCGGCTGATGGCGCTGCTGAACGGGAACGCCGCCAGGCGGTTCGGGTACGGCACGCCGCTGGCGGAGGGACAGCCTGCGGACCTGACGGTCTTCGGCCTGGACAGGCCCTTTAGGGTGGACCCGGAGCAGTTCCGGTCCATGGGACGGGCCACCCCCTTTGCGGGGATGGAGCTGTACGGCGTCTGCCTGCTGACTATGGCGGACGGAAAAATTGTCTGGAGGGAGGACAACATTTTATGATACGGGATCTATACCACATCCATTCCAACAAGTGGCTGACTGGCGACATCTGGGAGATGCGGCTCATCGGGGACGTCTACCCGATCACCGCGCCGGGACAGTTCATCAACGTCAAGGCGGACGGGCACTTCCTGCGGCGGCCCATCTCGGTCTGCGACTGGGACGAGGAGACGGCGATGATCACCATTGTCTATAAGGTGGTGGGCAAAGGCACCGAGGCCCTCAGCCGGATGCAGTCGGGACAGGCCCTGGACGTGCTGTGCGGCCTGGGGAACGGCTTCGACGTGTCCAAATGCGGCAAGAAGACCCTGGTCATCGGCGGCGGCGCGGGGGTGCCCCCCATGTACGGGCTGGCGAAGGAGCTTCTGCGGGCGGGGAAAACGCCGGTCGCCATCCTGGGATTCAACACGATAGAGGAAATGTTCTACGCGGACGATTTCCATGCCCTGGGCATCGAGACCATCGTCACCACCGTAGACGACAGCTTCGGCGTGAAGGGGTTCGTGACGGACGCCCTGCCGGAAGAGTATGACTACTTCTGCGCCTGCGGACCGCTGCCCATGCTGAAGGCGGTATACAATGCAACCGCCACCTCCGGGCTCCTCAGCTTCGAGGAGCGGATGGGGTGCGGGTTCGGGGCCTGCATGGGATGCACCTGTAAGACGAAATACGGCGACAAGCGGATCTGCAAGGACGGTCCGGTGCTGGAAAAGGAGGAGATCATATGGTGATCGACGAAGTAGATACTTGCTTCTTTTATGACGATGGGCCCGGCCTGCGAGAGGAGCTCAAGTACTGGAGGAAGGACCTGGGCGTCACCCTGGCCGGCATACCGCTGGACAACCCGGTGATCCCCGCCAGCGGGACCTTCGGGTACGGGGCGGAATTCGCGGAGCTCTACGACATCGACTGTCTGGGGACCTTCTCCTTCAAGGGCACCACCTTGGAGCCCCGGTTCGGCAACCCGACGCCCCGGATCGCCGAGGCCCCTCAGGGGATGCTCAACGCCGTGGGTCTGCAAAATCCCGGCGTGAAAAAGGTCATCTCCGAGGAGCTGCCCCGGATGAAGGAATTTTTCCACAAGCCGGTGATGGCCAACGTCAGCGGCTTCTCCATCGATGAGTACGCCCAGACCTGCGCCCTGCTGGACAAGGAGGAGCAGGTGGGGTGGCTGGAGGTCAACATCTCCTGCCCCAACGTCCACGGGGGCGGCATGGCCTTCGGGTCCAGCCCCGAGGCGGCGGCGGAGGTGACGAGGGCCGTCAAGGCCGTGACCAAAAAGCCGGTCTTCATGAAGCTCAGCCCCAACGTGACGGACATCGCCGCCATCGCCCGGGCCTGCGAGGACGCGGGGGCGGACGGGGTGAGCCTCATCAACACCCTGCTGGCCATGCGGATCGACCTGAAAACAAAAAAGCCCGTGCTGGCCAACGGCACGGGTGGGCTCTCCGGACCGGCGGTGTTCCCGGTGGCGGTGCGGATGGTGTATCAGGTCTATGAGGCGGTGGGCATCCCCATCATCGGCATGGGGGGCGTGTCCTCGCCGGAGGACGTGATCGAGATGATGCTGGCGGGAGCCACCGCCGTGGAGGTGGGGGCGGCCAATCTGGTCGATCCCTTCGTCTGCTGGAACATCATCCGGAAGCTGCCGGAGGTCATGGAGCAGTATGGGATCGACAGTCTGACGGATATCATAGGAGGCGCGCATCATGGGTAAGGACGTTATCATCGCACTGGACTTCGACAGCAGGGAGAAGACCCTGGCCTTCCTGGACCGGTTCCGGGAGGGGGAGCAAAAGCCCTTCGTAAAGGTCGGCATGGAGCTGTACTACGCCGGAGGACCCGCCATCGTCCGGGAGATCAAGGCCCGGGGGCACAAAATCTTTCTGGACCTGAAGCTCCACGACATTCCCAACACGGTAAAAAAGGCCATGTCGGTGCTGTCCGGGCTGGACGTGGACATGACCAACCTCCACGCCGCCGGGACAAAGGCCATGATGGAGGCCGCCCTGGAGGGCCTGACCCGGCCTGACGGCACCCGGCCCCTGCTCATCGCCGTGACCCAGCTGACCTCCACCAGCCAGGAGCGGATGGAGGAGGACCTGCTGATCCGGGAGCCCCTGGATCAGGTGGTGATGCACTACGCCAGGTGCGCCGCCGGGGCGGGGCTGGACGGCGTGGTCTGCTCCCCGCTGGAGGCAGGGAAGGTCCATCAGGGCTGCGGGGAGAAATTCCTCACCGTCACCCCCGGCGTGCGGTTCGCGGACGGGGACGTGGGGGATCAGGTGCGGGTCACCACTCCGGCCAGGGCCAGGGAGCTGGGGAGCGACTATATCGTCGTGGGACGGCCTGTCACTCAGGCGGAGGACCCGGTGGCGGCGTACCGGCGGTGCGTGGAAGAATTTGTGGGCTGAGCGTATGTGGAAAACGGTTTTATTTGACCTGGACGGGACCCTGACGGATTCCGCGCCGGGGATCACCAACTCCTTGGCCCGGGCGCTGGCACATTTCGGCATCCGGGAGGAGCCTGGCAATCTGTTGAAATTTATCGGGCCGCCCCTTAACCAGTCCCTGCCGGAATATTATGGTTTTACGCCGGAGCAGACGGCGAAGGCGGTGGCGGTCTTCCGGGAGCACTTCGTGGAGAAGGGGTGGCTGGAGAACGCGCCCTATCCCGGGGTGGCGGCGCTGCTGCGGGAGCTGAAGGAGGCGGGGCTCCAGCTGATGGTGGCTACCTCCAAGCCGGAGGTCCAGGCGGTGCGGGTGTTAAAGCATTTCGGACTGGCTGAGTATTTTGAGCATATCTGCGGCGCGCCCCTGGGCAACGAGGACGGGGCGAGGAAAGCCGCCGTCGTCCGTCAGGCGCTCGGCTATGCAAAGGATATCTCCTCCGTGGTTATGGTGGGCGACCGGCGGCATGATGTGGAGGGGGCCAGGGAGAACGAGATCCCCTGCATCGGGGTCTTATACGGCTATGGTTCCCGGGAGGAACTTGCGGTGGCAGGGGCTTCCTTCATTACAGAGGACCTTGTTGGTCTAAAAAAGCTTCTGCTTTGACCGGCCCGGGGCTTTCCCAGCCCCGGACCCCGGGCCTACTTTTCGCCCCCGCGAAAAGTAGGCAAAAGCGGGCTTAAACCTGGCGGTTTAAGAATCCCTTGATTACGGGGGCGTTTAATTACGCTACGACCTGTAGATTGGCTGGTCTACCGTCCGTGCTTTGGGCCGATGCCGGTGCTTACTCCTGCGCACAATTCTATTGATGGTGCTGGTTGCCTCGCGGCACTCGGCACGAGGGTCTGGCGTTTTGGTGCTTTTGGGCGGCTGGCCCTTCTATTCCACAATAGGACGCAGACCCTCTATGGTCAATTGCATCCCTAAACGGAAGCCCAGTGCGAAGCTGTCCAGGTAACCGGCGTTTTCTATGTCCGTGGTTGCGCGCCAGAGAGCGTCAAATTCTTCGAGGGTCAGACGGTCCTTTACCGCTTGGATCGCTTTCGCTGATCCCTTGACCGCCCGGCGCTCCGCTTCCGATGAACAGGGGCCATTCATTAGGTCAAACAGAGTTTCCATCAGTTGGTTCATTTTAAGCACTCCTTTCGGTTTATGAGATGAACTCATGTTTAGTATAATGGTTTCATCTCATATTGTCAAGATGTTTGGAGGCAATATGGCAAATTTTGCGGAAAGAATTAAGGAATTACGCCGCGAGCGCGGAATGACGCAAGCGGCATTGGCGG
>CATLJA010000039.1 GCA_949959305.1 uncultured Oscillibacter sp.
GGCGGAGTCCGAGGCGTTCTTCCTGAGCCCGGAGCTGCAAAGAGCCCTGCCGGTGCCCCGGTTTCTGGAGCAGCAGCTGCTGGTCCATTCCCCCTGGCGGCGGGAGGGAATGGGCGAGGGCTTGGTCCGCCGGATACTGGAATATTATCAGGAGCACGCGGACATCCCCCGGGCGGGGGAAGTGATTGCCGGGCTGGAGGGGGACCTCCGCCTCTGCGAGGCCAAGCGCTGGAGCCGGGAGGATAACGCGGCGGACCCGGAGGGGATTCCCTATTACAAGTGGGTGCGGCTGTGCTACCGGCCCTTCTTCCGCTGGTGGCTGAACACCGCCTTTTACACCGCCCGGGACCCGGAGAGCGGGACGCCCCTGTTGGAATATCTGGAAAAATACCTCCCCTATCAGGAGGGATGGAGCCGCCGGTTCACCGTGCGGGAGGACGGGACGCCCCGGACCATGGCGGCGGCCATGGGCACGGTGGAGATCGACTGCTATCCCCTGCACCTGGAATACCGTGTGAACGGGAAGCCCGTGTACCGCCCCTGCCTCACCTGGGAACAGACGGCCCAGGAGAGCGGCGACTGGTTTGCCCTGCTTCTGCCCATTACGGCGGCGCCCTATGGGGACTTTGACAAGGTGGCCCGGGAGGTCTATCGCCGGTTGAACTACCTGCCTGTGCCGGAGGAGGACCGGGGCTTAATCGCCTTGTGCCTTGCGGGCCATGTGTGCCGTCTGCCCCTGGACCAGGAAACCGGAGAGCCGATGCCGCTGGAGGAGGCGTTTCCCTTGGCGCTGTCCATGGAGGGCGGCGGGAAGCTCTACACCGCCGAGTGGTTTGATGGAGAGCCGGTGACCATCTACCGGCAGACCTTCTCCGGGCGGCGGGTGCAGGAACATCTGATGCCGGACCCCGACGGAACCTGGACGGCGGCACCCGGACCCATGGAGAGGCCGCTGGGCCACGCGAGCGATTTTCCCCCCATCCACTTTCCCGCGGCCAGCGGCTTCGGGGCGGCGCGGCGGCGGCTGGCGGAGCTGACGGACCCCCGGTTCTTCGATCTCTCCCGCCTCCGGGAGCTGCCCGCGAAAATCTTTTACACCCCCATGGGAGGTGCGGAGGAGTGTCTGTCCCATATCGACATTCTGCGGGAGCCGCCCAAAGTCAACGCCGAGGCGTTTTTGGCGGAGTGGGAAGGGGTCGAGGAGATTCCCCCGGATATGGAGCCAATCATCGCCAAGGTGCGGCGGGTCGTGGAGGAGCAGCCGAAAGAGGAAGAGCCAATCCCTCCGGAAATCCTGGTGACCGCGGAGGCCCTTTCCGCTCTGCTGTACCGCTTTTCCCAGGGAGAGCTGGAACGGCTGGAGATGGAATGGACCTCCGAGGGCCGTCTGGTGCTCTGCCACGATGGAGAGAAGTACGCCTGCCTCTATTTTGAGAACAGCTTTGGCCGGGGAGAGAATTGGTACGCACTGCTGGCCGACCTGGAGATGTACCGGACCATTGACTGCAATGACGTTGTGTACATACCCTTCGGCATGGGGAAGCTGGCGGAATACTCCGTCTTCCACAGCGCACAGGACCTTCTCCAGGACATCGACCTGGTGCTGGGACAGATGGGTTACGATCAGATCCAGGAAGGCGGCCCGGGGGGCTGGCTCTGGAGCGGTGAGGTGTACCGCCAGGACGCCAAGCACAAGGTCCTCATAATGCAGCAGAAGCTGGGCGGTGTTCCCCAGACCCGGGGGCGGAATTACGCGTTCAGCAAGTTCGTCCTCAGCCGTCCCGCCGCGGAGCTGGAGACGGTGGATCCGGGTGGAGAGCGGACCGTGACGCCTTTGCGGAGCGGCACCTACGGTCTCGCCGCTGACGGACTGGTGCAGTTCATGATGGGGAAGCTGGCGAGCATCCGTGTCAGCTGGACCTTCCAGACGGCGGAGGGCGGAACAGAGCGAAAGCATCTGGTCCTCCTGCAAGACCGGGGGAAGTACATGATGTTCTGGCTGGAGGACGGGAACCGCCGGGCCCTGGCCTGCGCCTCGGACGAGCCACAGTGGTTCCTGGGCCATGCTATTCCCGCCTGTCTCGTTCACGAGGACCTGAAGCGGCTGCGGAACGGCATTGACCTGCTGCTGGACGACATTGACAACACAGAGCCGGTATTGCGCCAGCCAGGGCAGTTTGCGGAGGTACACGCGGACTATGAGGAGCTGCGGACGGCGCTGGTACACGAGACATAAGGAGGCACAGCGGTATGGATGATATCTGGACCACATTGAGCCTGGAGGCCACAAAAGACGTCTCCGCCATCAAGCGGGCCTATGCAGAGAGGGCCAAGACCTGCCACCCAGAGGAGGACCCGGATGGCTTTCTCAAACTCCGGCAGGCGTATCAGGCGGCGCTGGACTGGGCGGAGGGTGGAGAAGAAACAACATTTCCGTCCCCTGAACCGGAGACAGCGGAACCGAAGGACGAGGACTGGACCCTGACAGACGGGCCCGCCGTCATTGACGAGGGCCCCAACCCCTTCGCGGACCATCCGGCGGCAAAGGCGTTCCTGGAGCTCTATACCGGGAAACAGCGGAAAAATCCCCAGGCGTGGATGGACTACTTCACCTCCGGGGACTTTTTGGATGCGGCCTGGGAGCGCCGGTTTGCGGGGCTGCTGCTGGAGGAGGCAACCCGGCTGGAGGAGCAGTTCCCCATTCCCCGGGAGTTTCTGACCTGGCTGTGCGCCGCCTATCAATTCGCCCTGGACCGGGCGGTGTACCGGAACCCCGACGGCAGCGAGCGGACGGAGTTCAGCGCCCGGATGAACCAGGACGCCCAGTTTGAGGGGCAGGAGTTTTTGTTCCGGCTGGCCGCCCGGGGCCCCGCGGTAAAGCCCCTCAAGGGCGCGGAGGCAGCGGTCTCCCGGAGTTTTGGCGACTACCGTGCGTTGGTCCGCCTGGCGGAGGAGGGCCGCTGGAACGAGGAGGCCCTAAAACAGGCCGGGAGTGTCCTGGACTTCTATCCCATCGCCAACATTCAAGACCGGAACCCCGCGCCTTCGGAGCGCCACCCGGCGGGAATGCGGCTCATCAACCATTTCTTCCGGCGGGAGAAACTGCCCAAGGAGCTCTATCAAATGGCCTGGGAGAAGCTGGAGCTGAAAACCGCCCTCATGGGCCGGGCCAAGCTACTGTATGGGAACCTCCGGGCGCGGGTGCTGGAGCAGATCCCCGGCATCGCGGAGGGCGAGCTGGATATCCGGCAGCTGAACAAAGACCTTGAAACCTTCCGCCAGAGGGTCCGGGCACTGGAGGAGACCGGCAAACCGGAGGACTGGGAGAGGGCCGGGGAGGAGGTCCGGGCCTTCTTCTGCAGCCCGGTTTTCCAGAAAGCCCTGTGGAACCGGAAGTTTGCCGAAGATCACATGAAGTACCACGTCCAGTGGAGCGGGGAGCACTTCGCCCAGGAGGTTCTGAACTTCCACGAACAGCACCCGGAGGCCCCCTGCGCCGCCCGGCTGTCCCAGCTGATCGCGGATTCCCGTTACCGGCGGGAGATCGACCGGCGGAACGGGCAGGACCGGGAGGCGGAGATTCCGGAGAAGCTCACCCTTGCAAATCGTCCCCTGTTCCGTCACTGGCTGAACATCGGCTTCTGCCACTCCATGGACCGGGAGACGAGACAGCCTTTGCTGGGCTATCTGAACGAGGCGTTTCCCTATCTGCCGGAGTGGAGCCGCCGTTTCCTGCAAGTGGAGGGAGAAGAAGCCCCGGAGCCGGTTTCCATGACGCTGAAATTCGGGAAGGACCGGATCACGGTGCAATTCCATCTGCGCTACCTGAGCTTCCTGCGAAATGGCGTGCCCGTGTACCGGCCCTGTTTTCTCTGGGAACAGCTGACGGAATGGGCGAAGGATTCGGACGCATTTTTCCTCCTCCTGCCCATCACCGCCGCCGACTACAACCAATACGAGGCGGTACGTGAGGAGATTTTCCGGCGTCTGCCGGATACTGCCGCCCCGGAGGAGGGCCGGGCGTTCATCGCCGCGTGCCTTGCCGATCAGGTCTGCGGCCTGCCTGTCCCCGATGCGGTGGGAACGGAGGAGGCCCAGGTATCGGAACGGGTCCGAAACCTGCCGCCGGCGGCCTTCCTTCCCTTTGAGGTATACGCCGAGACCACGGAAGTTCTGTACGTCTGCGTCTGGTTCCAGAGCGATGGGGTTATGGGCCTGTTCCAGCAGACGCCCTTTGGCCGGCAGAGGATCCATGCGGATCGGCTTGAGGGCCAGGAAGACATCGAGGACCCCAAGGCCGCCGTGGAGCTGGCGCATCAGGTCCTGGAGGAAAAGATGCACCCCAAGGGCTTCCCCATGGAGGCGCTGAAGGCCCTGCCGGAGGCGGTCTATGCCCAGTGGGATTACGCCGTCCGCAGCAAGGACCCGGACCTTCCGCCCCTCTGGAGCACCCCGGTAGAGCTTCACGGAGAGGATGTCACGGCGGAGAAGCTGGAGGAGCTGCTGACGCTTTTCTCCACAGGCCGGGTGGAGCGGATGGAGTGGTCCTGGAGGTGCGCTTTCCCGGTGGACGAGCCGCCCATGGACTACGAGCCCCGGCGCTCCCTGGTGCTGATGAAGAGCGGCGGACGGTATGCCTGCCTCTACTTCGACGACTTCTGCGCCGAGAGCTTTGCCCTTCTGGAAAAGCCGGAGGAATACGGGCAGGAGCGGGGTAAGTCAAGGTTTGTGAACTTCCGGCAGGGGCGGCTGTTCCGGCAGGCGCTCCACCGGAGCTTCTTCACCATCCGGCGGCATCTGGAGACGATCTTCTCCCAGATCAGCTGGCCCAACAACGTGAAATTCATGGCGGGCGGGATCTGGGACCACGCCGCCTATGTGGACCACGGGCGGGTGAAGTACAACCTGGACAAGCAGCTCCTGGGCGGCTTCCCGGCCGGGCGGGCCCATAACCGGCCCGACGCCCCCTTCTATTTCTGTTTCTATCCCGATACCGCTGTCCGAACAGACCATGCCGGTGGGACGGAGACTCTGGAGGTGACGGAGGGCAACCGGCCCAAGGTCCAGCAGCTTCTGGCGGAGTTCCTGGCGGGCTCTGGGCAGAAGCTCCGGCTCACCTGGGGGAAGACGGCAGGAGCGCGGCGGCACATCGTCCTCCGGCGGGACGACGGGCGGTTTCTCATGGTCTGGGTCTGGGAGGATAAGAAGACGGCGGAGTTCCACGTGGCGGACCGCTGGACCTACATGGACGTGGAGGGGAAGAAATATCCCAAGGATACCTTCCTGGGTAAGGTCACCCCCGCTTACCTGATCCACGACCTGCCCGCCCTGCGGAACGCCCTGGATCTGCTTTTGGCGAATCTGGACAGGCCGGAGCGGGTCACAAGCCCCATGGGGGAGTACGCCCGGGAGAACCCGGTGAAGCCCCGGCCTTATGACGCGCTGTGGGCAGAGCTGGTGGGTGATACCATGGAATAAAAAACGGCAAAGCCCCATGAACTGAATGTTCCCGGCCCCCTGCCAGTCACAAAAGCAATCAAGGACAAACGGTAAATATAAGCATACTCGCCAATCGCTGTCTATCAAAGGATTTCAAAACATCAACCTCGCTCCTGCCAAAATTGGCAGGAGCGTTTTTCATGGAAAAGAAGATCTATGCCCGCCTCTCAACAAATCTCCCGGACCAAGTGACTCAGCTCCGCATGGGCGGCACCACCAAAGCGGTTGTGTATGGCGGTGTAAAATGTCATAATATAGCCCTTCAAAAATTATTTTGAGATTTTTCCACTTTTCTTGTGAGAATCTTGCCCCTCGCTACGTTAATCATAGTAAAGAGGTTCAATTTGAATTGCTCCCTCCATAGCTGCCGAACCTTTTGGAAAGACGGCATCGTTCAGCCAGAAGAAAAATGACAACTTTATACCCGCATGCTGGCCAAATTAGCTTTTTGAGAAAAGATGTGGTAATGCTGGTGGAGTCAATTTTTTTGCACAGCACAGGGACAAGAAGATTGAACTCCACTTTGTCCATGACCAGGAATTTGAATATATCCGGCAGATGCTGGAGTGATATAAGGAAAGCGATGGGGTGTGTGCTCATCGCTTTTGTTTTACCCAAAGCGGCAAGCAAAGTCTGCTGTCCGCATATAGTTTATCAATTTGAATTAGGAGGTGTCCCATTGAAGACACAGGAAATCGTGTTGATATGCCGCTATACAAAAGAAGAAATCTGCATCGCCCAGATCATCCGGGATTCTTTTGAAATATTTCTCAAAAAAGAGCTGCAACATGTTGAAAAATACCTGTGCGCTACCGTATAACAGATACGATGAATGGCCGCTTATCCCTGGAGGTACGATATGTATTTGGAGATAAGCAATCCCATGGACTACCATGCGGCATTATACATCAGATTGTCAAAGGAGGATGAGAACGAGGGTCCGTCTGAGAGCGTCAACAACCAGCAATCCCTGCTCAACGAATTTGTCCAGCAGCACCGGCTTAGTGTTTATGACACATATATTGATGACGGTTGGAGCGGAACCAACTTTGACCGCCCGAATTTTCAGCGCATGATTGCAGATATTGAGGCCCGGAAGGTCAACATGGTCATTACCAAGGACCTGAGCCGCCTGGGCCGCGACTACATTCTGACCGGCCACTATATGGAGCGGTACTTTCCAGAGCACCGGGTTCGCTACATCTCCCTGCTGGATGGCATTGACACTGGGGTGGACTCCACCGCCAATGACATCACCCCTTTCCGCGCCATCATGAATGATATGTACGCCAAGGACATCTCGAAAAAAATCTCCAGTGTCAAGCACGATAAGCAGCGGAAAGGGTTGTTCATTGGCGGCAAGCCGGTCTATGGCTACAAGATGCACCCAACGGAGAAAAACAAAATTGTCATCGACGAGGACGCAGCCCCGATGGTCCAACGCATTTTTAGTATGGCCTTGGAGGGCATGAGCTGCCGAAAAATCGCCACTCAACTTAATGAAGAGGGTGTCCCCACCCCCGCCACCTATGCCGGCCTGCCGGTGGCGAATCCTGGCCCCTACACCGGCCTGTGGAGCAGTGAGCGCATTTCCGATATGCTGCAAAATGAGACCTACATCGGAAGTATGGTTCAGGGCCGCACTCGGAAGATCAATTACAAATCCAAGAAGTGTATCAAGCAGGACCGCCGGGACTGGGTGGTGGTAGAGGGCACACACGAGCCGATTATCGCCCAGGAGACTTTCGATAAAGTACGGGCGCTGGTTAACAGCCGCAGACACACCCGCAGCCGGACCTATGACTTTCTGCTCAAGGGGCTGATCTTCTGCCACGAGTGCGGCTATCCGCTGGCGGTACTCAACCGCAAGAACGCAGCGGGGGAGGATAAGCTGTATTTCGTCTGCCGGACTTACCAGCGTTTTACCAAGGCGGGCGTCTGTACCAGCCACACCATCAAAGAGCAAACAGTGACTCAAGCGGTGATTGAAAAGGTACAGGAGGTCTGTTGGCAGTATCTTCAGGCAGACCAACTGCTGCCAGCGGCCAAGCGGGAGGTGGCAAAGGCTCTGGCCGAAGCGGACAACGAACGGGAAATCAACTCGCTGAAAGCCAAAATTGAAAGCTTGACCGCCCACCTGGACAAAGTATACATGGATAAACTGAGCGGCGTCCTGGACGAGTCCGACTTCCAGCGCATCTACGCCAAAGTCAAAGCCGACCGGGCCGCTCTGGAGCAGCGCCTCAGCCAGCTGGACCGCCCGGACTACTCCCCGGCGGAGCAAGTGAACTTAGCCAAGAAACTGGTGGAGCGGTTCCTGGAAACCGCGTCCACCAATCGGGAGCTGCTGGTCAGTTTAGTCGAACGTGTGGAGCTGACCAGCAACAAGCAAATCATCATCAAATTCCGCTTCAAGCAACTGGAAGACGGCTGACTGGAAGCAAATTTTCACAGGCCATCGTTTACAATACCAGGGGCGCTATGTGTCCCGCATCGAAAAGCGGGCCCTGGAAAAGCTCCGGGAAGCCCTGCAGGAAAGCCCGGCTTCCAGGGCCGCCGCCAAGTAACCGCAGTCCAAGCGGCGCGCCGGGCCTCTCCTCCCGGCGCGCCGCCTCCCCTCACAGCTTCAGACTCCCGATGGCCTCCCGCATCTGCTCCGCAGAGGCCGCCAGTGCCGCCCGCTCCTCCCCGCTCAGGGGCATTTCCAATATCTCCTGCAAGCCCTTCCGGCCCACGATGGACGGCAGGCTCAGCGCCAGGCCGTTCAGCCCGTACTGCCCGTCCAGCACCGCCGACACCGGCAGCACCGCCCGCTCGTCCTTCACAATGGCCTCCGCGATGCGGCCCACCGCCATGGCGATGCCGTAGTACGTGGCTCCCTTCCGCTTGATGATTTCATAGGCGCTGTCCCGGACCTCCCGGTACAGCCGCTCCCGGTTCTCCGCCCCCAGGGTCTGCCCCCGGACCCGGCAGAAGTCCTCCAGGTCCAGTCCCGAGACGTTGGCCTCGCTCCACACCGCCAGCTCGCTGTCCCCGTGCTCGCCGATGATGAAGGCGTGGATGTTCCGGCTGTCCACCTCCAGCTCCGCCCCCAGGAGCTGCTTGAGCCGCCCGGTGTCCAGCACCGTGCCGGAGCCCATCACCCGCTCCCGGGGATAGCCCGACAGCCGCCACGCCGCGTAGGTCAGCACGTCCACCGGGTTGGACACCACCAGCAGGATGCCGCCGAAGTCCCGGGCGGTGACCTCCCTCAAAATGGAGCGCAGAATCTCCGTGTTCTTTCCGATAAGGTCCAGCCGGCTCTCCCCCGGCTTCTGGCTGGCCCCGGCGGTGACGACGGCCAGAGCACAGTCCTTGAGTTCGCCGTAATCCCCGGCGGTAATCTCCATGGACGCGCCGTAGGGCAGGCCGTCCCGGAGGTCCATGGCCTCCCCCTCCGCCTTGTCCCGGTTCGCATCCAGGAGCACCAGGCGGGTGAACAGGCCCTGCTGCAAAAAGCGGAAGGCGATGGACGAGCCCACGCTGCCGCAGCCGATAATGGCCGCCTTCCTGTAATCGGTTTTCATGAAACATCCTCCCTGTCAGTTTTGAACCGCTTCTTCTTATCGTCCGTGGCCGGATTGTCGATCAGCCGCCCGTCCTCCCCGAACCGGGACCCGTGGCAGGGGCAGTCCCAGCTGTGCTCCTGGGCGTTGTACTTCAGCGCGCACCCCATATGGGGGCACCGGGGAACCGTGGGAGTCAGCAGCCCCAGGGCGGACGCCCAGGCGTTGGCCGCCAGCTGGGGCCGCAGCATGCTCCGGGACGGGTCGAACAGCTCCTCATAGGGGTTCTTCTTCCCCTGGAGCAAATCCGCCAGCAGCAGCGCCGCCGCCATGGAGGAGGTCATCCCCCACTTGTTGAAGCCCGCGGCCACATACAGTCCCTCCGTCCCCCGGGAGTACCGCCCCGCATAGGGCACGCCGTCCAGGGTCATGCAGTCCTGGGCGGCCCAGCGGGCGGCGATTTTCGCCTGGGGGTAATGCCGGGCGGCGAAGTCCTCCAGCTCCCGCCAGCCGCCGCCCTTCTTCCCGGTCCGGCTTCCGCCGCCCCCCAGAAGGAGAAATTCCCCGTAATCCCGGAAGGACAGCCCCTTCTCTCCCTCGTCCACGTACATGCCCCCCGCCGCCGGGGCGTTTTCCAGGGCCAGCACATAGGAGCGGTGCTGAAAGAGCTTGAGGAAGTAGCCTCCATGCTTGTTCAGCAGGGGGAAATGGGTGGCGATGATGATTTTTTCCGCCTTCACCGTTCCCCGGTCCGTCACCGCCGTGCTGGGGCCCAGCTCCAAGACCTTGGTATGCTCGAAAATCCGCAGCCCTCCGGCGATGGCGGCGGCGAATTTCAGCGGGTGGAACTGGGCCTGCTTCGGGAACCTCACCGCCCCCGCCGTGGGCATGGGCAAGGCCGGGTTCCGTACAAATTCCGCCCGGAAGCCCAGGCGCTCCAGGGCCTCCAGCTCCCGGTCCAGCTTCCGGCGGTCCTCCAGGGCATAGACGTAAGCGTCCCGCTCCTCAAACCCGCAGTCAATCTCCCGGCAGAGCTCCCGGTAGCGCCCCAGTGCCGTCCGGTTGGCCTCCAGGTACAGCCGGGCCCGCTCGGGGCCGAACTCCCGGAGGAGCCGGGCGTAAATCAGCCCGTGCTGAAACGTGAGCTTGGCGGTGGTGTTTCCCGTCGTGCCGCCGCAGATACGCTTTGCCTCCACCAGGGCGCAGTCCGCCCCCGCCCGCTCCAGCCAGCAGGCGCACAGCAGCCCCGCCATGCCGCCGCCGATTACCAGCACCTCCGTTTTCAAGTCCCCGTCCAGGGGGGCGAATTCGGGCATGTCCGCCGTCCGCGTCCAGATTGAATCCATGGAATCACCTCCCCGCTAGCTTGACCGCCCCGGCGGGGATTATGCCTCCATCCCGCCTGTTTTTTCTTCGGCTTTCACGAAATTCCAAAAACTTTGCTCATTTAAATTGTAAAATCCTCCAAAATAAATTTTTGGGCTTGACAAAACCGCCCCGGGAGGCGTATCCTGTGCCCAAGTTCACAAGCGCAAACCGATGACGCGGACGAGTAGGCGGGACCCTGGTTCTCAAAGAGAGCCGCCGGCGGTGGGATGGCGGCAGAAGCAGACCCGTTGAATGGACCGCGGAGGGCGGGCTGAAACGTTCCCCTATGGGGCCCTCTCAAAGCCGCAGGATTCTGCGGGGAGAGGAAAAAGGAACGGAACCGAGCGGAATTTTCGCCGTCAGGCGGAAATGGAGCGGCGGAGTTTCTTTTGACGAATTATGCTCCGACGGGCTTTTCCCCCGTTACCAAGGAAGGGCGCGTGTTGGCGCGCCGCCGAGCGGGCGGTTTTTGCATACCGCCAATTTGGGTGGCACCGCAGAAGTTTCAAGACTTTTGTCCCAAAAGTACCTGTAACGGGTCCTTTCGTGGGATGGAGGTCTTTTTTTGACGCTCCGCCTCCGGGAGAGACCGGCGTTTTGAAAGGAGCAGGCGTTATGACCTTCGAAAACATCCCCTACAAAATCTATCTCTCCGAGCAGGAGCTGCCCAAAGCCTGGTACAACCTCCGGGCCGACATGAAAACCAAGCCCGCCCCCCTGCTGAACCCCGGCACCGGGGAGCCCATGGGCTTCAGGGACCTGCGCGGCGTCTTCTGCGACGAGCTGATCCGCCAGGAGCTGGACAACGGCACGGCGGAAATCCCCATCCCCCGGGAAATTCAGGATTTCTACAGGATGTACCGCCCCTCCCCCCTGGTCCGGGCTTACTGCCTGGAAGAGAAGCTGGGGACCCCGGCGAAGATCTACTACAAATTTGAGGGCGGCAACACCTCCGGCTCCCACAAGCTGAACTCCGCCATCGCCCAGGCGTACTACGCCAAAAAGCAGGGCCTCAAGGGCGTCACCACCGAGACCGGAGCGGGCCAGTGGGGCACCGCCCTCTCCATGGCCTGCGCCTACCTGGGGCTGGAGTGCAGGGTCTACATGGTGAAGGTCAGCTACGAGCAAAAGCCCTTCCGCCGGGAGGTCATGCGGACCTACGGAGCCTCCGTCACCCCGTCGCCCTCTATGGAGACGGAAGCCGGCCGGAAGATCCTGGCCGGGCGCCCCGGCACCACCGGCTCCCTGGGCTGCGCCATTTCCGAGGCGGTGGAGGCCGCCGCCGCCACTCCCGGCTGCCGCTACGTGCTGGGGAGCGTGCTGAACCAGGTGCTGCTCCACCAGTCCGTCATCGGCCTGGAGACCAAGGCGGCCCTGGACAAATACGGCGTGGTTCCCGATATCATCATCGGCTGCGCCGGAGGCGGCAGCAACCTGGGCGGCCTTATCGCTCCCTTCATGGGCGAGAAGCTCCGGGGGGAGCGGGACTACCGCATCATCGCCGTGGAGCCCGCCTCCTGCCCCAGCTTCACCCGGGGCAGGTTTGCCTACGACTTCTGCGACACCGGCATGGTCTGCCCCCTGGCGAAGATGTACACCCTGGGCAGCGGCTTCATCCCCTCCGCCGACCACGCCGGGGGCCTGCGGTATCACGGCATGAGCCCCGTGCTGAGCCAGCTCTACCACGACGGGCTTATGGAGGCCGTGTCCGTGACGCAGACCAGGGTCTTCGAGGCGGCGGAGCTGTTCGCCCGGGCGGAGGGCATCCTCCCGGCCCCGGAGTCCAGCCACGCCATCCGCGCCGCCCTGGACGAGGCCCTGAAATGCAAAGAGACCGGGGAGGAGAAGACCATCGTCTTCGGCCTCACCGGCACCGGGTATTTCGATATGACCGCCTATGAGAAGTTCCACAGCGGCGAGATGACGGACTATATTCCCACGGACGGAGAGCTCCAGGCCGGCTTTGACAAGCTGCCCCGGGTCCCCGGGCTGGATTGAATTTCCCCAGCGGGCGGTGCCGGCGCTTCTGCCGGCGCCGCTTTTTCCGGGCCGTGAAAAAATTTCACGAATTCCGCGACCTCCGCCGGAAAAAGCGTACTATACTGGTGAAGAGCGCTTTTCAGATTTTCCCGCGAAGGGGGGAAGCACATGGACGATCAAAGCATCATCGAGCTCTATTGGGCCCGGACGGAGGACGCCATCCGGGAAACCGCCGCCAAATACGGCGGCCTCTGCCGCTCTATTACGGGCCGCATCCTGTCCAGCCCCGAGGACCGCGAGGAGTGCCTCAACGACACCTGGCTGGGCCTTTGGAACGCCATCCCGCCCCAGCGGCCCGCCCGCCTCTCCGTCTTCGTCGGGCGGGTGGCCCGGAACCTGGCCCTGAAGAAATTTGCTTACCTCGCCGCCGCCCGCCGCCGCGCGGAGGCCGTCTGCTCCCTGGAGGAGCTGGAGGACTGCGTGTCGGGCCGGGAAACGGTGGAATCGGAGGTGGAAAACCGCCGGGTGGAGCGGGCCGTCAGCCAATTTCTCCGGCGGCTTCCGGAGGAGAAGCGGAACGTGTTTCTTCTCCGCTACTGGTACTTTTTCTCCATCGGGGACATCTGCCGCCGCACGGGCTTTCGCGCAAGCAAGGTCAAATCCATGCTCAGCCGCACCCGGCTGGCGCTGAGGGAGTATTTGGAAAGGGAGGGAATTGAGCTGTGAACAAAGAGCAGTTTGCCGTTCGCATCGGAAACGTGGAGGAGGACCTGGTCCAGCGGGCGGGGGAAACGCCGGATTACGCCGCCCGAAGGAGAAGGAGGGGCCTGCGCCGCCTGGCGTCCCTGGCGGCGGTCATCGCCCTGATGGCCGCGAGCTTTACCACGGGAGCCCTGGCCTTCAGCCGGGAGACGGTGGTGGAGGTCCCGGCGGAGCAGGAAACCCTGGAGCTTTCGGAGCTGGGACTGACGCTGATTCTGCCGGACAGCTGGAAGGGGCGCTATGAGCTGGTGGAGTGGGAGGGCCAATACGTGGTGGTCTGCCCCGAGGTCCGGGAGGCCGCGCTGGCGAAGGCCCGGGCCGAATGGGCCGGAGACGGCATGGAGTGGCCGGAGGAGCTGGACCAAAACCCCTTTTCCGGCGGAATGCTGTTCTATATCTTCGGCATTCCGGAGGCGCTGACGGCGGAGCAGCTGGAGGACAGCGATTGGGGGGCCTTCGCCAATTTCACCGAGACCCGGTACCTGCTGGCCACGCCAGAGAGGACCTACCTTCTCTGCCACGCCAGCGACGTGCAGTTTACCGAGGAAACCCGCGCCCTTTACGAGGAGCTGGAGGGGAGCGTCCGGGACATCCGCGTCGTGCTCGACCGCCCGCTGGCTGGGTAAGCAGGAAGGGCCGCCCCACAGGGGCGGCCCTTCCCAGGCTCTTCTGCGCCTCAGGCGATGGGAAATTCCGGAATCCCCGCCGCTCCGGCGGCGATGCTGTACTCGGGGAAGCAGACCACCACAGTCCCGTCCTCCCGGACGTAGAAGCCGGTGGCCTCGTCCACGGTGGTGAAGCCCCCCTCCTCCGGCGTGAAGAAGTAGGTAAAGCCCTCCCCGTCCACGCTGTCGGCAATCTGCCGTTCAATGGCGGCGTTGCAGGTTTCCACCCAGTCCTCCCCTAGGTAATCCCGGAGGCTCAGCTCCCGGTTTTCGGCCAGGTCCAGATTGTAGTAGTACCGCTCCTCCATGGAGGACACCCAGCCCTCCGCGAAGGTCACCACGAAGGAGACCCGGGAGTCCGTCCGGCTCTTGACCTCATAGTCCACAATAACGTCCATCTCCCGGCCGGCCCACTCCTCCTCGGTGCCGCCGGTGGCGAAGAACGCCTCCCGGTAGTCCTCCCAGTCCTGCCGGGCCTTGGCCAGGTGCTGGTCCATCTTCTCCTGGATGGCGGCGTTGACCTTCTCCGCCAGGGCGCTTTCCGCCTCCACCTGGGGGGCGAACACGCTGTAGTGAATCCCGTCCTCCGTCTTGTCGTAGTCCGCAAAGGTCAGCACCTGGAACAGTCCGCCCAAAACGGGCACCCCGGCGGCGGCCTTGGCGATGGTGGGGGACAGGTTCAGCCCCGCCAGCAGCACGGCAAAGCACGCGGCGCCGGCCCCCCAGCGGCGGATGGTCCGGCTCCGGCGGGCCCGGTAACGGGCCCTGCCCTCCCGAATCCCCGCCTGAACCCGCTCCGGCAGCCCGGCGGGAATGGGGATGTTGTCGTACTCCTCTTTGGCGTTTTTGAATTCGTTCATCATATTTCCGCTCCTTCCATAGCGATGCGCAGCTTTTTCAGCCCCGCGTACAGGCGGCTTTTCACCGTGTTGATGTTCTGCCCGGTGGCCTCGCCGATTTCCTTCAGGGTCAGCTCCTCGTAAAACCGCAGCCGGATGACCGTCCCCACCTCCGCCGGCAGGGCGTCCACCCGCCGGGCCAGGGAATCGTCGGCGGGCTCCGGGTCCTCCCGGCCCGGTTCCGCGCCCTCCTCCGGGAAGGGGACCACCCGCCCCCGCTGGCGGAGCGCGTCATGGCAGGCGTTCATCAGAATCCGGGTGAACCAGGTCTTTACGGCCCCGGCGTCCCGAAGGCTGTCCTGGCGCTCCAGCGCCCGGCACGCGGCGGTCTGCACCGCGTCCAGGGCCTCCTCCCGGTTGTGGAGGACGCTGTAGGCCAGCCGGTAGGAGCGGGCCTGGGTCTCGACGAGGAACGCGGTCAAAGTTTCTTCCTTTGTCACACCGATGCTCCTTTCTAAAGGGTCCGCGCCGCCCTGTCCGGCGCCTGGGCTCGGGGCGGCGTTCATAGTATAGACGGAGAAGGGGCGCGGAAAGTTTGAGGGCGAAGGGGAAAATTTCCCCGCGCTGTCCGGCGGGCCCTTGCGGACGGGGGTCCGCTGCCTTATAATTATGAAGAGGGAGAAACCCGGAAAGGAGGCTGGAGGAATGAGACGCCGCATCTGGCCGCTGGCGCTGGCGCTGTTGCTGTCCGCCTGCGGCGGGGAGGAGGCCGTCCGGGAGCAGTCCCCGCCGCCTGTTTTTCAGCAGGAGCTGCTGTTTTTGCAGCAGGGCCTCCGGCAGCACGGGATAGAAGGCGGTTTTACCGTCTACTTTGCCCCGCCGGAGGAAAACCGCCAGGAGCTTCTGCTGGAAGACCGGGAGGGGCGTTTCTGGCAGGAGCGTTTCACCTTTGAGTGGGACGAGGAGCGGGACTGGTATGCCTTTTCCGGCCTCTTTGAGCCGGTGCTGGCCCAGGACCAGGGGCTCTGGAGCTGGGCCAAAGAGGCCGGAGAAGAAACCGCCGCTTTCCAGGCCGCCGCCGTCTATCAGGCGGAGCTGTCCGCGGACATGGACCTGGAAACGCCCCTGCGGTTCGACGTGCCGCCGGGCCCGGTGGTCTACGACCGCCAGTGGGGCGGCGGACAGGAGGCCCCGGCCCGGATGATTTTCCGCCTCTACCTCTACCAGGACCTGCGGCTGAGCTTCACGGCGGAAATCGAGTATCCCCAGTATGTGGAAAGCCTTGTGGACTTTCCGGACCCGGAAGCGGTAAACGAACGCATCCGGGAAGCGTTTTTCTACGGCTACGGCGGCAATTCCTTCCGGCCGGAGGGGGAAACGCGGGGCGAGATTGTCCGGCACTCCGCGGTGACCCGGGCGGACGGGCGGCTGCTCTCCCTGCGGATTTGGGAGAGCAATTGCTTCATGGCCGCTCCCCATCCAAACAACTGGTATTCCTGCCTGACGCTGGACCTGGAAACCGGAGAGGCCCTGACCCTCCGGGATATTCTGGGCCCGGAGCGGACGGTGGAGGAGCTGCTGGACAGCGGCGCGTTCCGCTGCAATCAGGTCTGGGAGAAAGGCCCCGACCGGGAAGGGGCGGAGCGTCTTCAAATAGAGGAGGCCAAGTCCCTGATTCACCCGGATTCCACGGAGAATTTTTACCTGACCGGGGACTCCCTGGGCCTTGTCAGCACGCTTGGGCGCTATCCCTTTTACATGGAGGCCCCCCTCTCCGCCCTGGGACTGGAGGACTGGGCCTCCCGGAACCTTTCAGGCAGCGCCTGATTTCGATGCGGCGCAAACCACCCATTCATTATTACAATTGTCCCTCATCCAGTTGAGTGGCGTTAGTCGAAGCTATGAATAAATATAAGTCGGAAAACAATAAGAGCATCACATTTCGGAGGCTTGGCCATGAGAAAAGCAGCATTTATTCTGGGTATTATATTCTTGATTTTGACTTTTATAGGCGGCGGATATGTTCTTATAAATCACGGGGAAATTAATGCAGGATATGCAGTTATGCCCAGTCTTTTTACTGTTATATGCTTTGGATATTATCGACAGAAAAAAGAGTGACCATTATGGTCTGCGCAAGATAAATATACATTATTTTGAATGAAATGGCAGTGGAAGCACAGGATTAATAAGGGATTTATAATTATAAGGAGGACCCGCCATGGACCGTTTTTCCATCCTCGTGGGCGACATCACAAAATCCGGCGCGGAGGCCATTGTCAACGCCGCCAACACCACCCTCCTGGGGGGCAGCGGCGTGGACGGGGCCATTCACCGGGCCGCCGGGCCGGAGCTTCTGGCGGAGTGCCGGACCCTGGGGGGCTGCGAGACCGGGCAGGCCAGGCTGACCGGGGGATACCGGCTCCCCGCCAAATACGTGCTGCACACTCCCGGCCCTGTCTGGCGGGGCGGCGGAGCCGGGGAGGCGGCGCTGCTGGCCTCCTGCTACCGCTCGTGCCTTCTGCTGGCGGAGGCCCACGGCATTGAAACCGTGGATTTCCCCTCCATCTCCACCGGGGTCTACGGCTACCCCATGGCCCAGGCCGCCGCCGTCGCCCTGAAGGCCATCATGGACTTCCTCCGGGAGCATGAGCTTCCCCGCCGGGTGCGGATGGTCTGCCACAGTCCGGAGGCCGCGGAGATTTACCGCCAGACCTATAACATGTGGTACGCCGAAGACAAGGACGGGCGGCTGTGAAAAAACGCCGGAAGGGCCTCCCCCTTCCGGCGTTTTCCTATTCCTCCCTGGGCCCCGGCAGGTACTCCTCCCCCGCCGGAATCATCGACAGCGCGCCCGCCGACAGCTCCGTCAGCCGCGCGGCGAAGGCCGCCGCCCCCTCCCGGGAAAAGGCGGCCCGGAGGGTCACCTCCGCCCCGTAGTCCGCGTCCCGGACAACGCCGCCCTGGGCGGCTGTCTCCAGCTTCAGCCGCTCCAGAAGCGGATAGGGGCAGGGCACGTCCCACAGCGTCCACAGGCTCACCCAGGCGGTGCCCGCCGCGTCCAGGCCGTCCCGGGCCCCCCGGCCATAGGCCCGGGCCAGCCCCCCGGCCCCCAGCAGCACGCCGCCGAAATACCGCGTCACCACGCAGCAGGCGTTCGTCACCTCCTGGCGCTGGAAGACGTTCAGCATGGGCTGTCCCGCGGTGCCCTGGGGCTCGCCGTCGTCGGAGTACCGGACCACGCCCCCCTCCCGGAGGAGGTAGCACCAGCAATGGTGCCGCGCGTCGTAGTGCCGCTTTCGGACCTCCTCGATTCTGGCCCGGGCCTCCGCCTCGCTTTCCACCCGCCAGAGGTTTGTGATGAAGCGGGAGCGCTTTTCGGTGAATTCGGTCTCCGCGTCCTGATAGGGCACCCGGTAGCCGCTCATAAGGGCTCCTCCCGTCCGGCGGGGGGCGGCAGCATCTCCCGCTCGTCCGTCCGGCCCAGCAGGTAGTCCGCGTTGACCTGGAAGTGATCCGCCAGGGCAATGATATTTTGGAAGCTGGGCAGGTTTGTCCCCCCCTCAAACCGCTGGTAATGACGGTCTACCAGTCCCAGGGCCGCCGCCGTCTGCGCCTGGGTCTCTTTCCTCTCTTTCCGCAAGGCGCGGATTCTTTCTTGAAATATCATATCTCCCCCCTATTGACACGCTATCTTCGTTGTGTTATACTGGCTGTAGCACGCTAAATTTTATGTTTTTAGGAAGGTGGTTTCCATGTCCGATTTCATGCTCTGGCTCTACGCCAACTACATCCGGCCCCAGCTCAGCGCCGCGCCGAAGCGGGACTACGCCTTTCACTTCGACCTTGTGCACAACAGCCTGCGCCCCTCCGAACGGGAGAGCATGGACAAAGCCCTGGAATTCACCGCCGTCCATGCCTTCCTCCTGGGGCTGCGCACCGGGGAGGGGCTGGCTACTTCTCGATGAACTCCGCCACCCTTCCCAGGGTCCGGGGGGTGCACACCGCCGTCACGTCGATGGTCCCGCCGTACTCCACCTTCTCCACCCTGGCCTCCCTGTACAGCAGGTCCAGAAGGCCCCCCTGGTCATAGGGCAGATGGATCGTCACCCGCCGGGACCCCTTGTCCAGCCGCCGGGCAATCATCTCCAGCAGCCTGTCCACACCCTGTCCGCTCCTGGCGGAGACGGCGCAGATGTCCTCCCCGTGGGGCATAATCTCCCCCGGGGGCAGGCAGTCGCACTTGTTGAACACGTCGATGCGGGGCAGCTCCCCCGCCCCCAGCTCCAGAATCAGCCTCTCCACCACCTGGGCCTGGCCCTGCCAGTCGGGGCTGGACACGTCGATGACATGGAGCAGCAGGTCCGCGTACTCCAGCTCCTCCAGCGTGGCCTTGAACGCCTCCACCAGCTGGTGGGGGAGCTTGCGGATAAAGCCCACGGTGTCGCTGAGGATTATGTCCGCCGTGTCGCTGATCCGGAGCAGGCGGCTGGTGGTGTCCAGGGTGTCGAACAGGCGGTTGTTGGCCGGGACGCCCGCCCCGGTGAGGCGGTTTAAGAGGGTGGACTTCCCGGCGTTGGTATAGCCCACCAGGGCCACTACGGGAACCTCGTTTTTCCGCCGCTGGCGGCGCTGGGTGTTCCGCACCCGGCGCACGTCCTCCAAATCCTCCCGGAGCTTGTCGATCTTCCGGTGGATGTGCCGCCGGTCGGTCTCCAGCTGGGTCTCGCCGGGGCCCTTGGAGCCGATGGGCCCGCTGCCGCTGGTGCCCGCCTGGCGCTCCA
>CATLJA010000040.1 GCA_949959305.1 uncultured Oscillibacter sp.
TGTTTGCCCGGCGCAGGGGGCCGCTGCGGCGGACCAGGAGGGTGTCCTTGTGCTCCTCCACCTCCACGCCGCACTCCTGGAGCTTGGCGGTGATGCAGTCCATGTGCTTGGGGATGATGTTCTTCACCAGAATCTGCCCGCCCGCGGCGGCGGCGGCGGCCATGTAGGTGCCCGCCTCAATCTGGTCGGGAATGATGGCGTAGCTGCCGCCCCGGAGGCGGTCCACGCCGCGGATTTTGATGGTGTCGGTGCCCGCGCCCCGGATGTTGGCCCCCATGGAGTTGAGGAAGTTGGCCAAATCCACGATGTGGGGCTCCTTGGCGGCGTTTTCAATGACGGTGCCGCCCTCCGCCATGACGGCGGCCATCATGATGTTCATGGTGGCCCCCACGGAGACCACGTCCAGATAAACGCTCGCGCCCCTCAGCCGCTCCTCCCCGGCGGTGGCCCGGATAAAGCCGCCCTCCACCGCCACGGTGGCCCCCAGGGCGTTGAAGCCCTTCATATGCTGGTCGATGGGCCGGACCCCGCCGAAATTGCACCCGCCCGGCAGGGCCACCTCCGCCTGGCCGAAGCGGCCCAGGAGGGCCCCGATGAAATAGGTGGAGGCCCGGATGCGGCGGGCCAGGTCGTAGGGGGTGCGGGTGGAGTGGATATGGCGGCAGTCCACCTCCACGGTGTGCGGGTCGAGGCTGCGGACCCCCGCGCCCAGCTGCTCCAGAATCCGCAGGCACAGCGTCACGTCGGAAATCTGGGGGATGTTCTCAATGCGGCAGACTCCGTCCACCAGCAGGGCGGCGGGAATAATGGCCACGGCGGCGTTTTTCGCGCCGCTGATCTCGACTTCGCCAAACAGGGGCGTTCCGCCCTGTACAATATATTTCGTCAAAGTATTGACCCTCTTTTCAAGCAACGGTTTGCCGGTCCGGGGCGTTTGCGGGGCACAAGAGACAGTTTGCCCGGCTGGCGGCGCTTCATACCCGCGAAGGGCGCGGGGAGGTAAATTCTTCTTTGGGGATTTTTTGCACGCTTTGTTATCATAGCACAGCGGGGAAAAAATTGCAAACCTTTCCTTCCGTGTTTTTCAATAATGTTTTGTCCCAAAAGAATCCCGCTTTCCGCAGACAGGGCGAAAAAACCGGCCCGCGGGGCCGGATTTGGGGAGGGAGGCGGCCGGAGGGCTTCAGGAAACCGCCTCTCCTCCCCGGACGCCCCCGGCGGATACGCCGCCGGTGAGGCAGTTGACGTAATAATCCCCCGCGTCAGTGACAATCCGCCAGGCCGGAGCCAGGGACATGGACGCGCCGGAGGTTTGAAGCTCATAGCACAGCCGCATGTCCGTCACCGTGGAGGCCACCGCCGCGCTCTCCCGGCGCATGCGCTGGAAAACCCCCAGGGCGCCGGCGGCGGAGAGGGGCGGCTCCCCCCCGGGGGAGGCGGTTCCGCTCTTGGGCAGCAGCGTGCCGCTGACGGCGGTGAGGACGTGGTTTTCCACAGTGAAGGTCACGGCGCAGTTGAAGACCGGCAGCCTGTCGAAGCTTGCCGCGGCGGTGAACACGCCGTTTCCCCCGCCGTCCAGCTCCAGGTCCGGAGCCTCGTAGGAAAAGGCGCGGCAGAAGGCGCGGCAGAACTCCTCCGCATTCTCCTCCGCCAGGGTCCCGGACGCGTCGAAGCCGCCGCTGGAGCGGAACAGGGCCTCCCCCGCCCCTCCGGCGTAGTGGAAGATGCCGCCGCCCTGGTCGGTGGCGGCGGGGGACGCGCCCAGGAGGAAGGCGGCGGCCTCCCGCTCCAGGGCGGCGTCCCGCTCCAGGGTCACGCCGCCGGGGGGATTCTCCCGGGAGATGACCCCGGGGTCCAGGGTGATGCCGTCTGCGGCGAAAAGGGCCGTCAGCTGCTCCGCCGTCCGCCGGAAGGCGGCCTGCTCCGAGGCCCGGCGCTGGGCCAGGGAGAAGAGCAGAAAGCCGTTCAGCAGGGCCAGAATCAAAATGATGATGTTTTTCAGGCGGCAGCGGTCCATAGGCACCTCTTATTTTATTAGTCGCACAGCCAGCAGGCGCGGCATTCCCCGCTCCGCTCCACATAGCCGATGGAAAGCTCCTTCCCGGGGCTGGCGGCGGCCACGGCCAGGGCCTGGGGCAGGGGGAGCAGCAGGGAGCTCTCCGCCGCCGGGTTATACTGCCGGAAGCGCAGGGACAAAGAGGTGACGGCGGAGCCGGTAAGGGTGATTTCCGCGGCAAAGCCGCCGTCCTGGAACCGGACGGGCGTTCCCTCCAGGTGATAGCCGAAGCGGAGCACCGTCACGTCCCCGCTCCGGCGGATGCTCCTGATCCAGAGGCGGGCCTCTCCGGAGACGGGGGAGAGCAGCCCCCCCAGCAGGGAGCCGGCCCCCCGGGCCGCCTCCCAGCCGGTGGGAAGCTCCCCGGCGGACTCCACCCGGAGGCTGGGGTCGTTCCCGCTCTGGTAGTAGACGCTGCCGTCCGGCCGGATGCGGAGGGTCCGGTCCCCGTCCATAATCAGCTCTGTGCCGTTGGACTCGGTGTGGCGGGTCCGGCCCTGGAGGCTGAAGCCCAGGGCGGAGAGAAGCCAGTCCGTACCGCCCGCCAGGGGGCTGCCCAGGGTATAGGCCGCCAGCTCCGGCGGCTGGGCGGGCAGCAGCGAGCAGGGGTCCAGGGCCTTCCCGGGGCCGCCGTCCATGGCGAAGGAGGCGTTTCCCAGCTCATAGCGGCCGATGACCTGCTCCAGGATGTCGGCGGGGACGGCGGTGGCGGCCTGGAAGCAGTCCTCTCCGCCGTCCCACAGGTAGAGGCTGACGCCGTCCTGCCGGAGGGCCAGCAGGAGGCGGCGGGCGGAGAGGTCCGGGAAGGACTCCTCCCCGCTCCCCAGCAGCCCCGCCAGGACGGAGAGGGGCAGGGGCTCCAGAAAGTCGTAATAGAGGGACGGCCCCTCCAGGGCCCGGAGGAAATCCCCCGGGGGGCAGGGAGCGTAGTCCCGGGCGGAGCCCAGGGCCTCCAGCAGGCGGCGGCCCAGGGGGTCGGCAAAGGCGGCGTCCGCGGTGGTGAGGGCCATGCCGCCGTGGCGGCCATAGTCCCCGGTGACGGCGGTCCGCACCGGGGCGGCAAGCTCCGCCGCCGGGGCGGCGGACTGGTCCGCTCCCGCCGCCCCGCCGCCGTAGCCGGCGGGCAGGTCCAGGCTGTAAAACTGCGTCTGGACAAAGAGCGCCGCCGCCGAAAGGGTAAGAAGGGCGATGAGAATGTTTTGAAGCAGGTCCCGGCGGCTGCGCCGATGTTCCTCCATAGGCTCAGCCCTCCGTCTGCCGCCCCCGCCCCTGGGAGATGGGCAGGGTCATGCGGATGGTGGTGCCTGGCCCCTCGTGGGGGGCCAGGGCGATGACGCCGCGGTGCCGCTGGACGATCTCCCGGGCGATGGAAAGGCCCAGGCCCGTGCCGCCGGACTCCCGGGAGCGGGCCTTGTCCACCCGGTAAAAGCGGTCGAAAATCCGCTCGGCGTCCTTTTCCGGGATGCCGATGCCGTCGTCCCAGACCTCCATCCAGACGGTGTCGTCCTCCCCGCAGCCCGCCGAGACCCGGATGTGCCCGCCGCCGGGGGTGTATTTGATGGCGTTGCCCAGAATGTTCATCATCACCTGCTCCAGGCGGCTCCGGTCCCCCACGATGAGGGGCAGGCGGTCCAAATCCCCGCAGGTGAGCTCATGCCCCCGCTGCTGGGCGTTCAGCGCGCTGGAGCGGACCACGCTCTGGATGGGCTCGGCAAAGGGGAAGCGGGAGAGGACCAGCTCCGCGTCCCCCCGGTCCAGGCGGGAGAGGGTGAGGAGGTCCTGGACGATGTGGGTCATCCGGTCCGTCTCCGTAATGATGATGTCCAGAAAGCTGTTGGCGGTGGACAGGGGGATGTCCCCCCCCGCGTCCCGGAGGGTCTCGGCGTAGGTGCGGACGTTGGTCAGGGGGGTCCGCAGCTCGTGGGAGACGTTGGCCACGAACTCCTTGCGCCGCTCCTCGTTGCGGTGCTGCTCCGTCACGTCGTGGAGCACAATCAGAACGCCGCCCCGCTCCCGGTCGGAGAAGGGGGCCAGGTATACCTCCAGGGTCTTCTCCCCGGCCTCCAGCTCCCCCTCGGCGAAGCTGGGCCGCTGGAGGGCCAGCATCTCCCCGAAGGGATAGAGGCCGCCGAACAGCTCCTCATAGGTGCACTCCGGCCCCACGGGGCGCTGGAGCATGGCGTTGGCGGCGGGGTTGCAGTGGATGAGCCTCCCGTCGTGGGAAAAGGCCACCACGCCGTCGGTCATGTGGAGGAACAGGGTGTCCAGCTTGTTCCGCTCGTTTTCCACGGCGGCCAGCGTGGCCTGAAGCACGCCGGCCATCTCGTTGAAGGTGCCGGTGAGAATGCCGATTTCGTCGGTGGACTCCACGGGCAGGGCGCCGCCGAAGTCGCCGGCGGCCATCTTCTCCGCCCCGGCGGTGAGCTTTTCAATGGGCCCCACCATGGTTTTGGCCAGAAGGAAGCTCAAAAGCACGGAGCTGAGAAGGCCGATGAAAAGGGCCTGCATAATGATTTGGAACAGCTGGCTGTTCAGGCCGGAGACGGTGTCCCGGGTGTCCAGAATATAGATGATAAAGGCGTTGTCCCCCCCGAAAATGGGGATGGCCGCGTCCATGTAGTCGGCGGTGACGTCGCTGACGTCCCCGATGCCGGCCTCGTCCCGCCGCAAAACGGCGTTCCGGGCGGTGAGGAGGTTGGGGCTCTGCTCCCGGGGCATGGCCGCCTCGCCGGCGGAGCCGTTGAGGTAGGCCCCGGTCTCCCCGTCCAGGACGAAATAGTTCCGGGTGCGGTAGTCGATGCCCAGCTTTCCGGCGGTGAGCTCCATCATGTCGTGGAGCCGGTCCGCCCCGTCGGCCTGGGCGGACTCTCCCCGGAGGGAGGAGACGAACTCCCGCTGGTCCGCGCCGAAGACGCTGTCAATCTGCTTGTAAAAGGTGCTGGTGAAGAAATTGGAGACGTTGATGGTCAGGAAGCCCCCCACCACCGCCATGAGGGAGGTAATCAGAAGCAGCATAATCAGCGTCAGCTTCATGTGCAGGCTGCGGAACACGGCGGCGCCTCCTTTCCTTGAAGTGTGCCGGAAAATTTATGAAGCAAGAGCTAATTCACGGCGAAGTAATACCCCGCTCCCCGGCGGGTGAGGATGAACTGGGGACTGGCGGGATTCTCCTCGATTTTTTCCCTGAGCCGCCGGACGGTCACGTCCACCGTCCGCACGTCGTCCCCCACGTAGCCGTAGTTCCAGACCTGCTCCATCAAATCCACCCGGGAGTACACCTTGTTGGGGTGGCTGGCCAGGAAGGTCAGAAGCTCATACTCCCGCTGGGTCAGGTCGATGGCCTTTCCGGCCCGGAAAACCTGGTGGCTGTCGGTGTTGATGGCCAGGTCCCCCGCAACGGGCATGGCGCTTTCCGCCGCCGCACCCCCGGCGGGGGCCGTCATGGCGGTGCGGCGGAAGCTGGCCTCCACCCGGGCGACGACCTCCCGCATGGAGAAGGGCTTGGTGATATAGTCGTCCGCCCCCATCTCCAGGCCGCGGACCTTGTCGTCCTCCTCCTCCCGGGCGGTGAGGAGCAGGATGGGCACGCTGTCCCCGTCCCCCCGTAGGGCCGCGCACACGTCGAAGCCGGTCATTTTGGGCAGCATGATGTCCAGCAGGATCAGGTCCGGCTTCTCCGCCCGGGCCCTCCGCAGGCCCTCCTCCCCGTCGTAGGCCTCCAGCACCCGCCAGCCCTTCCGCTCCAGGTTGAAGCGGAGGATGTCCACGATGTTCTTTTCGTCCTCCACGATTAAAACGGTCTTTTCTTCCGCCATGCTTGACCTCCAAACTCCTGTGCCGCCGCAGGCCGGAAACGGCTGTTCCGGCGTTACAGGTTCAGCAAAATCTTGGCCTTCAAAACCGCGGCCACGGTTTTCGCGTCTTCAATCTCCCCGCTGAGGCAGCGGCGCGCCATCTCGCCGAAGGGAATCCGCTCCACATTCAAAAACTCGTCCTCGTCCAGGTGCTGCTCCGCCATCCGCAGGTCCCGGGCCAGGTAGAGGTGCAGGGTCTCCCCGTAGCAGCCCGGGGAAGGCAGGATGCGGCCCAGGGACTCGTACCGCCCCGGCACCGCGCCGGTCTCCTCCCGCAGCTCCCGGAGGCCCGCCGCATAGGGGTCCTCCCCGGGGTGGTCCAGCTTCCCGGCGGGAATCTCCAGCAGGGTCCTGCCGAAGGGGTAGCGGTACTGGGTCACCGCCAGCACGCAGTTGTCCCCGTCCAGGGCCAGCACCGCCACGCCGCCGGGGTGGTCCGCCACCTCCCGGGTGGCCGTGCGGCCGCCGGGCAGCTCCACCGTGTCCACGTGGACGGTGAGAATCCGCCCCTTGAATTTGTCCTCCCGGCCGAGCGTCCGCTCCGTCAGGTCCATGTTCTCGCCCATGTCTCCGCGTCCTTTCCGAAAGGGCCCCGGAGGGGCCCGGCGTTTGACGCGCCCGGCGGCGCCGGGGCCCCGGCCGGACGCTTATTTATGGGAATTATACCACGCCGGAGGGAAAATGAAAAGAGAAATTGTCCGGGGAGGGGCCGGGGACAGAAAAAAGTCCGTCCCGTTCACAAATTACCACTTGTTTTTAAAAGGGGAAGGGCGTATGATAAAACAGACAAACCACAAGATATGGTGGGTTCGGAAAGGAACTGCGGTAAATGAGATGGACGAAACGGGCGGCGGCGCTGCTGGCGGCGCTGCTGGTGCTGTTAACCGCGGCGGCGGCGGAGGGCGGGTTCAAGGCGCTGCCCAGGGAGCCGGGAACGCCGCCGGGCGGACGGCTGGCCTCGCCCTGGGAGGCGGAGGAAGCCGCGAAGCTGCCGGAGCTGACGGTGCTGAACCCGGAGGCCGCGCCGGGCCCGGAGGGGGTTTCCGCCGCGGAGGGCCCCTCCTTCCCGGAGGCGGAGGAGTGGCAGCTTCTGCTGGTGAACCCCTGGAACGAGCTGCCGGAGGATTTTGAGGCGGCGCTGAAGGCCCTGCCGGACGGGCAGAAGGTGGACGAGCGGATTTACGAGGACTTGAACGCCATGCTCCAGGCCTGCCGCGAGGCGGGGCTCCGGCCCAAAATCTGCTCCGCCTACCGGACCGAGGCCAAGCAGACCTACCTCTATAACAACAAGGTTGCCCGCCTGCGGAGCGCCGGCTACAGCCGGGACGCCGCCCAGGAGGAGGCCGCCCGCTGGGTGGCCCGCCCCGGCACCAGCGAGCACCAGCTGGGCCTGGCCCTGGACATCGTGTCCCAGTCGTACCAGGCCCTGACGAAGAAGCAGGAGAAGACCGCCGAGCAGAAGTGGCTGATGGAGCACTGCTGGGAGTACGGCTTTATCCTCCGCTATCCCAGCGACAAAAGCGAGATTACCGGCATCGGCTACGAGCCGTGGCACTACCGCTACGTGGGCCGGGACGTGGCCCTGGACGTGCGGGAGAGCGGGCTTTGCTTTGAGGAGTACTTACTGCTGCGGGAGGAGGCCCTGGCGGCGGAAAAGACGGCGTAAACCCGGGGAGGCGGCGAAAGCCGCCTCCTTTTCCGCCCGTCTTGTCCAAGGTGACGTGGATTTTTGATGAAAAAGTCCTGAAAAATGTGGATTCTTCCGTTGAAAAGCGGCCCGGAGTGGCATATAATAAAAAACCGTGAAATTTTGCCCTTGATTCTACGGCGGGACACCCGCCTTTTTAAAGGAGCCTGTACAGCTATGCGGAATGAACATCTGAGAAATATCGCCATCATCGCCCACGTCGACCACGGCAAGACCACCCTGGTGGACGAAATGCTCAAGCAGGGCGGCGTCTACCGGGACAACCAGGAGGTTGTGGACCGGGTCATGGACTCCGGCGATTTGGAGCGGGAGCGGGGCATCACCATCCTGGCCAAAAACACCGCCATCCAGTACGGCGATACGAAAATCAACATTGTGGACACTCCGGGCCACGCCGACTTCGGCGGCGAGGTGGAGCGGGTGCTGAAGATGGTCAACGGCGTCATTCTCCTGGTGGACGCCGCCGAGGGCCCCATGCCCCAGACCCGCTTCGTCCTCTCCCGGGCCCTGGAGCTGGGCCACCGGGTCATCGTGGTGGTGAACAAAATCGACCGGCCCGACCAGCGGGTCTATGAGGTTGTCGACGAGGTGCTGGAGCTGCTGATGGATTTGGACGCCACCAGCGAGCAGCTGGACTCCCCCATGCTGTTCTGCTCCGGCCGGAACGGCACCGCCTCCTGCTCCCCCACGGTGCAGGGCACGGATTTGAAGCCCCTGTTCGACACCATCCTGGAATATATCCCCGCCCCCGAGGCCAACGTGGACGAGCCCTTCCAGATGCTGGTCTCCTCCATCGACTACAACGAGTTCGTCGGGCGCATCGCCGTCGGGCGCATCGAGCGCGGCGCGCTGAAGCAGAACCAGGAAATCGCCGTGTGCAACTACCACGACCCCGAGGCCGCTCCCCGCAAGGCCAAGGCCACGGCGATTTACGAGTTTGACGGCCTGGGCCGCAAGAGCGTGGCGGAGGCCTTCGCCGGGAATATCATCGCCATGAGCGGCGTTCCCGACGTGACCATCGGCGACACCATCTGCGCCCCCGGCGCGGTGGAGGCCCTGCCCTTCGTGAAGATTTCCGCCCCCACCCTGGAGATGACCTTCTCCGTCAACGACTCCCCCTTCGCCGGGCGGGAGGGCAAGTTCGTCACCTCCCGCCAGATTCGGGAGCGGCTGTTCCGGGAAACCCTGCGGGACGTGTCCCTCCGGGTGGCGGAGACCGACAAGGAGACCGCCTTCAACGTGGCGGGCCGGGGGGAGATGTCCCTCTCCATCCTGATTGAGACCATGCGCCGGGAGGGCTATGAGTTCCAGGTGTCCCCCGCCCGGGTGCTGTACAAGGAGATCGGCGGGAAGAAGTGCGAGCCCATCGAGCGGCTGGTGGTGGACGTGCCCGCGGACTGCGTGGGCGCGGTCATCGAGAAGCTGGGCCAGCGGAAGGCGGACATGGTGGAGATGACCCCCGTGGGAAGCCGCATGAAGGTGGAGTTCCTGATTCCCGCCCGGGGCCTGTTCGGCTACCGCAACGACTTCCTCACCGACACCAAGGGCGAGGGCATCATGGCCTCCGTCTTCGACAGCTACGCGCCCTATAAGGGGGACATCTCCCGCCGGGGCAGCGGCTCCCTCATCTCCTTCGAGACCGGCGAGTCCATTACCTACGGCCTTTTCAACGCCCAGGAGCGGGGCACGCTGTTCATCGGCGCGGGCGTGCCGGTGTACGGCGGCATGGTCGTGGGCGTATCTCCCCGGAGCGAGGACATGACGGTGAACGTGTGCAAGAAAAAGCAGCTGACCAACACCCGGGCCAGCGGATCCGACGACGCGCTGCGGCTGGTGCCCCCCAGGCAGATGAGCCTGGAGCAGTGCCTGGAGTTCCTGGCGGACGACGAGCTTTTGGAGGTGACTCCCAAGAGCCTGCGGATGCGCAAGAGCATTCTGGACCATGAGAAGCGGATGAAGGCCCTTCACGGGAAGAAGTGAGGGGCGGGCCCCCGCATAAAAAGCGGCCCGCGGGGCGGCGAATTTCCGAATAGCTCTTGACCTTCCGGGAAAAATCCTTTAAAATAAGGGTTCGTGTACGGCCCTGGCCGTGCCGCCACCACTATAAACGGAAAGGCGAGACGACGTTATGAAGCATCCCTACAAGACGCGGGAAGGCGGCGCGACGGTGACGGTTTTCGTCCCCTACGACTGCAAAAACCACTGCCCCTTCTGCATCAATAAAGGCGAGTACGCGGACCTGACCGGCTTTTCCGCCGAAAAAATCCGCGCCAGCATCCGCCGGATGGACGCCATCACGCCCTGCTGCGACTTCGTGTTCACCGGCGGGGAGCCCTTCGCCGACCTGGCGGTCCTCCAGTCCATGCTGGACGAGATTCCCGCCACCCACAAGGTCTATATCAACACCACCCTTCCGGTGTCCGAGTTCCAGACGGAGGAGGACGTCCTGGCCTTTGCCGAGAGGAACAAGCACAAGATTACCTGCATCAACGTCTCCCGGCATATGCAGAAGTACGTGGTGGAGTCCAACGACGCCCTGCTCGCCCGGCTTCCGGTGCCCTTCCGGGTGAACTGCGTGCTGTACAAGGACTACCCCGCGGCGGATCTGGTCCCCTACCTGGAGCGCTTTAAGAAGGTCCCCGGGGCCTCCATCCAGTTCCGGTTCGACTACACCGCCACCACGCCGGAGAACCTCTATGAGGAGGAGGGGGACAAAATCCTCCAGGACCTGAAGAAAATCGCCCGGTACACCGGGCTGGACGGCTGCCGGATGCGCTGCGGCTTCCACTTTGACTACCAGGGGCTGGCCCTGACCTACCACAAGACCCTGCCCTACTCCACCATCGTGGAGACGGACCCGGCGGACGGGGTGACCTACGACATTCTCTATGATATCCTCATTAAGCAAAATGGGGATATCCACGGCGATTGGGACGGAACCCCGCTGGACGTGGAGGCGTATGAGAAGGTGGTTTTCGAGCCCTACGACTTGAAGTGGCTGGCGAGAATCGCGTGAATGGAAAAAGGAAAGCGGACGGCGAAGCCGTCCGCTTTTTTCACGCCGCCAGCGCCTCCAGCAGCGCCGCCGGGTCCACTACACAGCCATAGGGAAACTCCGTCCCGCCCTTCCGGACGGAGACGGGCCGGGCGGTGGCCCGGGCGGCGGAGAGAAACTCCTCATAGGTCACCTCCGGCTTCACCTGACAGGCCAGGGCATAGAGCCCCGCCACATAAGGAACCGCCCAGCTCATGCCGCCCTCGGCGAAGAAGGCGTACTCCGCCTCTCCCGCCGGGGAGGCCGTGGCCCGCCGGTCCATGGGCACCAGGAGCAGGGACCCGTCCGTCCCCCGGTATTCCCCGCTGTACAGGGATTCCTCCCAGAAGGCCCCGGGGCGGCAGTCTTCCAAGGCGTTGGGGTCTCCATAGGGGGCCCGGCCCATGCCCATCCAGGGCTCCAGCAGGGGGTCCCGGCTGTTGACGCAGACCACGGCGACGCCCGCCTCCCGGGCCCGCTGAATGGCGGCCTCAATTTCCTCCGCGCCCGGCGTGTCCGGCATCCAGCCCACGGACATGGAGATCACCCGGATTTTTTCGCTTTCCGGCAGGGTTTCGTTCAGGGACAACAGGCGCTCCACGTCCTCGGCATAGTATGTCATATCCCGGACAAACGAGCTTCCCGTGCCGGTCCCCACATCATCGGCGATGAAGTACAGCAGGGCCTCCGGGGCCGCGCCCACCGTCTCCCCCAGGGCGATGGAGGCCACGGCGGGGCCGTGGGTGGAAGCGGGGTCCTGAGAGGAGGTGTGATATTCCTGATAGAGCCGGAGGCGGTCCCCGTACTCCCGGTGCTCCACCAGAAGGGTCTGGTCAATGATGGCGACGCCCACGCCCTTTCCGGTAATCCCCCGCTCATGGAGGGCCCGGAGGCCCAGGCCGGGGTCCTTCCCCAGCTCCAGGAGCCGCTCCGGGTCAAAGCTCTCCGGCAGAGCGTCCGGCCACTGGGTTTTCGTGTCGAAATCGGCGGAGAAAAGAATATCCTCCATGTCCGTCAGGTCCATGTCCCGCAGGTCCGCCCCCCGCAGGTCGCTGAGGCCATGGTCCGCCTCCGGGTCCGTTTCCCAGAAGGAGACCGCCGCCTCCGGGCGGCGGCAGACGCTTCCGGCCTTCAGGATCGGCGGCGGGGAGGCGCAGCCCGCCAGCAGGGCCAGCAGGGCCAGCAGGAGGCAGAGGGCGGCGGGGGATTTTGCGGCAGGGAATTTCATACGGAACCATCTCCTTTTTGTGATGGCTCCATAGTACCAGGGATTTCTTACGAAATGCCCGACAAAATTCTTAAGGTTTTCTTACGGTTTGGGCAGAAAAAGCGGACGGCCATCCGCTTTTTTCACGCCTGCCGCAGGAAAATCCGCTTGCCGCCCCGGTACTCCCGGACCGTCCCGATGCGCTGGGCGCTGGGGACGCAGGATTTCAGCTCCCGGTACAGCGCCTCCGCGTCCGCCGGGTCCGCCGCCATGAGGAGGCCGCCGGAGGTCTGGGGGTCGTAGAGCAGATCCTGCTGCCAGAGCTCCGCCGCCCCGGGGTCCACGGAGTCTTCGGCGAAGGAGCGGTTGCGGTACATCCCCTCGGGGAGAACGCCCAGCTTCGCCAGCTCCGCCGCCTCCGGGATGAAGTCCACGGCGCTCACGCCGATTTCCAGCTCCACGCCGCTGCCCTGGGCCATCTCCAGGCCGTGGCCCAGGAGGCCGAAGCCCGTCACGTCGGTGCAGGCGTGGACCCGGTACTTGACCATCGCGTCCCGGGCGGACTTGTTCAGGGTGGTCATGAGGGCGTAAGCCCGCTCCATGGCCTCCGGCGGGGCCATGTCCGCCTTGGCGGCGGTGGTCAGCACGCCCGTGCCCAGGGGCTTGGTGAAGAGCAGCACGTCCCCGGGCCGCGCGCCGGAGTTGGTGAGCATCTTCTCCGGGTGGACGAAGCCGGTGACGGCCAGGCCGTACTTGGGCTCGTCGTCCAGGATGCTGTGGCCCCCGGTAATGAGGGCCCCGGCCTCGTAGACCTTCTCATAGCCCCCCCGGAGGAGCTCGTGGACCGCTTCGGGGGGCATGTCCTTGGGGACGGCGCAGATGTTCAGGCAGAGCTTGGGCTCCCCGCCCATGGCGTACACGTCGGAAAGGGCGTTGGCGGCGGCAATCTGGCCGAACAGGCGGGGATCGTCGGCAATGGGGGGAAAGAAATCCACCGTCTGGACCAGGGCCAGGTCCCCGGAAATCCGGTAGACGGAAGCGTCGTCGCTCTTGTCGAAGCCCACCAGCAGGTTCGGGTCCCGGCGGACCTGGAGGCCCTCCAGCAGCCGGGCCAGGGTTCCCGCGCCCACCTTCGCGCCGCAGCCGGCGCACTTGGCCAGCTTGGTCAGTTTCACTTCGTTTTCAGCCATGGCGTTCTCCTGCTTCAATACGTTTCGTAATATTTAAATATCCTTCAACGCGCCGGACAGGCGCAGCACCGCCTCCAGCACCCCGCCGCCTACGGCCAGGGCCTTGTCGCTGGCGCAGTAACAGTGCTCCAGCCTGCACCGGGGATCAATATCCCCGGCCTTCATGCCCCGGCGGACCGGGGTCCCCTCCGGCAAAATGCCCCGGAGCACGCCGTCCAGAGTGCAGGGCATGGGAACGCCGTCCACCTCGGCGGCCGCGTCCCCCATCCTCACCTGGGCCCCGATTTCCAGAAGCTGGTGGAAGGTTCCGTCCGCCGGGGCCCGGAGGACCCGCTCCCCGGCGAAGCCGCCGATAAGGCCGGGAATGCCGGTGTTGGGCTGGGCGGAGCCCTCGTAAAGGACCCGGCCCAGGTAGTGGCCCCGCATGGTCTCCACCACGGCGTGGCAGTCCTCCCCCGCCGTGAAGCCGGGGCCCACGCCCACCACCACGGGGGCGTCGGTGATCCTTGTGCCCAGGTTCTTCTTCGCCAGGATGGCGTCCACCAGGGCGGCGGGCTTCAGAACGGGGACGCAGGCCCCCTCCGGGTCCGCCAGCACGGGGATGAAGCCGCCCTCCAGCAGCTCCAGGGCCTGGGGCGGGCTCTCCGCCCGGCGGGCGCGAACGTCCTCCACCGCGGCCTCCCCATGGACAATGGCTTGGGAAAAGGCCACGGTGCGGCGGATGGCGGTGGGCCGGGGGAGGTCGGTCATGACCACCCGGATTCCCGCCCGCCAGAGACGGAGGGCAATGCCGGTGGCAATGTCCCCGGCTCCCCGAATTACGACAAGCATATCCAGCTCCTCCTTTTCAGCGCCCCGGCGCATACCGGCCAGGGCAGAAGCTCCGCCAGGCGGCGGGCGGCGGCCATGGCGGCTTCGTCCTCCGCCTGGTTGACAAAAATCCGGATGGGCTGCCCCCCGGCGGGAGCCTCCGACAGAAGCACCGCCGCCGCCGCCTCCGGCGAGGCGGGGGCGCTTTCCCGAATTCCCGCCCGGCGGGCATACAGCTCCGGGCGGTGGGCCGCCCCGGCAACAGGCCGCCCGAAGCCGGAGGCCCCCACGACGCACACCGTCTGGTTCGCCTCCGGGGGGACCGCCGGCTCGTGGGGCGCGTGGGCCTTGAGGGGCCGGCCCGCCGCGCCGTCGGCCTCCGCCAGCACATAGTCCGCCAGGGCTGCCAGACGGGCCATGGGAACGCCCGGGGCCGTCAGCTTCCCCGCGCCGGGGACCGGGCTCCCGGCGCAGACCAGGCGGCGGCTCTCCAGGGCCTCCGCCAGGGCCTCCTCCCCGGGGTCCGTCAGGCTGGGGAGGCCCGGAAAAGGAAACATCTTCGTGGTGGCGCAGAGGAGGACCCGGGCCCCTCCCGCCGCCAGCTCCTCCCCCAGGGTCCGCAGGAGCGTGGTCTTTCCGCCGCTTCCAATGACGGCGGTGACGCCGGGGCGGATATCCAGCAGTTCCGACAGGCGCATGGCGGCCCTCCCATCCGTTGTTCTTTCCATAGGATAACATTCCCAGGGCCCGCCGTCAAGGGCGGCTTGACAGCGGCGGCGGGAGGGGCTATGATGGAGCGGCAGAATTTGTGAAGGAGGGACGCGCCGTGTATGACGAGCTGACGGCGGTGGATATCCGTAAAATGCGGGAGGAGCTGGACCACCGGGTCCGGGTCCTGCGGCCCCAGCTGATTGAGGAGGTCCAGACCGCCCGGGCCTTTGGGGACCTGAGCGAGAATTTTGAGTACAAGTGCGTCAAGCAGGCGAAGAACCGGAACGACAGCCGCATCCGCTATCTGGAGCGGATGATCCGCACGGCGAAGGTCATCGAGGTGCGGGGAGCGGAGGACGCCGTGGGCCTGTTCGACTGGGTGACCATATACAACGAGATGGCCGGGCGGGAGATGAAGGTGCGCATCGTCACCACCCTGCGCCAGAACGCCCTGAAGGGCCTGGTGAGCAAGGAGTCCCCCGTGGGGAAGGCGCTGCTGGGCCGCCGGGCCGGGGAGCGGGTGGAGGTGACCGTCAGCCCGGAGACGAAGTATTTTGTGGAAATACGGCAGATTGAAAAGGGCGGGGACGACGAGAGCCTGGAAATCAGCGCCTACTAGGACTTAAAAATTTTCTCCCTTCCCCTCTTGCATCCCGCCGGGGAATGTGCTATACTGAACGTACTTTCGCGGTTAGGAGGAGCTAACTTTGCAGAAACGCACACACACACTGCTGGCCCGGACGCTGCTGCGCAGCGGGACGGGTTTCCCCGCCCGGCGCTTTGAGCTGGCCTTCCTCTTCGGTTCGTTCCAGCCGGACGTGAATCCCCTCAGCTACCTGAAGGGCTCCCTGCACTACAACAAGCTCAAGGGCCACAACTACGCCAATTCCCGGGCCTATATCAACGCCAAGATTTTAAAGCTCCAGCGCCGCCGGCGCTGGACCATGTGGCAGTACTATACCCTGGGCAAGCTGACCCACTACCTGGCCGACGCCTATACATACCCCCACAACCCGGACTATCCCGACAGCATGCTGGACCACCACAACTACGAGACGGATTTCCGCCGCTTCATGCGGGGGTATCTGGCCCACCAGCACCTCCGCCGCCAGCAGGCCCGCCGCGACCTGGTCGCCGCCCTGGAGGAGCTTCACGAGCAGTACATGGCCACCCGCGCCAGCATGGTCCGGGACGCCAGCTATATCCTCAAGGCCACCAGCCTTTTGATGGCCGGCTGCCTTCCCACCGCCTGACCGGGCGGAACGCACAAGCGGAGCGCGGCCGCGCTCCGCGCATTTGTAAGAATTCACAGTTTTCATTTTTCGAGCGTTGTGTTATGCTTTAAACATCTAAAGAGCCAAAGGGGAACCGAACCATGACCGCCATTGCCCGCACCGCTGAATACGGCTATTTCTACTTTAGCTTTACCGGTTTTGGTAAGGCTTTTCGTGGTTTGGCTGAAAACGAGCGTGTGTGAGCTTCCGGTCCTGAGACAGGACGATTGCACGAAGCGGCCCGCAGCCAAACCGGCTGCGGGCCTTTTTGCACACCGTGAAATTTGTTAGGAGGAATCCGCCATGATCGTCATTTTGAAGCACAATCCCAACCGGGACCAGCTGGACAGCCTCATCACCTGGCTTCAGGAGAAGGGCGTCGCCATCCACACCAGCATCGGCGAGGCCAACACCATCCTGGGCCTGGTGGGGGACACCTCCAAGCTGGACATTGACCTCATTGCCGCCCTGGACATCGTCCAGGACGTGAAGCGGGTCCAGGAGCCCTATAAAAACGCAAACCGGAAGTTCCACCCGGAGGACACCGTCATCCCCGTGGGGAACACCCAAATCGGCGGCGGAACGCTGACCATCATGGCGGGTCCCTGCTCCGTGGAGAGCGAGGAGCAGGTGGTGGCCATCGCCAAGGCCGTGAAGGCCAGCGGCGCCACCATGCTCCGGGGCGGGGCCTTCAAGCCCCGGACCTCCCCCTACGCCTTTCAGGGACTGGGGGCCGCGGGGCTGGAGTACCTGAAGGTCGCCCGGCAGGAGACGGGCCTGCCCATCGTGACGGAGCTGATGGACGTGACCCAGCTGCCCCTGTTCAAGGACGTGGACGTGATTCAGATCGGCGCCCGGAACATGCAGAACTTCGACCTTTTAAAGGCCGTGGGCCATCAGGACAGGCCCGTCATGATTAAGCGGGGCATGTCCGCCACCTATGAGGAGTGGCTCATGAGCGCCGAGTACGTCATGGCCAGCGGCAACGAGAACGTCATCCTCTGCGAGCGGGGGGTCCGGACCTTTGAGAGCTACACCCGGAACACCCTGGATCTGGCCGCCATCCCGGTGCTGCGGACGCTGACCCACCTGCCCATCATCGCCGACCCCAGCCACGCCACGGGCAAGTACTGGCTGGTGGAGCCCCTGGCCCGGGCCGCCGTGGCCGCGGGGACGGACGGGCTGCAGATTGAGGTGCACAACGACCCGGCCCACGCCCTCTGCGACGGGCCCCAGTCCCTGAAGCCGGAGGTCTTCGGCCCCCTGGCGGAGAAGCTTCTCAAGCTCCACGCCTTTATGCGGGGGCTGGACCCCGCCGTTTCTTGAAGGTGAAAGCAAAACCGCCTGGATTCCTTGCGCCGCAGCGGCTTTGGGGGTTTGGGCGTCGGCCGGAGCACAAAAAGCGCACAAGTGTGCGGGAAGGAAACATGATAGTCAAAAAATGTATAAAAGAGTCTTTTGCTGTAATAGGGAAAGAGGGATCTTCTTTAGACGGAGACGGCTTTATTCAAAGATTATGGGCGGATGCAGATTCCCATTTTGAAGAAGTGCGGCATTTGGCCAAAAGAGACAAGGACGGAAATATCATTGGCATATGGGGGGCCATGTCCGACTTCTCACGCTCGTTCAACCCGTGGGAGGACCTCAGCAAAGGACTTTATCTTGCCGGAGTAGAATGCTGTGACGGCGCGGAAGCTCCCGGCGGCTGGACAAAGTGGACGATTCCCGGCTATGAATATATTTGTGTGGAATGTGAAAATGCGGATACATTTTCAAGGACAATAAAATATCTGGAAGATAAAGCCATTCCATTGGCGGGGGCAGTTCACGATTTTACTTTTCCGCGGACAGGGAAACGCTATATGCTTTTTCCAATCAGAAAGCTGCAGGCGTCTGCTGGGAATCACGGAGCTTATCCGGGCTGAAGCGGCGGCGGAGAAAATACGAATCGGGAGGATACTATGAATGTCGGCATTGTGGGCCTGGGGCTTATCGGCGGCTCCATGGCCAAAAGCGTCAAGGCCCGGACGGACCACACCGTCTGGGGCGCGGATCTGGACCAGGAAACCATGGCCCTGGCCCGGATGAGCGGGGCCGTCGACGGCCCTTTGACGGACGAAAACCTGCGGTCGTGCGATTTGATTTTGGTGGCCGTCTGCCCCGGCGCGGCGGTGAAGTGGGTGAAGGACCACGCGGACCGGATTTCCAGGTCCGCCATCCTGGTGGACCTGTGCGGCGTGAAGCGGGTGGTGGTGGAGGCCCTGGCCCCCGTGGCGGAGAAGCACGGCTTCGCCTACATCGGCGGGCACCCCATGGCGGGACGGGAGCGGGGGGGCTTCACCGCCTCCAGCGAGGATTTGTACGTGGGGGCCTCCATGATTCTCACGCCGGACGGGCGGACGGACATGCAGCTTCTGGAGACGCTGAAAGCCTTTTTCCTGGATATCGGCTTCGCCGGGCTGACCTTCTCGGACCCGGAGGAGCATGACCGCATCATCGCCTTCACCTCCCAGCTGGCCCACATCACCTCCAGCGCCTATGTAAAGTCGCCGGAGGCCCAGCGCCGCCGGGGCTTCTCCGCCGGGAGCTTCCAGGACATGACCCGGGTGGCCCGGCTGGACGAGGACATGTGGACGGAGCTGTTTCTGGACGACGCGGACTACCTGGTCAAGGAGCTGGATATTCTGATTGAGAACCTGAGCGCCTATTCGGCGGCGCTGAAATCCGGCGACGCGGAGCGGGTCCGGGCCCTGCTGAGGGAGGGCCGGGAGCTGAAAGCCGCCGCCGGGGGAAACTGAAAGGAGGGACGACGATGCGGACCATACCTGTCAAGACGAACCCGCCCTACGCCGTGAGCATCGGCCCCGGCCTTTTGCGGGACTGCGGGCGGCTGCTGCGGGAGGTTGTCCCACCCTGCCATATGGCGGTGGTCACCGATTCCGTTGTGGGGCCGCTGTACCTGGAGACGGTTGAGGAGAGCCTGAGGGCGGCGGGGTACGCCGTCAGCGCCTATGAATTTCCCGCCGGGGAGGAGAACAAGAATTTTTCCACCCTCTCCGGCATCCTGGAATTTCTGGCGGGGGAGCGTTTGACCCGCACGGACTGCCTGATTGCCCTGGGGGGCGGGGTCGTGGGGGACATGGCGGGCTTCGCCGCCGCCTGCTACCTCCGGGGCGTCCGCTGCGTGCAGATGCCCACGACCCTGCTTGCCGCGGTGGACTCCTCCGTGGGCGGCAAGACCGCCATCGACCTCAAGGCCGGGAAGAACCTGGCCGGGGCCTTCCTCCAGCCCGCCGCCGTGCTGTGCGACACGGACTGCCTGAAAACCCTGCCCTCCGGGGTCTTTGCCGGCGGGGCGGCGGAGGCCGTCAAAACGGCGGTGCTTTCGGACCCGGGCCTGTTCGGCCGCATGGAAGGCGGGATGCTGAGCGGGCTGGATTTGGAGGAGGTAATCGCGGGCTGCGCGGCCTATAAGGCCGGCGTGGTGGAGCGGGACGAGAAGGAGCAGGGGGAGCGGAAGCTTTTAAACCTGGGCCACACCGTGGGCCACGCCATTGAAAAATGCAGCGGG
>CATLJA010000041.1 GCA_949959305.1 uncultured Oscillibacter sp.
GCTGGGAGGTGCCCTGGCGGACCGCGTCATATAGGCTGGCCTTAATGGGATGCCCGGTAGGCAGGGCGTCCACCCAAGGGGGCAGGAACAAATCCAGCTCCTGCATGGGGAACTCATAGAGGACGGCCCGCAGAATATCCGCCACGTCCTCCTCCCGAAGGTCCAGACAGTTCACCGGGACGCAGTTCACCTCATAGCGGGAGGCGACGTCCCGGGCGATGGCCTCCGCCCGCTCGCTCTTGGGGTCCACCGAGTTCAGCAGGACGATAAAGGGCTTTCCCAGCTCCTGGAGCTCCCGGATTACCCGCTCCTCCGCCTCCAGGTAGTCCTCCCGTGGGATATCGGAGACGGTTCCGTCGGTGGTAACGACGATGCCGATGGTGGAGTGCTCCGAAATGACCTTCCGGGTGCCGATTTCCGCCGCCTCCGTCATGGGAATCTCATGGTCGTACCAGGGAGTCGTCACCATGCGGGGCGCGTCGTCCTCAAACTGGCCGATGGCGCCCCGGACCATGTAGCCCACACAGTCGATAAGCCGCACGGAGAAGGACGCGCCGTCGGGCAGCTGGACCTGGGCCGCCTCCTCCGGGACGAACTTGGGCTCCGCCGTCATGATGGTCCGGCCGGAACCGCTCTGGGGCAGCTCATCCCGGGCCCGCTCCTTGCGGTACACATTTTCAATGTTGGGAATGACCTGAGTCTCCATGAAGCGCTTGATGAAGGTGGACTTGCCGGTCCGCACCGGGCCCACCACGCCGATGTAGATATCCCCCGCCGTGCGGGTGGCGATATTCTGATAGATGGTCGTGTTCATAGTATCCCGTCCTTTTTCCGCTCCATATTCATGTTTCCACTCTATGTCCCAGGCAGCAAAAGTATGACGGCCCGTCTTGTTTTAGAAAAAACACACAAGGGAAACCCGCTCCTGGTCAGGCTGATTTGGTCGAAATCACGCTTTACACGGATTCTTTAATGTGGTAAACTGCTAGCGTATTAAACGAACGGCCCGTCCGTTCCATTTTGGAGGATGAAAACATGATGAAAAGCAAAAAGCTCTGGGCCCTCCTGCTGGCTCTTGCCTTGGTACTGGGCCTGGCCGCCTGCGGCGGCAAGGACGCAGGCTCCGACAAAACCGGCGGCGGAAGCACCGCCGCCCCGGAGGAGCAGGAGACTGGAGACGCCGGCGGCGGTCAAAAGGCCGACGGCAGCGACCTTGCCTATGTGCAGGGTAAGGGAACCCTGGTGGTGGGCATGACGGACTTCGCCCCCATGGATTACCGGGACGCCAGCGGCAGCTGGATTGGCTTTGACGCCGATATGGCCTCCGCCTTTGCCGAGAGCCTGGGCGTCAAGGTGGAGTTCCAGGAAATTACCTGGGATTACAAGGTCATGGAATTGAACGCCAAAAGCATCGACTGCGTGTGGAACGGCATGACCCTGAACGACGAAGTCAAGGCGGCTATGGACACAGGAAACGCCTACTGCCTCAATGCCCAGGTGCTGGTGGTCCCCGCCGCCAAGGCCGCGGACTTTGAGAACCTGACCAGCCTGGAGGGCCTGAACGTGGCCGTGGAGTCCGGCTCCGCCGGCGAGGACGCCGCCGAGGCTCTGGGCGCTTCCACCACCGCCGTGGCGAAGCAGGCCGACGCGCTGATGGAAGTCTCCGCCGGAACCGCTGATGCCGCCGTCATTGACCTTCTGATGGCCGGCGCCATGATTGGCGAGGGAACCAACTACGCGAACCTTACCTATACTGTCAACCTGAACACTGCTCAGGGCCTGAAGTCCGAGGAGTACGGCGTTGGCTTCCGCAAGGGCTCCGATTTGGTGGATGCGTGGAACGGCTTCTGGGCCGCAGCCGTCGCCGACGGTTCCGTCCTGGAAACCGGCACTGCCTATGGCGTACAGGAATCCCTGATTCTGGAGTAATCCCAACTGCAATCCCCAAAGGCAGAGAGGAAACCTCTCTGCCTTTGGGCGGTTTTCCTCCCCGAAATTTCCAATGAGAGGACGGTTTGATGGTTTCTTTTTTTACTTCCGCCGAGTTCCTGACAGTTTTGTCCGCGCTGAACACCGGCTTTGTCAAAACCCTCCAGCTCTTTTTTGTCACGCTGGTGGGCGCCGTACCCTTGGGATTGGTGATCTCCTTCGGCTCCATGAGCCGCGTCCATCCCCTGCGGTGGCTGACGAAAACCGTGGTCTGGATTGTGCGGGGCACGCCCCTGGTTCTCCAAATTATCGCGCTGTACTACGTCCCCGGCCTGAAAGGCTTCCCCATATGGAGCGGCGGCGAGTCCGGGCGGTTTACCGCCGTGGCGGTGGCCTTTGTCATCAACTACGCCTGCTATTTCTCGGAAATCTACCGGGGCGGCATCCAGGGCGTGCCCGCCGGACAGCAGGAGGCGGGATTGGTGCTGGGCATGACGAAGCGGCAGATTTTCTTCAAGATAACGCTGCTGCAAATGGTCAAGCGCATCGTCCCCCCCATGTCCAATGAAATTATTACGCTGGTCAAGGACACCTCCCTGGCCCGGGTGGTGGCGCTGCAGGAGGTCATCTGGATGGGCGAATCCTTCATGAAGGGAAACCAGGGCTATGCCGGGCTGGTGTGGCCGCTGTTTTTTACCATGGTGTACTACCTGGCTTTCAGCGGTGTGGCGATTATCCTCCTGGGGAAGCTGGAAAAGAAGCTGGAATATTTCCGTTGAGAGGAGCGGCAAGGATGGCGATTTTAGAGGTTCAGCATATTGAAAAGCATTTCGGGGACACTCAGGTCCTCAGCGATATCAGTTTTTCCTTGGCGGAGGGCCAGGCCCTGTCCATCATCGGCTCCTCCGGCTCCGGCAAGACCACCCTGCTCCGCTGTCTGAACTTTCTGGAGCGGCCGGACCACGGCACTATTTCTGTAAAGGGCGGCGTAATCTTCGACGCGTCGGATCCCTCCACCCAGGTGGAGAAGGACATCCGGCAGAAGCGGCTTCACTTTGGACTGGTGTTTCAAAACTTTAACCTCTTTCCCCAATACACAGCCCTGCAAAATGTCACCCTGGCCCGGGAGCTGCTGGCCAAGGAGCGGGGCGGCGAAAGCAGGGAGGATATTGTGAAAGCAGGCCGGGAGCTGCTGGCGCAAATGGGTTTGGCCGACCGGGCGAACCACTACCCCCACCAGCTTTCCGGCGGACAGCAGCAGCGGGTGGCTATTGCTCGGGCGCTGGCCCTTCACCCGGACATTCTCTGCTTCGATGAGCCTACATCCGCCCTGGACCCGGAGCTTACCGGAGAAGTCCTGCGGGTAATTCGTTCTCTGGCGGAACAGAAAACCACCATGATCATCGTTACCCACGAGATGGCCTTTGCCCGGGACGTGGCGGACCAGGTAATCTTTATGGATGGCGGCGTTATCGTGGAACAGGGCGATCCCAGGGAGGTCATCGACCATCCGAAGGAGGAACGGACAAGGCAATTTCTCTCCAGATACGCAAACGATTGAACCACCGTATCTGAAAAGGGAAAGCACCTTACAAAAAAGCGTGCGGGAGAATTTCTCCCGCACGCTTTTTTACGCTCTCTTTCTCGGAATCAGCAGCATCTGGTCCTGGGGAATTTCCTCCTCCCCCTCCAGCTGGTTGGCGGAGAGGATAGCGGCGATGGTGGTGTTGTACTTCTTCGCTAAGTCCCAGGCGCTTTCCTGCCTCCCGATGCAGCGCAAGACCAGGGAGGGCGCTCCTCCCAAATCCTTGGCGGCCTCCGTGTCCAGCTTGGCGGCGGAAACGCAGACCTTCTTCACCCTGGCTGCCGCCTCAATGTGGAAATCCACCGGAAAACGGACCTCAATGCCCCGGTCTCCCAGGGAGCCCTGAACCTCCTCGGTGCAGACGGCCCGGGCGGTGATACGGCAGTCCTCCGGCAGTTCCAGCTGGCATCCGGCGTCCATGCTCCGCTCTGCCACCAGGGGTACGCCGCCCTCGTCCAGGTACATGGCCCGGACGGTTACTCCGGCCCGGAGAACGGTCATATTTCCCTCACGGCTGACGGAGACCGCGCCGCATTTGGCGGACAGTGCCAGGATGGAGTCGGCCACTACGCCGATTTCCAGCACCTCCCGCAGGGTCTGGCGGCGGGTCAGATTCTCGCAGAAGCTGGTAATATTCAGCGGCGCGGCCTCGTAGGTCATGTCGTAGACAGTGGAATACAAGTCGCTGAGCAGGATCAGCTCCTGCTCCTCCCGCAGCAGGGCCGTGGCGTGGAGATACAGCGTCACGGCAATCTGGCGGCCTTCCGGGTCGTCGCCGTCAATTTGCAAATCTGTGCCCGTCAGCTGCAATTGCAGACTGGCGGCAGAACCCTCCACGGCCCCCTCCACCTCCATAATCTGAGAGAAGGGCAGCTCCGCCGCGGCGGAGCCGCAGCCGCCGTTATTGTCCCGGTAAAGCAGGCTGATGGAAAACACGCCCTTGAAGATCAGCTTGCTTCCCACGATTTTCGTCTCCGTGACGGTGCTGGAGACCTGGCTGTTCAGCAGCTCCGCCGCACCCTCCCGGCCCGGGGAGAGATTCATCTCCTCGGTGAAGGTGAAATCCTTCTCCGCAATGTGAGTCAGGAGAATGGCATGCTGTCCCTCCTGGCGTTTTTCAACCTGAAGCGCCGGATCCGCCTCTGTGTCCGTGCAGAACACCAGGGGCTTGCGCTGGTAGCCAGTCACATGGCTTACCAGCTTGCAGTGGGTGAAAATCTTCCGGGGGTTCAGCATCCGGGCCTCCAGAAATTCCGTTTCCGTTTCCGCCGTCAGGTGCTGGCAGCCCGGCAGAGCCCGGCCGTCGCTCTCGGCGGTGAAAGGAATGGCGAACTCCAGCGTGCGGACGCCGCTCTCCCCGTCAGGCGTGTAAAGCACTGTGACCCGGACGGTTCCGGAGATTTCCGCCTTCCCGTCCCGCAGCTCCCGGCTGTGTAAGTAGACCTTACCGTCCGTCTCAATAATACGGGCGATGTCGGGGCAGTAGTCCGGCACGATGGTCTCCGCCGTCTCCTCTTGCGTCAGGGTCAGTTCCCCGCCCGTGTCATAGGCGTCCAGAGACACTTTTTTTAAATCCAGTTCCATGAAGAAACCCCTTCCTTTCCCGGCAGGCATAGAATCCATGTCCTACTCTATGCGCCGCCGGGAGCGGATATGTTTCAGACCTTGAAAATCTTCTTCAGAATGCCCCGGAGCATTTTGGGGGACTTCCATACCACGATATTCATATGACGCCTCCTCTCAGTTCTCAACGCCGGCAGCAGGCGCAGCCGCAGCCGATCAGCAAAAACGCGACCAGGAACATCAGCACACCCACCGGAAACACTGCGGCAATCAGAATTCCAGCGCCCAGGGCCGCAGCGAACAGCCCCAGCAGGCGAATTCCCCCGCCGCCTCCGTTTCCGCAGCCCCAATTTCCAAAGCCGCCAAACCCCCTATTTCCACAGCCCATTGCGGCACGCCTCCCTTCCTTTCCAGTATATACGGAGGGGCCGTCCATGGTGTAAAAAACGCCGCCCCAAACATGGCGGCGGCGTTCTCTCATTTTTTTTCCTGCCAATCCCGAAGGGGCTTCAATTCCTCGTAGAGGCGAAGGTAGCTGTCGTGGCGGCTCTTCTGGATTCCCCCCCGGCGGAGGGCCTCCAGCACAGCGCATCCCTTTTCCCGGGTGTGGCTGCATCCCACAAAGCGGCATTTGTCCAGGTATGGGGCAAATTCCAGGAAGGTTTCCGGCAGGCGGCGTTTCAGCTCCAGGTCCAGCTCCTCCGCATCGAAGGAGGAAAAGCCGGGAGTATCCACCACCTCCGCCCCGCAGGAGAGGCGGTGCAGCTCCACATGGCGGGTGGTGTGCCGTCCCCTTCCCAGGGCCGTGCTGACTTCTCCCACCTGTAAGTGAAAATCCGGGTCCAGGGCATTCAAAATGCTGGATTTTCCTACGCCGGAGTTCCCTGTAAAGGCAGAAAGCTTTCCCGATATTAAGGCCGCCAAATCCTCCATTCCCTCCCCTGTCTCCGCGCTGACCCGCAGTGCCGGAAAGCTGGAGGCGCGGTAAATGTCATAGAGGGCTTCCGCCGGGTCCAGGTCGCACTTGTTCAGCACCACCGCCACGGAGCAGCCTTTCAAAGCCGCGATGGCGGCTACCCGGTCAATAAGGAAAGGGTCCGTTTTGGGGATGGCGGCGGAGGCGATGACCACCAGCTGATCGATGTTGGCCACGGCGGGCCGGGAGAAAGCGTTCCGCCGGGGCAGGACCTTTTCCACAAAGCCCTCCCCCCTGCCAAGCTCCCGGACCTCCACCCAATCCCCCACCAGGGGGGAAATTCCCTCTTTTCGGAATTTCCCCCTGGCCCGGCACCGCAGGACCGTCTCCCCAGTATCCACGTAGTAAAAGCCGCTGAGGGCCTTTTGAATGCGTCCCGTCATATCAGCTGAACTGCATTTCATGGGTCAGGCTCTGGTCTAGTATATTGTCAAACTTTACCTTGACGGTCTTGGTGCCGGAGCCTGTGAGCGTCACGTGGGCGTAAATGTCGGCGCAGCTGAGCCTTTCGTCAAACTGGGGATTCTCCTCGTCACCCACGTATACTTGCACCAGAACCGTGGTACGGTCGTCCTGGGGCAGCTCAATGTCCCAGGACACTGTTTTTGTGGTGATGCCCCCGCTGATTTTGAATTTGATGGTGTCCCATTCCTTCACGGTGGTATTCGGCACGATACTCTGCCAGATGACGCTGTTGGGCTCCGCCTCGCTTTCCACAGATTCGATGTCCGCATTGGTGCAGGTCAGATGCCAGGTGTCCACCAGGGAACGGAGCACCACGTCGATCTGTGTGCCCACAAAGTTCGGAACCGCCACCGGCTTCTGCTCCGGGCCCTTGCTGACAATCAGGCGGATCATATCGCCGTCCTTCAGCTCCTCGCCCTCAGCGGGCACGCTGCGGATGATAAAGCCCTCGTTGACTTCGTCGCTGAACTCCATCTCCGCCTCGTCGGCCAGAATCTCCAGGCTGTACTTTTCCTTCAGGCTTTTCAGCAGCACATTGGCCTGAGCCACAGTTTTATTGACCACGTCCGGCATCTCTCCGGTGTCTTCCCCGGCGCTGAGCCAGATTTCAATTGTCAGGTTGTCTCCCTTGCGGTGGCTTCCCCCGGCGGGGCTCTGCTGGGCGATGGTTCCCTCCGGATATTCGTCGCTGAAGACGGTCCCCTTCTCCACTAGGGTGAAGACGTCCTTCACCTCGGCCATGTTGGCGGCCTGCTCCGGCGTATAGCCCAGCACGGAAGGCACCGCGTAAGTCTGCGGCTCCTGGACCTGCTGCTGGAGAGAGTCGGAAACCATGTTGAACAGCACATAGACCAGCGCCATGGCCAGTATGACCGTGATGCCAACCAGCACCTTCACCCCGGCGCCGCCGCCCCGGCCGGACGGCTCGTAGTCGTCCTCGTAGTCCCGGCGGCGCTCCCGCACCCGCTCCCGTTCGTGTTCCCGGTTCTTGGAGCTGGGATAGAGAGTCTGCTCGTAGGGGCGGATGGGCTGAGTGGGCTCCGCTGGCTCTTCCGGCCGGAGGTCCATCATGGTGAAGTCCAGGCTGATATTGGGATTTTTCCGGAAATCCTCCAAATCGGCAATCATCGCGTCGGCGGAGGCATAGCGCCGGCTGAGGTCCGGGGTCATGGCCTTCATGCAGATCAGCTCCAGCTGGGACGGGATCTCCGGATTCAGCTCCCGGGGAGCCAGGGGCACGGAGCTGAGGTGCTGAATCGCCACGGACACGGCGGAATCCCCCTCGAAGGGCAGCCGCCCGGTGAGCATTTCGTACATGACCACGCCGGAGGAGTAGATGTCGCTCCTGGCGTCGGTCCGCTCCCCCCTCGCCTGCTCCGGCGAAATGTAATGGACGGAGCCCAAAGCCTCCTGCGTCAGGGTCTGGGCGGAGTTTTCCAGGCAGGCGATGCCGAAATCGGCTACTTTTACGCTGCCGTCCCGGAGGACCATGACGTTTTGCGGCTTGATGTCCCGGTGGACGACGCCCCGGCTGTGGGCATGGCTGAGGCCCCGCATAATCTGGGTGATGAAATGCAGGGACTCCCGCCAGTTCAGCTGGCCCCGCTTCTCCATATACTGCTTCAAGGTAATGCCGTCAATGAGCTCCATGACGATATATTCCGTGTCCCCGCCCCGGCTCACATCGTAGACCGACACGATATTGGGGTGGGACAGCTGGGCCACGGCCTGGGATTCCGCGTTGAAACGGCGGCGGAAATCCTCGTCCTGGGCCAGGTCCGGTTTCAGGACCTTCACCGCCACCAGGCGGTTTAACCGCTGGTCCCTGGTCTTGTAGACCACCGCCATGCCCCCGGTGCCGATGCGCTCCAGAATTTCATAGCGGTTGTCCAGCGTTCTTCCAATGTACTGATCCATGCAGTCCCCCTCCTTCCTTAGAGTTTCTTCGCCAGGACAACGGTAACGTTGTCCGACGCGCCCCGGCTTTTGGAGATAGCCAGCAGACGTTCCATGCAGGTGTTCGTATCGCCATGGAGGACTTCGCGCATAATTTCCTCGTCCTTCACGGTGTTCACCAGCCCGTCGGTGCAAAGCAGGAGAAACTCCCCCGGCAGAAGCTGGCACGTATAGCAGTCGCACTCCGGGTCAATGTCCGGGCCCAGGGCCCGGGTAATCAGGTTCCGGTTGGGATGGCGGCGGGCCTCCTCGGCGGTAATGTCTCCCCGCTCCACCATATGTTCCACTAGGGAATGGTCCCGGGTCACCTGGAGAATGCGCTCTTTATTGATGTGGTAGGCCCGGCTGTCCCCCACGTTGGCGATAACCACGCCGCCGTCAAAGGAGACGGCGGAAACCAGGGTGGTCCCCATGCTGTGGTACTCCTCCGAGGTTTTGGCAGCCTCCCGCACGGCGCGGTTGGCCAGGGCCACCGCTACTACGGAAACCTCCCGCAGCCGGTCCGGCTTGGCCTCCGGCGAAAGGCGCTTTTCCATCTCCGCGGAAAAGGTATCCACGGCGATGCGGCTGGCAAGCCGCCCTCCGGCAGCGCCGCCCATTCCGTCGCAGACTACACAAATCGTGTGACCGTAGGCCGTCTTTACCGCGTAGGCGTCCTGGTTCTCCTTGCGGACGAGGCCGGTATCGGTCATGCTCCATACGTTCATCATTGGGAATCCTCCCCTTTCTCTGCCTTTCTGCGGAGCTGTCCGCAGGCGGCGTCTATATCTCCACCCAGGCTCCGCCGAACAGTGGCGGTAATGCCGTGAGATTCCAGGCGTTTTTGAAATGCCGCCATCCGGCGGGAGGGCCGGAAGGGGCTTTCCGCCACGTCGTTCAGCGGAATCAGGTTCACGTGGCCGGGCATGCCCCGCAGCCGCTTGGCAATGAGGTCCGCCTGCCAGTCCTGGTCGTTCACACCGTCGATCATGGCGTACTCAAAGGAAATACGCCGCCCGGTTTTCTCAAAATAGTCGTGGCAGGCGGCAAACAGCTCCTCCACGTCATAAGCCCGGTTGACCGGCATAAGCCTGGATCGGGTCTCCCGGTCCGGCGCGTGAAGCGAGACGGACAGCGTCAATTGCAGCCCCAGCTCCGCCAGGCGGCGGATGCCGGGCAGCACGCCGCAGGTGGACAGGGAGATGTGCCGCATTCCGATATTCAGCCCGTCGGGATGGTTTACAATTTCCAGGAATTTCAGCACGGCGTCCAAATTATCCATCGGTTCGCCGATGCCCATCAGCACAATGTTGGAAATGGGGGCTCCCGAGTCCTTCCCGGTGAAGACCACCTGGTCCAGCATCTCCCCCGGGGTCAGGTCCCGGACCTTTCCGGCGATAGTGGATGCGCAGAAGGCGCAACCCATCCGGCAGCCGGCCTGGGAGGAGATGCAGACGGTATTCCCATAGCGGTAGCGCATCAGCACGGATTCAATGCAGTTGCCGTCCGCCAGCTCCCAGAGGTATTTGATGGTGCCGTCCCGGGCGGAAACCTGTTTCCGGACCGCCTTCGGGACTGCCAGCAGACAGGACTCCCCCAGCCGCTCCCGCAGGGAGGCGGGCAGGTTGGACATCCCGCCGAAGGAGGCCGCGCCCCGGCTCAGCCAGGAAAAAACCTGCTTTCCCCGGAAGGCGGGCTCTCCCAGTCCCTGGAAGAAGTCCCGCAGCTCCGGGAGGGTCATGGATTTGATATCGGTCATGTTTCGCCTCAAACGCGCCGCGTCATGCGGCAGATGTAAAAGCCGTCTGCGCCGTGGAGGTGGGGCCAGAGGGTCGTCTGTCCCCCGGCTTCTCCAACAGGCTGCGGCAGGGTAAACTTTTCCCGGGAAAACTCCGGGTGGGTCCCCAGGAACGCGTCCGTCACTTCCCCGTTCTCCTCCGGCAGGATGGTGCAGGTGGAGTACAGCAGCGTCCCGCCGGGACGGACATAGCGGGCGGCGTTTTCCAGTATGGCGCTCTGGATCACCGGGAGGGCAAACAAATCGTCCGCCCGCTTCCGCCGGATATCCGGCTTTTTGCGGAGGATGCCCAGGCCGGAGCAGGGAGCGTCTACCAGCACCAGGTCAAAGGCGTTCCCCCATTCCTCCCGGAAAACCCGCCCGTCGGCGGCCTCCGTACGGATGGAATTGAGGCCCAGCCGGGCCGCGCCCTCCCGGATGCGCTTCAGCTTATTCTCGTGGAGGTCGCAGGAAACGATTTCTCCCCGGTCCCCCATAGAGATGGCGGCGGCAAAGGACTTCCCCCCGGGAGCGGCGCATACGTCCAGCAACCGGCCTTCCGGTTCCGCCGCCAGCACCGACAGGCGGGCCGCCGGGTCCTGAATGTAAATCATGCCGTCTTGAAACGCCTTTAAGCGCTCCAGGTCCCCCGTGCCCTCCAGCAGCAGACAGTCCGGCAGCCAGGGGTGCCGCTCCGCCCGGACGCCCTCGGCCTCCAGCGCCTTCACCGCTTCCGTCTCGGAACAGCGGCAGGTATTGACCTGGGCGGCGGCGGAAGGCTGGCTGTTGCCGCTGGCGAGAAACGCCTCCGTCCCCTCCCGGCCCAGCAGGGCCAGCAGACGCTTCACCAGCCATTTTGGGTGGCTGTAGCGGATGGAGAGGTACTTGGCCTCGTCCCGGTCCGGGATGGCGGGCAGTGACTCCTTCTCCCGGCAAAGCCGCCGGAGAACAGCGTTGACCAGCCCCGCCGCCTGTCCCCTTCCCGCGTTTTTGGTCAGCTCCACCGACGTGTGGACGGCGGCGCTGTCCGGCACCCGGTCCAGGAACAGAATCTGATAGGCTCCAATCCGCAGAATGTCCGCCAGGGGCGGCTGAAGGCGTTCCAGCTTCTGGGAGCAGAAGCCGGAGAGGTAAAAGTTCAGCAGCGTCTCGTTTTGAATAACGCCGTAGACAATCCGGCTGCACAGTCCCGCGTCGGCGGGGGAAAGCCCCTTTAAATGCGTATTCAGCGCGGCGTCCGCCCAAGCCCCCCGCACCCGGCAGGCGGTCAGGACGGCCAGCGCTTCCTTCCGGGCGCTCATCCCCGGCCTCCGCCCCGGCGGCCGTCCCGCCCGCTGTTCCGTCCCAGGAAAATCAGCACATAACGGAGCAGCTGCAGGGCGGACATCAGCAGCGCCGCCACATAGGTCAGCGCCGCCGCCCGAAGGACCTTCCGGGCCCCGGGCAGCTCGTCGCCGTACAGCAGATTCCGCTCCTCCAGCGTTTCCAGTGCCCTGCGGGAGGCGTTGAACTCCACCGGCAGAGTCACAAGCTGGAAAAACGTGGTCAGCGAGAAGAGCAGGATGCCGGCCAGAAACAGGCTCTGGCTATAGAGAAGCAGCCCAAGAAACAGCAGGATGACGGAGCAGCGGGAGCCCAGGTTCGTCATGGGCACAATAGCGCTCCGCAGGCGGACCGGAGCGTAATTTACGGCGTACTGGACGGCGTGGCCCGCCTCGTGGGCCGCCACGCCCACCGCCGCCACCGTCGCGGCGGAATAGACGTCCTGAGAGAGGTAGATGGTGTTATTCCGGGGGTCGTAGTGGTCCGTCAGACTGCCCCGGGTGGACGTGACGCTTACATCGAAGACCCCGTTGGCCCGGAGCACCGCCTCCGCCGCCTGTGCGCCGGTGAGGCGGCGGCGGTTGGAAACCCGGCTGTACTTATTGAAATTGCCGCTGACTTGGACCTGGGCCCAGAGTGACAGAAGCATCACCGGAATCAGCAGGAGGAAATAGATGTTGTTGGCCAGAAAATTTCCGTAGCCACCATAATAATAAGGCATAAGCACCCTCGAATTTTATCGTTGAATGGGATGGCCCAATAAATAGGCGGCGGCGGCCATGCGTTTGCCGCCCTTGGCCTGGAGCTCCGTCACCCGGAGGAGCTTTCCGTCGCCGCAGGCAATGTCAATACCCTGCTTTCCCGCCGCCGTCACTGTGCCGGGGCGGGCCCCGGTTTCCTCCCCGGTCTCCAGAACCGCGTAGAGCTTCATCTCCTCGCCGCTGATCACATCCGTCGTAGCGCAGGGCCAGGGAATCAGCCCCCGGACCTGGCAGCTGATCTCATGGGCGGAGCGGGTCCAGTCCACAGGAGAAAGCTCCTTTCCCAGCATGGGGGCGTACGTGTGCTGTTCATGGTCCTGGGGAATGCGGGCGGCCGAGCCGTCCGCCAGGGCCCTGACGGTTTCGGACAGGGCCTCCGCTCCTAAGGCCGCCAGGCGGGCAGTGAGGGCCTGGGCGTCCTCCGTCTCGCCGATGGGCGTGGATTTTTGCAAAATCACGTCCCCCGCGTCCAGCTCCTTGGCCATATACATGATGGAAACGCCGGTCTCCCTCTCCCCGTTCAGCACCGCCCAGTTGATGGGTGCCGCCCCCCGGTACTTGGGCAACAGGGACGAGTGGACGTTGATGGAGCCTAGAGGTGGCACGTTTAAAATGTCCTCCGGCAGCAGCTTTCCATAGGCCGCCACCACAATCAGCTCCGGCTCCAGAGAGCGCACCAGCTCCAGGCTTTCGGAATTCCGCAGGCTGGCAGGCTGGTAAACCGGCAGATTTTTAGTAATGGCATACTCCTTTACAGGAGTTGGCATTAGCTTATGCCCCCGGTTTTTTGGCTTGTCCGGCTGGGTCAGAACGCCGCAGATCGTGTGCCCGTCCTCCACCAGGCGGCGGAGGGATGCCACGGCGAAGTCCGGCGTGCCCATAAAGAGAATGCGCATCAATCCTCCCCCCGTTCCTGACTGAAGTACTCCTCCACTTCCTCGTCCGTCAGGAAGCGGTCAATGTGCTCTGTGTAGAGGTGGCCGTCCAGATGCTCCAGCTCGTGACAGAAGCAGCGGGCCGTCAGGCCCTCCCCCTCCACCTCGAACCAGTTTCCGTCCCGGTCCTGGGCCCGGACCCGGACATACTCCGGACGTGTCACCAGTCCCCACTTTCCGGGAACGCTGAGACAGCCCTCCGGGCCGGTCTGCTCCCCGCTTTGGGCGATGATGGCAGGATTAATCAGCTCGATAAATTCCTCTGTATTGTCATCCATCACCACGCAGGCCCGGCGGAGAACGCCCACCTGGGAAGCCGCCAGCCCCGCCCCTCCCGCTTCGGAAAGTGTATCCAGCAAATCGTCCATCAGCGTATGCAGACGGCGGTTGAACTCTGTCACCGGACGGCAGACCTTATTCAGGCAGTCCTCACCCTGCTCCACAATCTTACGCAATGCCATTCTATGAACCTCCTACTCCGCGGCGTTGCACTCCGCGAACATGTTGAATCCCCGGTTGGCTCCGTTTGCGGCGAAAGCCCGCAGAAGCCCGCTAATCTCCTCCCGGGTTTCTTTGTCGTTTTTCCTTATCAGCAAACAGCGGTAGCGGTAGCGGTTATTGACCTTCAAAACCGGAGCCGGGGCAGGACCCAAGACCTCCTTGTCCCCGAACCGCCTCCTCAGCGCGTCCCGGACGCCGATGGCCGCCCGGAATACCGCCCCCTCCTCCGCACCGGAGACGGTGAGGGTAAAGAGGTCCGCGAAGGGCGGAAGGCGGCGAAGCCGCCGCATGCGGACTTCGTTCTCGTAAAAGCTTCCGTAGTCCTGCCGTGCGGCGCACTGGATCACATCGTTGTCCGGCGTGTAGGTCTGGATTACGGCCCGGCCGGACTTGCACCCCCGGCCTGCCCGGCCCACCACCTGGGTCAGCAGGCTGAAGGTCCGCTCGGCCGCCCGGTAATTCTCCACGTACAAAGAGAGGTCTGCGGACAGAACGCCCACCAAGGTTACATTTTCAAAGTCCAGCCCCTTGGCTACCATCTGTGTGCCAAGCAAAATCGGGATACGCTCCGCCGCAAAGCGCTGCAACAGCTTCCCGTGGCCCCCCGCCGTGGTGTCCGCGTCCATCCGCAGGATTCCCACGCCAGGAAACAGTCCCGCCAGTTCCTCCTCAACCTTCTGCGTACCCGCGCCTATATGCTTCATGATGCCGCCGCAGGCCGGACAAACATCGAAGCTCCGCTGGGAATGGCCGCAGTGGTGGCACATCAGCCGTCCGTTGGCGGAGTGGTAGGTCAGCGGCGCGCTGCACCGGGGACACTCCGGCACATGTCCGCACTCTCCGCAAAGCAGCATCCGGCTGCTGCCCCGGCGGTTTAAAAAGAGGATGCTCTGCTCCCCCTTCTCCAGGTTCCGCTCCAGCTCCCGCCGGAGGTCCCCCCCAATAAGGCCGGAATTCCCAGCCTTGATTTCCTGACGGAGATCGGCGATGAAAACCTGGGGCAGACTCTGCTCATTATACCGGCGGCAGAGCTGCGTTTTGTGATAGTTTCCCTCCTCCGCCGCCCAGGCCGTCTCCACCGACGGCGTAGCGGAGCCCAGGACCAGCAGAGCACCGTCCCGGGCGCAGAGGTACTTGGCAACGTCCCGGGCGTCATACCGGGGCGGGTTTTCCGAGCGGTAGCTCCCCTCCTGTTCCTCGTCCAGAATGACGATTCCCAGGTTCCGCAGGGGGGCGAAAACGGCGGACCGGGTTCCCAGCACCACCTTGACCTCACCCCGGCGGATGCGCTTCCACTGGTCATAGCGCTCCGTCATGCGGAGGCCGCTGTGAAGCATAGCGGCTTCACAGCCAAAGTAGGAGGAGAATTTTTCCATCATCTGCGGCGTCAGCACGATTTCCGGCACCAGGACGATGGCTGTTTTCCCTTTGGACAGTATCTCCTGAACCAGACGCAAATAGACCTGAGTTTTTCCGCTGCCGGTAACGCCCTGCAGCAAAGCGCCGGAAGCCCGTCCCGCTTCCGCAAGGCTCAGAAGCTCCTGAAACGCTGCCTGCTGTTCTTCGTTTAAAATGATGGGCGGGCCCGGCTCCACCCCGGCGGGCGAAGAAGGCACCCGCAGCTCCTCCGCCTCGGAGAAGGTCAGGAGACCCGCCCGCTCCATTCCCCGGAGAACCTGGGCGGAAGCGCCGGTAAAATAAGTCACATCCGCACAAGAGGTCCGTCCGTTGGCGGCCAGCAGCTTGACCACTTCATAACGGGCGGGAGAAGAACGCCGTTTTGCCTCCGTCAGGGCCAGGGCCTCCTCGGCGCTGAGGGCCAGCTCCGCCATCCGGCGGGTCTTATCCCCCACCTTCTGCCGCGCCGCCGCCTCATGCCAGACGATTCCCGCCTCCTCCAGGGCCCGGAGGGCCGGTAGGGCCTCGCCGCCGCATTTGTCCTGCAATGCCTCCAGCCCGGCGGAGCCGCCGGAGCTTTGGATAAGCTCCAGCACCTCGGCCCCGCGGCGGATACCCGTGGCGGCGGCCATGGCCGCCGCAGGGTCCAAATCCGCCTGAAGCCGCCAGATTTCCTCAAGGCGGTACCAAAGCCCGGCGGGCAGCATGGTCCGCGCCGCCTCGAACATGGTGCAGAAATACCGCTGGCGCATCCAGAGGGCCAGGCTCAGCCCTCCGCCGTCCAGCACCGGCTCCCGGTCCAGCAGGGCGGAAAGGGCTTTCAGCCCCCGGACCTTTTTTCCCTCTCCCCGGGCGAGAATCAACCCCTCTGACAGCTTGTTTCCCCGTCCGAAGGGCACGGCGGCCCGGACGCCGGGGAGCGCCAGATTTTCCAGCCCCTCCGGGACCAGATAGTCATAGGGCTTGTCAATGTGATAGGGGGCGGCGCTGACCGCCACCTTCACAATGGCTGCGGCATCCATCCGGCGGCGTTACGCGTCCTCGGCGGCCGCTTCCTCGCCGGCAGTGGTAAGCTTGCCGTCGGCCACCTCGTGAATGGCCAGGGTCACCGGCTTCTCGTCCAGGTGCATTCCGGTGCTCTCCGCCTCCTCGGCAATCTGGCGGGCCCGGCGGGCCACCACGTTCACCAGCATATAGCGGTTTGGAATGTAGGAGTTCAGCTTGCTCATGGCGGGATACAGCATCATAGTGGTTCGACTTCCTTTCACACTTCTTTAACTTCAATCTATGGCAGTCAGCTTCCGCTGATGATTTCCATGCGGTCCATGGAACGGCAGTGCTCCGCCGTCATAATGGCGTTCAGTTCCATGGCGGCGTTTTCGATGGTGTCGTTGATGACGAAATAGTGGTAGGCCCCGGCGGTGCGGCACTCCACCTTGGCCCGCAGGAGCCGCTTCTCGATTTTCTCCGGGCTGTCGGTGCCCCGGAGGGTCAGGCGGCGGGCCAGCTCCTCCCAGCTGGGGGGGGCAATGAAAATCAGCACGGCCTCCGGCCGTTTCTGTGCGATTTGCAGGGCCCCCTGGACGTCGATTTCCAAAATCACGTCCCGGCCCGCCTCCATGGCCTCGTCCACAAAACGCTTGGGCGTGCCGTAGAAATTGCCCACGTACTCCGCGTATTCCAAAAACGCGTCCTGCGCCATCCACTCATGGAAGGTGTCCACGTCCAGGAAATGGTAGTGAACGCCGTTTTCCTCTCCGGCCCGGGGCTGGCGGGTGGTGGCGGATACAGAGACATACACGTCCTTCCGCTTCTCCAGCAGCACCTTCAGCACGCTGCCCTTCCCCACGCCGGAAGGGCCGGACACGATGAACGTCTTTCCCTTTTTCATGCTTCCTCCTGTTCCCCCGCGCCGAATTTCTCAGTCGGCAGGGCCGATAAAATCACATGGTCGCTGTCCATAATGAAAATCGACGCAGTCTTTCTCCCATAGGTGGCGTCAATGAGCATTCCCCGCTCCCGGCTCTCCTGGGTCATGCGGCGGATGGGGGCGGAGTCGGGGCCCACGATAGCCACCACCCGCTCCCGGGAGACCATGCTTCCAAAACCGATGTTGATAAATTCCATACTCACTCCACGTTCTGCACCTGTTCCCGCATCTTCTCCACCTCGGCCTTCATGTTTACCACCACCTGGGCGATGGACACGTCGCCGCATTTGGAGCCGATGGTGTTGGCCTCCCGGTTGACCTCCTGAATCAGGAAGTCCATCTTCCGGCCCATGGGCTCCGTGGCCTCCAGCATGGTCCGGAGCTGGGCCGTATGGCTCCGCAGGCGAACCGTCTCCTCGTCCACCGCCACTTTATCGGCGTAGATGGCAGCCTCGGTAAGGATGCGCTGGGGGTCCACGGAGGCGCTTTGCAGCACCTCCTGCATCCGGGCGGTGAGCTTGGCCCGGTACTCCGCCACCGTCTCCGGGGAGCGGGCCTCCACTTGGGCGGTGCAGTCCTCAATAGCGGCGAGGCGGTTTCCGATATCCTCCGCCAGCCGGGCTCCCTCCACGCCCCGCATATCGTTAAAAGCCGCCAGAGCCGCGTCCAGCACGGCGCAGAGGTCGGCGCTGACGGCCTCCAGGTCCTCGTCCGCCTTGGTGACGGACAGCACGTCCGGGAACCGGGCCAGGGCCTCCGGCGCCGTCTTGTAGTCCGCGAAACCGCAGACCTCCGCCAGCTCCTTCAGGGCGGCGGCGTACTGCGCCGCCAGCTCCCGGTTGACAGCCACCTTGGTTACGTCGGCGGCGGAGGCGTCCACCGTGATAAACACATCCACCTTTCCCCGGGAGACCGCCCTCTGGACCCGCTGTTTCAGCGCGTCCTCGGCAAAGATATACAGTCGGGGCATCTTCACCGTGCAGTCCAGGTAGCGGTTGTTGACCGACCGGACCTCCACGGTGATATCCCGACTGTTTCGCGTTTCTCTCGCCCGGCCGTAGCCGGTCATGCTTTTGATCATGGTGATCTCCCCTTATTTTCAAATAGACAAATACGCGCGGTCAATCCGGACAGTCGAACTCCATGCAGCCTCGCAGCAAGAAAACGTAAAGTAGTAACAACAGCCGTAGCAGGCGCAGGCCCCGCACGCTGCCAGGGTGGGAACTATGTCGTTGGAAAGCGTCCCGGCAGGCGTTCCCCTGGGGCGGTAATATTTCCTGTTCCGCATCCGCTTCACAGTCTCTTTGTACTCCGGGTTCTCCGGCTCCATTTGGGACGCTTCCTCATAGTGCCGCCGGGCCCCGTCCATCCAGCCCTTGCGGCAGCAGATTGCACCCTTGAGAAAATGCCACTCGACGCAGCGCTTCTCCACGCTGTCCAACAGCTCGTCTGCCTGGGAAAGGCTTCCCGCCGGTGGAGTTGGCCGTATGCCCGTCCATGGCGGGACCTCCCTTCGGATATCGTCAAATGAAGCAGCAGTAGCCGCCGTTGCACAGCGTGTAGGCGCAGCACAGGGTCAAACAGGGATTTCCGGCGCACAAGGTCCCGAAGGGCTCTCCCCCGGGCCGGTAAGCGGCGCCGTTCTGCATCAGGTTCAGCGTCCGCCGGTACTCTGGGTTATTGGGTTCCATCTGGCAGGCGGTTTCATAATACCGCATCGCCTCGTCCATCCAGCCCCGGCGGTAACAAACCGCGCCCTTGAGAAAGTTCCACTCTGCGCCGTGGTCGCCCACGTTATTCAAAAGCGCCTCCGCCCGGGCGATATCGCCCACCTGAATGGCGGCCCGAACCTGCTGGAGAACGGAGGAACCGCCGGAGCCATAGGTCTGCTGCCAGCCTCCTGCATAGGAGGAACCGGGACCGGCGGTCCTGCCCCCGCTCCCGCTGCGCCGCTTGTTGATCTCCTCATAAGCGGCGTTGATCTCCTTCATCTTTTCCTGGGCCAGGTCGGCCAGGGGGTTGTCGTGGTAGTTGTCGGGGTGGTATTTCCTCGCCAGCTCCCGGTAGGCCCGCTTGACCT
>CATLJA010000042.1 GCA_949959305.1 uncultured Oscillibacter sp.
GAGGAAGAAGCGGGAAGAGGAAGAACAGAAGAAGAGGGAGGAAGAGGAAAGGCGGAGACAGGAGGAAGAGCAAAAGCGCGGGGAGGAGGAAAAAAGGCGGGAGGAGGAGAAGCTGCAAAGCCTGACTCCCGGGTCCGCGGACCTCTCCTTTTCCGTGTCCGGCATTGACTTCGGAAGCCTGGAAAAGGGCGCGTCCGGCGGCCTGAGCAGGAGCTTCACCCTTACAAACAACAGCGCCGGGCATACCATGTTTCTCAGCGCCTCCGGCCTCCCAGGCTTTTCTGTGAGCGGCGTTCCGGCCTCCCTGGCTCCCGGGAAAAGCGCCGTGGTGAGCGTTTCCCTGAGCGGGGCCAAGGCTGGGGAGTATGGCGGGAACCTTTCTGTCAGCGGCTGGTATGAGGATGGCGGCCTAAAGGGAAGCCCCCGGACCTTCTCCCTCCCAATCCGGGCCAGGGTGACGGAAAAGGCCGTTTCCATTTCTGTGAGCCCTTCCTTCAAGGACCTGGGCAGGCTGACGGAGGGATACGGCGAAGGGGCCGCCGGAGAGAAGAAATTCACGGTTACGGTCGAGAATAAGAGCGCGGACGGCGTATGGCTGGACGGCGTGAAGGGCGCGGAGCACTTTTCCGTCTCCTCCGGCTCCGGCTGGCTGGACCCCGGCGGCAGGACCGGCTTTGCCGTCGTCCCAAAGCAGGGGCTGAAGGCAGGCTCCTACACCGACAAGATTGTTTTCCAGACCCGCGAGGGCGCCTCCGCCGAGTGCAGCGTTACCATGGAGGTGGAAAGGCGGGGAGAGCCTCTGGCCGTGGAGCCCGGGGCGCTGGACTTCGGAAGCGCGGAGGAAGGATATTCCGCCCTCTCCGCAAAGACCGTCACCGTGAAGAACAACACCGATTACGAGATGCGCCTGGAGCAGCCCGTCTCTTACAGCTATGATATCAGCCTGCTGGACAACGTGCCCCTGGCGGCAGGCGCCAGCGCTGTTTTTGCCATCCGGCCCCGGACAGGACTGCCGGCGAATTTTTACGGCGGCGTGATTGAGGTCCGGAGCAGCGGCGGCGAAACGGCAAAGCTGCAAGTAAAATTTACAGTGAACCGGCCCGCCGGTCCCACCGCTTTTATGGATGTCGAACCTGGCAGCACCTTTGCCGGAGACATCGCCTATGTCAGCCAAAACGGATTGATGAGCGGCAAGGGAGGCGGTTTTTTCCGGCCTCAGGAGGCCGTCACCCGGGGGCAGATTGTGACGGTTCTCTACCGCCTGGAGGGGCGGCCCGCCGCCTCCGGCGCGGGCTTTCCCGACGTGGCCGCCGGGTCCTACTGCGAAGAGGCGGTGAAATGGGCGGCCTCCGCCGGGGTTGCCGGCGGGGACCGGAACGGCCTTTTCCGGCCCGACGACCCCGTCAGCCGGGAGCAGCTTGCCGCGTTCCTCTACCGCTATAACAACTACAAGGGCTATGAGAGCGGAAGGCTGGCGGACCTGGGGACCTTTCCCGACGGCGGCTCCGCGGCCGCCTATGCCAGGGAGGCCCTGGCCTGGGCCAACGGAGCCGGGCTGATTAACGGCACCGCCGCCGGCCGCCTGAACCCCTCCGGCGGGGCGACCCGGGGTCAGGCGGCGGCGATTCTCCACCGCTTCTGCGTCCGCATCGGGCGGTAGGCGGAGACCGGCGGCCCGGCAGGGAGACGCTCCGAAAAACCGTCCATATTCAAAACGTCGGCGGCATGAGCCGCCGCCGTTTTTGTCAAAGCCTCGCCGCGATGGCGTCCAGAAATTCTCCGCTGTCCACGCCCCGGGCCCGGAAGCCGGGCTCCACCAGGGGGAGGAGGTCCTTTGTCATCACGCCGTCCTCCAGGGTTTTCAGGGACGCGGCCTCCAGCCGTTCGCCGAAGCCGGACAGCTCCGGGAGCCCGTCCAGCTCGCCCCGGCGCTTCAAGGCCCCGGTCCAGGCGAAGATGGTGGCCATGGGGTTGGTGGAGGTCTTCTCTCCCTTGAGGTATCGGTAGTAGTGCCGGGTGACGGTGCCGTGGGACGCCTCGAACTCCATGGTTCCGCCGGGGGAGACCAGCACGGAGGTCATCATGGCGAGGCTGCCGAAGGCGGCGGCAATCATGTCGCTCATCACGTCGCCGTCGTAATTTTTCAGCGCCCAGATGAACCCGCCCCTGGACCGGACGGCCCGGGCCACCGCGTCGTCGATGAGTGTGTAAAAATAGGTAATGCCCAGATTCTCAAACTCCGCCTTGTAGGAGGTCTCGTACTCTTCCTCAAAAATACGCTTGAACTCCCCGTCGTAGACCTTGGCAATGGTGTCCTTGGCGGAGAACCACAGGTCCTGCTTTTGGGCGGCGGCGTACTGGAAGCAGGAGCGGGCGAAGGCCCGGATGCTGGCTTCCTTGTTATGCTGTCCCTGCCAGACGGCGGGGCCGTCCACGGTCTGGACGCACAGCGTTTTCTCCACTCCGCTTTCGCCCCGGAAGGCGAGGGTGGCCGTCCCCGGCTCCTCCGTGGCCATGTCCACGGCCTTGTACATGTCGCCGTAAGCGTGGCGGGCGATGGTGATGGGCCTCTCCCAGTTTTTCACCACGGGCCGGATGCAGGGCAGGACGATGGGGGCCCGGAAGGCCGTGCCGTCCAGAATGGCCCGGATGGTGCCGTTGGGGGATTTCCACATCTCCGTCAGCTCCGGGTACTCCTCCATCCGCTGGCGGTTGGGGGTGATAGTGGCGCACTTGACGGCCACGCCCAGGCGCTTTGCGGCGTTGGCGGCGTCCACGGTGACCTGATCCTTTGTGGCGTTCCGGTTCAGCAGCCCCAGGTCGTAGTACTCGGTTTTCAAATCCACATAGGGCAGAATCAGCTTTTCCTTAATCATCCCCCAGAGGATGCGGGTCATCTCGTCCCCGTCCATCTCCACCAGGGGGGTGGTCATCTTGATTTTTTCCATAAAAACGCCTCCGTCAATCCGCACGCCTGGCGTAGTAGTTCATGAGGCACCCGTCCAGGATAATCTCCTTTTCCTCCGCCGTCAGGCCCCGGACGTGGAGGAGAAGGTCCGCCCCGCCTCCGTCCGCTTTCAGCACTTTGGCGGGGATATCCTCCCGGCCCTCCTCGATGGCCCTGCGGATATCCGGGACGAACACGCAGTCCCCGGCCTCATAGGGGAACTCCGCGCCCCCGTCCAGGGTGAAGGGCAGGATGCCCCAGTTGATGCAGTTGGAGCGGTAGCGCTTGGTGGCGAATTCATAGCAGATATTGGCGAAGCCTCCCAGCACCTTCTGGCAGGAGGCGGCCTGCTCCCTTGCGGAGCCGTCCCCAGGCCGGTTGGCAAAGACGCAGGAGCCGAACTGGGTCTCCTCCGCCCTGGCGCCGCAGCGCTCCAGCAGGGCCCTCAGCTTCTCCGGGACCTCCCCCGCCAGGCGTTTTTCCTCCAGCTCCGCCGCGGCCTTTGCCCGGCCCACGTAGGCGGGCTCCCGGCGGGAGAGGGTGAATTCCGCCAGCCGCAGGGGATTGGAGCGGTAGGAGGACGTTTCGCCGGAGGGAATCAGCTCGTCGGTGGTGGTGACGGGGTCCCGGAGCACCGCCGCCAGCTCCAGCAGGAGGTTCTTTGCCAGGGGCTGCATCTTCGGCCAGTCGGTAATGTTGGGGCCCAGGATAAGCTCCTCCTCCGGCCGGGGCCGTCCGCAGCCGTTGTAGACCCGCTTTTCATACACGCTCCCGTCAAAGCGGTAGGGCCGCCGGACGGGCTCGTAGTTGATTTCCGCCGCCGGGGTAATCCTGCCGCCGTTTAAGGCCGTGGCGGCGATGGACCGGGCGTCCATCAGGCACACGGCGGCAAACTGGCCCTCGCCGGGCTTGGAGCCCTCCCGGTTGGGGAAGTTCCGGGTGGTGTGCCGGAGGCTGAGGCCGTTGTGGGCGGGTACGTCCCCCGCGCCGAAGCAGGGCCCGCAGAAGCTGGGCTTGATGACCGCGCCGCTCCGCAGCAAATCCGCCGCCGCTCCGATCCGGGTCAGCTCCAGGCTGACGGGGATGCTGGTGGGATACACGTCCAGGGCGAAATACCCGTCGCCGCAGCTGCCGCCCCGGAGGATGTCCGCCGCCTCGGTGATGTTGTCGAAGAGGCCCCCGGCGCAGCCGGCGATGATACCCTGGTCCGCCCAGACACCGCCGTCCCGGGCCTTCTGCGCCAGGTTGATGCGGGCCTTGGGATAGCGCTTTTTCGCATCGGCCTCCACCTTGGCCAGAATGTCCTCCGCATGGTCCAGAAACTCCCGGATGGTCCAGGCGTTAGAGGGATGGAAGGGCAGGGCGATCATGGGCTCCACCCGGGACAGGTCCAGCTCGATGTACTTGTCGTAATACGCGAAATCGCCGGGGCGGAGCTCCCTGTACTCCCCCTCCCGCCCGTGAGCCTCGTAAAAGGCCCGGGTCTCGCCGTCGGTCTGCCAGATGGAGGAGAGGCAGGTGGTCTCGGTGGTCATCACATCCAGGCCGTTGCGGAAGTCGATGGGCAGGGAGGCGACGCCCGGCCCGGCGAACTCCAGCACGCAGTTGTTGGCAAAGCCGCTTTCAAACACGGCCTTCACCAGGGCGATGGCCGCGTCGTGAGGCCCTACGCCCCGCTTCGGCGCTCCGGTGAGGTAGACCAGAACCACCTTTGGATAGGGCACGTCCCAGGTGTCCTTCAAAAGCTGCTTGGCAAGCTCCGGCCCGCCCTCGCCCACGGCCATGGTCCCCAGGGCCCCGTAGCGGGTGTGGGAGTCGGAGCCCAGAATCATCTTTCCGCAGCCCGCCAGCTGCTCCCGGGCGTAGGAGTGGATGACGCTCTGGTTGGCGGGGACATAGATGCCGCCGTACTTCCGGGCGGCGGAGAGGCCGAAGACGTGGTCGTCCTCGTTGATGGTGCCGCCCACGGCGCAGAGGGAGTTGTGGCAGTTGGTCAGGGCGTAGGGAATGGGGAACTCCCGCATGCCGGAGGCCCGGGCCTGCTGGATGATGCCCACGTAGGTGATGTCGTGGCTGACCATGGCGTCAAAGCGGATTTGGAGGCGCTCCGGGTCGCCGGAAACGCTGTGGGCCTGGAGGATGCTCCAGGCCAGAGTCCGCTTCCGGCCCTCCCCGGGGGAGAGGGGCGCGGAGGCGCAAAGGGCGTCCTTCGAGAGAAAAACGCCGCTGCCGTGAAGGGTAATCATAGCGGAAACCTCCTGTAGTACAAGGATTTAACGCTCGGAAAGGGGGACGTAGGGCGCCCGCCTGCACACGGTCTTGTAGGCGGGGCGGATAATTCTCGGGTTGTCGGCGCAGCACTCCTCAATCCGGTGGGCGCACCAGCCGGGCATCCGGGCGCTGGCGAAGATGGCGGTGTACAGCTCTGCGGGGATGCCCAGCAGCGTGTAGACAAAGCCGGAGTACAGGTCCACGTTGGCGCAGATGGGCTTGTCGGAGCGGCGGATTTCCTGGAAGACCTGGGGGGCCAGCCGTTCCACGGACTCGATGAGGTCCAGCTCGTCCACCATGCCCTTCTTCTCCGCCAGGTGGCGGGAGAACTGCTTCAAAATCTCCGCCCGGGGGTCCGAGAGGGTGTAGACCGCGTGGCCCATGCCGTAGATCAGCCCGGTGCCGTCTCCCAGCTCCCGGCGGAGGATGCGGACCAGCTGGTCCTTCACCTGGCCGTCGTCCTTCCAGTCCCGGACGGCCCGCTTGAGGTATTTCATCATCTCCACCACCTTGATGTTGGCCCCGCCGTGGCGGAAGCCCTTCAGGGCCCCCACGGCCGCGGCGATGGAGGAGTAGAAATCCGTCCCGGAGGAGGTGAGGACCCGGCAGGCGAAGGTGGAGTTGTTGCCGCCGCCGTGCTCCGCGTGGAGAATCATGCAAAGGTCCAGGAGCTTGGCCTCGTCGTCGTCGAACTGGGTGTCCTTGCGCAGGGAGTAGAGGAAGTTCTGCGCGACGCTCATGTCCGTACGGGGGCGGTGGAGGTAAAGGCTGTCCTTGTCGAAGTAGTGGCACTTGGCGGCGTAGGAGTGGGCCACGATGGTGGGCGTCCGGGCCACCATGCGGAAGGACTTGAAAAGCTCGTTTTCCAGGGCCCGGTTTTCCGCCTCGCCGTCGTGGGAGTGGAGGGCCAGGATGCAGCTTGCCAGCTTGTTCATGATGTTTTTGTTGGGGGCGCGGAGAATCATGTCCTCGGAGAAATAGCTGGGAAGCTGGCTCCACCGGGCCATGAGATACTGGAAATCCTTCAGCTGGGAGGCCGTGGGCAGCTGGCCGAAGAGCAGGAGGTAGACCGTTTCCTCAAAGCCGAAGCGGTCCTCCTTGATGCAGCTTTGTATCAGGTCCTCAATGCTGATGCCCCGATAGAACAGGCGGCCCTTCCGGGGACGCTTTTCCCCGTCCACCAGGTCGTAGCCGTCTACGTCGCCGATGCTGGTAACCCCGGCGATGACGCCGGTGCCGTTGGGATACCGAAGGCCCCGCATCACGTCGGCGTCGGTCCGGCCGGAGGGGAAGATGTCGTTTTCCAAAAGGAAGTCCTCAGACCCGCTGACGAAGGACAGGGAGGACTCAATCAGCTCCTGATGAAGGAGCATCCGGCGCAGGTCGCGTTCATTTTTGTAAGACATAGTTGGAAACCGCCTTCAAAGAATTTTGTCCATTATAAAGGATTCCGCTGTCTTTTTCAATCCCATAAATCGAAGAAACGGACTGTCTGGACGGCGGGGACGCGGAGAGAGCGCGAAAATTTTGGCTTTTTTGTTCCGGCCCCTTGATTTTGGAGCCGGATATACCATACAATAGAAAACACCGCGCTTTGGAAGGACCGGATGGAGGGCGCGGCCTGTGCAGGAAATAAGAAAAGGAGCGTGGACGCTGTGCGCGGAATCCCGCTGGAGGAACGCAACGCCCTGGGGGCTCTGCTGGAAGAGCGGCCCCAGGAAGAGGTCATGGCCCGCATACCCCAATTCTGGGCGGCGGAAACAGAGAACTTCGCCCCTTCGCCAAAGGCGGGCCCGGAGGGCCTGGGGGTGCTGATGTTCAATATGGAACGGGGAGTCCGCCTGGCGGAAATTCAGGACTTCCTGCGGGACTGCCCGGAGATTCAGCCCTTCGACTTGATTCTGGCCAACGAGCTGGACGACGGCTGCGCCCGCTCCGGCAATCGGAACACCGCCCGGGAGCTGGCGGAGGGCTTTGGCCTGAACTACGCCTGGGGCCTGGAGTTTATTGAACTGGTGGACGGCGAAAATGAGAAGGGCTTTCACGGCAACGCCGTCTTCTCCCGCTGGCCCATCCGCCGGGCGGGGGTTATCCGCCTGCCGGAGCAGTACAACTGGTACTTTGACCGGCAGAGGCGCATCGGAGGCCGGCTGGCGGTCTTCGCGGAGCTGGATGTGGGCGGGCGGCCCCTGGGGGCCGTGTCCATCCACCTGGAGAACCGTACCGGCGGCCCGGGCCGTAAGACGCAGATGGACGCTATTTTAAGGGCGGTGGAAAAGGAGCTGCCGGGGATGCCGCTGGTCCTGGGGGGCGATTTAAACACCAACACCTTCGATGGCCGCAGCAAGGAGGACATCGGCGCCGTGGCCGCCAGCCCGGACCTGCGCCGCCGCTGCCTGGAGGATGTGTTCCGCTATGAGGCGCTGCTGCCAGCGGCGGAGGCGGCGGGCTGCCGGATTGTTCCGGCGGAGCCACGGCTGACCCGGCGCAAGCCCCTGCCCGGCGGGGATTTCCTGCCCCTCCGGCTGGACTGGATTCTCCTGCGGGGCCTCTCGGCGGAGGAGAGCCGCACGGTCTCCACCGCCCGGGAGGACCTTGCATGGGCCCGCCCCGGGACGGCCCTGGCGGCCTTTACCGGCGCGGAGCTCTCCGACCACAACGCCGTATGGGCCATGTGCCGCCTGGACTGAGGCAGGGCCGGGAAGACAGGGAGCGGAGCTGCCGGTGGGCGCGGCAGGCGGAAGTAAACGGAAAAGGAGAAAAGTGTTATGAGAATCGCGGTGCCTTATGAAGGCGGACAGGTGTTCCAGCATTTTGGGCACACCGGCCAGATGAAGATTTACGATGCGGAGAACGGGCAGATTGTGAAAGAGCAGGTGGACGATACCGCCGGCAGCGGTCACGGCGCCCTGGCGGGGTTTCTCTCGGAGCGGAAGGTGGATGTGCTGATCTGCGGCGGTATCGGCGGCGGGGCCCGGGAGGCGCTGGCCCAGGCCGGGATCAGGCTCTGCGGCGGCGTGAGCGGAGAAGCGGACGAGGCGGTCAGGGCCTTCCTGGAGGGAAGGCTGGCCTATGACCCCGAGGCCCGCTGCGAACACCATGGTCATGACCATGTGCACTGCCGCGAGGATAAGGGCGGCTGCGCCGGAAACGGACGCTGCGGCGGCTGAGTGAAAAGGCGGTCCTGCATGCACAGCATGCAGGACCGCCTTTAAAACCCGTATTCACAATCTCAAACAACCGTTTGGATGAGGAATTTTCCCGCCAGACAAGGAGTTCACTCCGTGATTTCGCTGATCTTGACGGGCCGTCCCTCTTTCAGGGATTTCGTGGCGGCGGCGGCGATAAGGATGGGATAGAGGCCGTCCTCTCCGGTGACCTGCGTTTCCGTTCCGCTGATAACGGCCTCGGCAAAAGCCCTCTGCTCCGCGGCGAAGGCCATGGTATAGCGGTCCCACATGATTTTGTAGCAGGTCCCGGAGACGGTGCCGCCGGCTCCGTAGAGGGTGGCGTTGTTGGGGGTGTCGTTGGCGTCCATCACCGCGCCCTCGGACCCGAAGACCTCCACCCGCTGGTCGTAGCCGTAGACGGCCTTGCGGCTGTTGTCAATGACGCCCATGGCCCCGTTGGCGAACTTCAGGCTGACCACGGCGGTGTCCACATCCCCGGCCTCTCCGATGGCGGGGTCCACCAGCACGCCGCCGTAGGCGAAGACCTCCGTGACCTCGGAGCCCGCCAGGAACCGGGCCATGTCGAAATCGTGGACCATCATGTCGTAGAAGATGCCGCCGGAGACCTTCACATAGTCGATGGTGGGAGGCTCCGGGTCCCGGGAGCTGATCTTGATCAGGTTGACCTTGCCGATTTTTCCGGTCCGGACGGCCTCGTAGACGGCCCGGTGGTTGTGGTCGAAGCGGCGGTTGAAGCCCACCTGGAGCTTGACCCCCGCCTTCTTCGCCGCGTCGATGACCGCCTTGACCCGGTCAATCCGGTAATCCACCGGCTTCTCTACAAACACATCCTTCCCCGCCTGGGCCGCCTTGATGGAGTACTCCGCGTGAAGGTCCGTGGGGGAGCAGACAACCACGGCCTTAATTTCGGGGTCCTTCAGGATCACGTCCGCGTCCTTGACGATGTTGGGAATGCGGAGGCGCTGGAGAAACTCCACCGTCTCCCCGCTCATGTAGGGGTCGGCGATGGTCTTGATTTCCATTTCGGGAACGAACTTCGCGATGTTCTCCGCGTGGACCCGGCCGATCCGGCCCGCTCCGATGATGCCGATTTTGATGGTTTTCATACGCTTCTCTCCTTATTATCAAAATGAAGTCAAAGCTTCATAATCGCCTTCACCGCCTCGGCGGTGGTGGTCTCGGGAATCAGCTCAAATCCCACAAGGCCGCGGTAGCCGGCCTTCTCCAGGCAGTCCAGCACCCTGGGATAGTTGATTTCCCCGGTGCCGGGTTCGTGCCGCCCCGGAGCGTCCGCCACGTGAATGTGCCCGAACTGGTCCCCATAGGCCCGGATGGTGTCGCAGAGGCTGCCCTCGTTGAGCTGCATGTGGTACACGTCGTAAAGGACCTTGAGCATGGGGGAGCCGATGAGCCGGGTCATCTCCGCCGCCATGCGGGTGGTCTGCAGGAAGTTGCCCGCGTGGTCCGTGGTGACGTTCAGGGGTTCCAGGTTCATAGAAACGCCGGACTCTTCGGCGATTTTCGCGCATTCCAGCAAAGTCCCGTACATGGCGCAGAGCTTCACGGTACCGCTGAGGCGGTCATAGCGGTCGATAACCGCGCCGCCCTCGCCCAGGCCGTTGGAGTGGATGGTGACGGAGCGGGCTCCCACCTTTCGCGCCGCCTCCACGGAGCGGCGCAGGAACGCCAGGTAGGCATCCTTCTGCTCCGGGTCGATAAGGGACAGCTCCGCGTCGCCGTTGAAGCCGGAAATGCCGATTCCGGCCTTCTCCGCCGCCGCCTTCACCGCGTCCAGGTCCTTGTCCGTCCAGCTCCAGAACTCCACGAACTCAAAGCCGTCGTCCTTCGCCGCCTGAAACCTGTCCAGGAAGGGGAGCTCGCTGTACATGGGCTCGATGCAGGCCGATTTTTGAAAGGTCATGGCGCTTCCTCCTTTATGTGCTTTATTATGTGCTTTCATTTGTGTGTCTTTACACGCATTATGGCAAACGAGGCCGCACCTGTCAACCCCTTTTTTCAAATTGGGACTGGATTGCAGGGAAATCGGCGGTTTTTACAAAGGCGGAGAAAATTTCTTTTGCAAATTCACAAGAGCTGTGCTATGATGAATGTGTCATAATCTGTGCGGTGCACATATTGGAGGGATGAACATGGGGAAGCGGGCGACAATCCAGACCGTGGCGGCGCTGGCGGGGGTCTCCCGGGGAACGGTGGACCGGGTGCTGAACAACCGCTCCTACGTGCGCTCGGACGTCCGGGAGCGGGTGCTGGCCGCCATTGCCGAGACGGGATACGTCTCTCCCCGGGAGGCCCACGCCCGGCAGATGTCCGCCGCCCTGGAGACGCTGAAGCTGGGGGTGCTTCTGCCCAGCGAGGAGGGCCAGTTCCGGGCGGATATCCTGCGGGGCGTGGACAGCGTCCGGGAGGAGCTGGCCGCAGGCCGGGTGCGGGTGCTGGTCCGGCACTGCGAGACGGACATCCCCCAGGAGGCTCTGGCCCTGCTGGACGAGCTGGAGGCGGAGGGCTGCCGGGGCCTGGCCGTCTGCTCGCTGAACGACCGCCTGGTCCAAAGACGGGTAAGGGAGCTGACGGAGCGGGGCGTTCCCTGCGTCACCTTCAACTCGGACCTGCCGGAGAGCGGGCGGCTGTGCTTTGTGGGCCAGGACATCCGCCGGGCCGGGCGGGTGGCGGCGGAGCTGATGGGCAAATGCGTTTCCCGGGAGGCCCTGGTGCTGGCGGCGGTGGGCAACCTGAAGTTCGACGGGCACCGCCAGCGGCTGGGCGGCTTTCAGGAGCGCATGGCGGAGCTGGGCTTCGCCCCGGAGCGGATTTTGGTGGCCGAGACGTTTAACGATTATGGGACGACGGTTTCCGTGGTGGGGGAGGCCATCGCGGCGCATCCGGACCTCCGGGGCGTTTACATGGCGAACCTCAGCGTCTCCGGCTGCGCGGAGGCGGTCCGGGCGGCGGGCCGGAAGGGGGAAATCCGGGTGGTCTGCCACGATATCAACGAGGGCATCCGGCGGCTGCTGCTGGACGGCGGCGTGGATTTCACCATTCCCCAGGACATGGTTCAGCAGGGGGCCCTGCCGCTGCTGCTGCTGCGGGACCTGCTGCGCAAGGGAATCCGGCCGGACCCCGCCAGGGCCCAGGGGCGCATTGACGTGCTCTGCGCCGAGAATATCATCGGCTATGGACTGTGAGGGGCCGAAGGCGGTCGTGATAAAATAAATGCGGCGGTATCTGGAGGACGGCAATGAAATATGGGAAGAGCTATATTTTGGCACTAATAACCGGAGCGCTGGCATTGATTGAAAAGCATGTAAAGTAAATTTAACCGGGCGGTTACGCTGCGTAACCGCCCGGTTAAGGTTCTATCTTGACGAAAAATATGGAAAGACTGGCGCCGCGGCAGGAAAAGGAAGCGCTTTTATCCCAGGATATCCGCCGCGACGGCGTCGGCCAGGGCCTCCAGCCCCTGGCGCTGGGCCTCCTTCACGGAGGATTTCAGGCTGACGGTCCCCTCCAGCACGCGCATGTCCTTCATGGCCCCCAGCAGCTCCGCCATCTGCTTCCCGGCCACCGGGGCCCAGGTGCCGTTTTCAATGAGGCCCACCGTCCGGTTCCGCAGGCCGTGGGATTTCAGATCCCGGAGGAAGTTTTCCATGGGGGTGTAAATCTCCCCGTTGTAGGTGGCGGAGGCGAGAACGAAGTGGCTGCACCGGAATGCCTCCGCCACCAGATCGGAGACATGGGTGTGGGACACATCGTAAAGCCGCACGTCCCGCACGCCCTTCTCCGCCAGGCGGGCGGCCAGAATCTCGGCGGCGTTCTCCGTGTTGCCGTAGATGGAGCCGCAGAAGACGGCGGCGGCCTTGTCCTCGGGGGTGTAGCTGCTCCAGCGCTGGTACTTCTCCACAAACCAGCCGATATCCTTCCGCCAGATGGGGCCGTGGAGGGGGCAGAGGTACTGAATCTCCAGTCCCGCCGCCTTTTTCAGCAGGGTCTGCACCTGGGCACCGTACTTGCCCACGATGTTGGTATAGTACCGCCGGGCGTCGGGGAGCCACTCGGCCTGGAAGTTTACCTCGTCGGCGAAGATGTTGCCGTTCAGCGCGCCGAAGGTGCCGAAGGCGTCGGCGGAAAAGAGAATTTTGTCCGTGGTATCGTAGGTAACCATGACCTCCGGCCAGTGGACCATGGGGGCCATGACGAAGGTAAAGGCATGCCGCCCGGTGGAGAGGGAGTCTCCCTCCTTCACCGCCACGCAGCGGTCCGTAACGTCCGCGTCGAAGAACTGGCCAATCATGGAGATGGCCTTGGCGCTGGCCACCACCTTGGCGGCGGGGTAGGTGCGGAGCACCGCCCCCAGGGTGGAGCAGTGGTCCGGCTCCATATGGTTGACCACCACGTAGTCCAGGGGACGGCCCTGGAGGGCGTGCTCCAGGTTCTCATAAAAGTGCGCGCCCACGGCGGAGTCCGCCGTGTCCAGCAGGACGGTCTTCTCGTCCCGCACCAGGTAGGCGTTGTAGCTGACGCCCCGGGGGACGGGGAACACGTTTTCAAACAGGCTGAGCCGCCGGTCGGACCCGCCGATAAGCAGCACGTCCGGCGTGATGTTCCGTACATTATGCATGTCGCTCTCTCCTTTGCGCATTATCGTTTTGGCAAGGTTAATCTACCTTAAATTTCCCGGTTTGTCAAGGGTTTGACAGGCATAAGAAGGACGCGCCGGAAGGGCGCGTCCTTGTGGATTATTCCAAAAACCGGCCGGGATTCCGCAAAGCCTCCGCCGTCTCCGCCGGAACGTCAATGGTGAAGGTCAGGAAGTCCCCCAGGTCCACGTTCAGCAGGGAGGGCAGCTCCTCCAGAATCACGATGGTCACCGTGTTCTTCTCTTTGGAAACGGTAAAGCGGACCAGCTCCTCATACTCCAGGTCCCCGGGGTCCTGGCCCGCCTTCAGGGTCTCCTGCTGGCAGTAGACGTAGCTGTAGGCGGGGTCTCCGGGGTCCCCGGCCAGCCGGTATTCCTGACGGCCGTCGTCGTTGAGGAGATCGTCTATGGCCTTGACCTGTTCCGGGTCCGTGACGGTCCCAACCTCCACAATGGCGGCCTCTTCGTCCGACACATCTAAAATTTTCCAGTAATGGTCCTTTTCCACGCCGTTCTCGTCCCGGACGCTCCAGGACTCCACGGCTTCGTCAATAGCGGCCTCCCAGTCCTGCGCCCAGTCCTCGGCGGCCTCTTCCACAGAGTCCGCCCAGTCCTTTTGAAATTCCTCGTCCTCGGGGGAGGTCACCACAATGCCGGGCGTACAGCCGGACAGCAGGGACACGCCCAGGGCCAGGGCGCAGAGCGCTGCAAATCGTTTCATCATATACTCCTTTCTTCTCTTCGCCGCCGGAGCGGGCTGCCGTTTATTCCAGGTTCAGGCGCTTTTTCAGGAAGACTGCGGTGACGGTGTAGAAAATCGCTCCGTAGGCCACGACGCAGACATTCATGAACAGCAGCCCGATATGAATGGCCGCAACGGGAGTCACATCCAAGTCATGGTTCAGGAAGTTGGAAATACCCAGCCGGTCCAAGCTGATGAACAGCAGGGAAACCGCGAATTGCAGGGCGAACTGGAAGCCGAAGAACCAGACCACGGACCAGAGCATCTTGTGATTGGCCTGGCTGTGGCCCGCCGCCAGGGCGGCGTAAAACTGGAGGGAGAAGGCCGCCAGAGACAAAAACACCAGGACGGCGAGCTCCGCCAGGTAGACGGTGCCGTTGAGGGCCTCGCTGATCTTCAGCTTCTGCAGTCCCTCGAAGAAGTAGCGGAGGAAGTCCAGCAGCTCCCGCAGGAAGCCCCCTTGGAAGGCCACAATCAGGCTGGCCGCGATAACCGCCAGTATGGTTGCCGCGAACCACACGGCGGAGACGATGAGCTTTGACCAGATGTGCTGGTGGACGGAGACGGGCAGGGTGAACATCAGATACCCCTCGTCCTGCAAAAGGTTCTTGTAAAACCGCTGGACCATCAGTACAAAGGACATCAGCAGCACGCCGCAGATGGCAAAGCCGAAGGCCATGACGATCAAAACGCCCAGGGTATTCAAAACCTCGGACCGGCCGTCCAGCATCCTCCGGCCCGCCAGGTTGGAGCCCACGGCGGTGACCAGCAGGACCAAATACATGGGCAGCATAATCCGGGCCGTGGCTCGGAACTCGTGCTTCAGCAGTTTGATCAGCATTTGAACACCTCCCGGAACAGTTCATCCACGCTCATGCCCTTCTCCTCCCGGATATCGTCCACGGTGGACTGGAGCACAACGCGGCCCTGGTTGATGAAGACGACCTCGTCCAGCACCTTCTCCACGTCGGCGATCAGGTGGGTGGAAACCACCACCGCCGCCTCCGGGTTGTAGTTGCCGATGATGGTGGAGAGGATGTAATCCCGGGTGGCGGGGTCCACGCCGCCGATGGGTTCGTCCAGAAGGTACAGCTTCGCCGCCCGGCTCATGACCATGATGAGCTGCACCTTCTCCCGGGTGCCCTTGGACATCTGCTTGATGGCCTGCCGGGGCAGGATGCCCAGGTGGTCCAGCATCTCCTCCGCCGCCTCCCGGCGGAAGTCCTGGTAAAAGTCGCCGTAAAAATCCAGCAGCTGCCGGGCGCTCATCCAGGTGGGAATAGCCGTCCGCTCCGGGAGGTAGCTCACCAGGGCGTGGCTCTCCCGGCCCGGCGCGCCGCCGCAGACGGCGATGTAGCCCCCGTCGGGGGTCAGCAGGCCGTTGGCCAGCTTGATCAGCGTGGTCTTGCCGCTGCCGTTGGGGCCCAGCAGCCCCACGATGCGGCCCGGTTCAATGGCGAGGCTCACCTCGTCCAGGGCCGCGGTCCGCCCAAAGCGTTTCGTCAGCCCCCTGCACTCAAGCACCGGCATAGTCTGATTCCTCCTCTCCGAATTCCTGCGCGATCAGATGAATGATTTCCTCTTTTTGAAAGCCCAGCCGGAGCATGGCCTCCAGAAAGGTCTTCACATGCCGCTGGGCAAGGCTCCGCTTCGCCGCGTTGATCATGGTGTTGTCCTCCGTCACAAATCTCCCCGCGGTCCGCTGGCTGTACACCAGTCCGTCCCGCTCCAGCTCCGCCAGGGCCCGCTGCATGGTGTTGGGATTGACCCCGGCCTCCGTGGCCATGTCCCGCACCGAGGGCAATCGCTCCCCCGGGGGGAACGCGCCGGTGACGATGCCCGCCTTCACCTGCTGAATCAGCTGGGTGTAAATGGGGGCGTCGTTGGAAAACTGCCATTGCATTCTGCGCACCTCCTGCTTTGTGCAATTGTCTTATGCAATTAATACAATAGCACATTTTCGGAGAATGTCAAGGGGGTTTTTAAAAATTTTTTTGGCGGCCCGATGGAAGAAAGCGCGGGGAGAGCATCTTGCCAGCGGAAGAAAAAAATGCTATAATATCCGCGCTGAGTCCGCAGGGGCGAAGCGCCGCCCAATCCCGGGGCCCGCCGCTTCGGGCGCGGGGCCGGGAAAAAACACTGGAAGGGCTTGAGGCCATGAAGAAGTACGTTGTTCTGCTCCTGTCTCTGGGGGCGCTGCTGCTCCTGTCCGCCTGCGGAGAGCAGGCGCCGCCGGAAAGCGCCGCTCCGGAAAAAGAGAGCGTGAATCTGACCGTCTGGGGCGCGGAGGAGGACGAGGCCCTGCTCCAGGAGATTTTCGCCTCCTTCCAGTCCCGCTACGCCGGGGAGGCGGATTTCCACATTGCCTTTCAGCCCCAGAGCGAGTCCAGCTGCAAGGACGCTTTGCTGGGGGACCTGGAAGGGGGGGCGGACGTTTTCGCCTTTGCCGACGACCAGGTGGCCGCCCTGGCCGCCGCCGGGGCGCTGAACCCCATTGAGGAGCCCGGCGCCGTTCGGGCCGCGAACCTCTCCGCCGCCGTGGAGGCGGCCAGCGTGGACGGCGTGCCCTACGCCTATCCCCTGACGGCGGACAACGGATATTTTCTCTATTACAATAAGGCGTACTTTTCCGAAGAGGACGTTCAGACCCTGGACCGGATGCTGGAAACCGCGGCGGAGGCCGGGCGGCTGGTGACCATGGACTGGTCCTCGGCCTGGTATGTCTACGCCTTCTTCGGGAACACCGGCCTGGAGGTGGGGCTGAACGAGGACGGCCTCACCAACCGCTGCACCTGGAACGGCGTTGGAGGGGACGTTGACGGCGTGGACGTGGCCCGGGCCATGCTGGACATTGCCGCCAGCCCCGGCTTCGCCAGCCGGACGGACGAGGAATTCCTGGCCGGCGTCCGGGACGGCTCCGTCATCGCCGGAGTCAGCGGCGTGTGGAACGCCGTGGCCATTCAGGAGGTCTGGGGCGAAAACGCCGGGGCCGCCAAGCTGCCCACCTATACCTGCAAGGGGCGGCAAATCCAAATGGCCTCCTTTTCCGGCTGCAAGCTTATTGGCGTGAACGCCTATTCCCGGCATCCGGAGTGGGCGGCCCGGCTGGCGGAGTGGATTACCAGCGGGGAAAACCAGCGCCTCCGCTTTGAGCTCCGGGGGCAGGGCCCCGCCAACGCCGGCGCCGCGGACTCCCCGGAGGTGCAGGCGGCCCCTGCCATCGCGGCGCTGCTGGCCCAGTCGGAATACTCCCAGCTCCAGCGGGTGGGAGGGAAGTTCTGGGACCCGGTGGCGGAGTTCGCCGGGAACATGGCCCGCGGAAATCCCTCCGGCGCGGAGCTCCAGGCCCAGCTGGACCGGCTGGTGGAGGGCGTGACGGCGCGGTAGCCGCCGGAATTCAATTACACATTTCGGGGGGAGAACTATGAACGGAAAGCTGCAGCGGCGGCTGATCCTGCCCGTCGTCCTGCTGGGCCTGGTGACGCTGCTGTCCAATGTCCTGGCGGTGTTCAGCATCAATAATGTCCATTCCAACGCCGGGACCATCGTGGACGAGTACATGGTCAGCGAGGCGAAGCTGGAGGACGTCCGGCGCTCCTTCATGGACATTCACCGCCTGGCCCTCAGCCACATCGTGGCGGCGGACCATGCCACCATGATCCGCCTGGTCCAGGAGATTAAGGCGGAGGAGGCGGAGCTGGACGGAAAGCTGGAGGACTACGCTCCCTTTGTCCCGGAGGATGAAGGGGCGGTCTACCAGGCACTGCTGGAGGACTACGCCGCTTTTAAGCACGCCCTGGTCCGTTTGGTCTGCGCCAGCGCCGACAGCAAGACCCAGGAGGCTTACGCCATGGCCAACGGGGACGTGGCGGGCCGGAGCGAGGCGGCGGAGGCGTCCATCAACGCCCTTTCCGCCTCGGTGTCCACCCGGGCGGAGGCGGCCCGGGGCCGCCTGTTCGGGGTGTATGTCACATCCTTGGCGGTCAGCGCCGGGACGCTGGCCGCGGGGGTGCTCCTGGTGTGGGCGGCGTTGCGGATAATACGCAAATACGTCATCGCCCCCATCCAAGGAGCCATGGACACCCTTCAGGACAGCTCCCGGCGCATCAACGGCGTGGTGGGGGAGGTTCGGAAGCGGACCCGCACCTCCAGCGGCAGCGCCCGGGAGCTCTCCGGCCTGACGGAGCAGCTCTCCGCCGCGCTGGAGGAGATTGCCGGGAACACCGCCTCCATTACCGCCAGCGCCTCCGGCACCCAGGAGGACGCGGTGCGCATGGCGGAGGACTGCGCCTCCATTACCGCCTACTCGGCGGAGATGCGGGAGCGGGCGGAGAAGATGGAGCGGTCCGCCCAGGCGGAGATGGAGGCCGTCCGGGCCCGGACGGCGGAGATCATGGCCGTCCTGGACCAGGCCATTGAGAAAAGCAGGAGCGTGGACCGCATCGGCATTTTGACAAAGGACATCCTCTCCATCTCGTCTTCTACGGACCTGATCGCCATCAACGCCTCCGTGGAGGCCACGCGGGCCGGGGAGGCGGGAAAGGGCTTCGCCGTGGTGGCCCGGGAAATCCGCCGTCTGGCGGATTCCTGCGGGGAGACCGCCGGCCATATTCAGGAGGTCAGCGGCGTGGTTACCGGGGCGGTGGACTATCTCTCCGCCAGCGCCCGGGAGCTGGCGGATTACCTGGGCGGGGCCCTCCAGACACAGCTGGAGCAGTCCCTTCAGTCCGGGCGGCAGTACCGGGACGACGCTTCCTACATCCAGGGGGCCATGGCCTCCTTCAACGGCCAGGCGGAGCGGCTCCGGGAATCCATGGAGGACGTGGCCGCCTCCATTTCCAGCATTTCCAGCGCGGTGGAGGAGGCGGTCGCCGGCGTTACCGGCGCGGCGGACAGCACCCGGGCGCTGGCGGGGGACATGACGGGCATTGCCTCCGGCATGGATACGAACCAGGAAATTGTCGGCGAGCTGCAAAAGCAGGTGGACGTGTTCGCCAATCTGTAAAACGGCTTCGCCCGGCACAGGGGAATTTTTTGACAAGAGCAGACTGAACCGGGGGGCGGACGCTTTGCGTCCGCC
>CATLJA010000043.1 GCA_949959305.1 uncultured Oscillibacter sp.
CCGAAACAGGTATCCAACCGTACTGCCGTCCTTTGTCAAGTCGGTGAAAATTTCTTCATACCAGTCATCGAGCAGGGTTTCCCGAACCTCATCCACCAAGCCCATTTCCTCAAGCTCCGTATAGCCCACCGTGCCCAGATAGGCGCAGAAGTCGCCGCAGTGGGCGCGCCAATACTCTTGCTGCCAGCCGCAGTAGCCAGGGGTGCGGTGGACCAATTCGTCCAGTTTGTTGGGGCTGTCCACCTCGTCAGTGGATTCGCTGTCCTGAAATTCGCCGCTATACTTCTCCGCCGCCGCACCGCTGGCGATACAGTGAGGGCACAGATGATTCACTTCATCCTTAGAATAGAAAGGCCCCGCGTAGATGATGGAGGTCTCCTGGCCGCAGCAGGGGCACAAGACCGGCTCGTCCAGCCTGCGAAAAGTATCAGTGGCGAATGGGTCAGGGTGGTATTTGAAAAAAGGCAGGTCTGCGCTCATAGAAATCTCCTTTCAACCTGACAAACTTACAAATTTTTATTTGTCGAACGGATACAATCGAAGTATAACACAAAATCAACCCGTGTTCAATATCCGTTACAGGGGCTTCACCTACTTTGCAAACGAGCTGCCAGTCATATGTATTTCGTGGCAGAAACCACCCTCTACATATTACCTCTCATGAGCGCATTCAGTTAAAGACTGGAGCGGCGCCGCTTTTCGCCGCGCCGCTCCGCCTAAAACTCAACCTTTTCCTGCCTGTGGTCCCTTTTTTGTGCTGTCCGCTCAATCTGGGGCGGTTCAGTTTTCAGGGCCCCTCCTTTTTATGGTCAGCCGATGCTGATGGCGCTGACCGGGCACTCGTCCCGGGCGGACTGGGCCGCGTCCATGGCGCTGTCGGGGACTTCGCCGCCGTGGGCGAAGCCGTCGTCCCCCATGGAAAATACCTCCGGGCAGTTCCCGGCGCACAGGCCGCAGCCGATGCAGCTTTCATTAACCGTTGCGTTCATCACGTCTCTCCTATCCGAAAAAAATCCGCCCCGTCCCGGGGGAACGGGGCGGCAACGGATAGTGTGCCTCGTTTTTCGGTTTTCAGTCCTTTAATACGTCCACGGCCTTCACGCCGTAATATTGAAAGAGCTTCACGGCTTCCGCCCCGATGCGCTCCCCGGCCGCGGCGATGGGAACCGCCGGGGGACAGCTCACCGTGGGCGCGCCGCAGATACGGCCTAGGCTCTCCTCCGCCGGGACGGTCTCCTGGGGGGCGGACAGGGCCTCCCGGATGGAGAGGACCCGCTCTCCCCGCGCCGGGGACAGGGCCGGGCGGGGGCGGGGCCGTCTCCGGCGGGCGAGGCGCAGGGCCCGCTCCACCGCCTGGAAGCCCGCCTCCTCCGTGGCCCCGGAGGCCATCAGCACCGTGTGGTCCCGGTCGGCGTACTCCGGCTCCGCGCCCCCCGCCCGCAGGCGCTCCGCCAGCTCCAGCCCGGTCCAGCCGGAGGCCCCCGCGTCCACGGTGAGCTTTAGCGGCTCCGTCCCCGCGAAGGACCAGCCCCATCTGGACAGGTCCCGTTTCAGCGCTTCCAGCCGCCCGGCGGCGGCGCGGATGCGGCTTGGGCCCTCTCCGGCCAGATACCCGTTGCAAAGGTCCAGGGAGGCCAGGGTCAGGTAGGACGGGCTGGTGGAGCCGAACAGGGCCAGGGCGGCCCTGGCCCTCTCCCGGAAGGCCGCCGGGGCGGTTTTGGCAATGTGCAGGTACGCGCCTCCCGTGAGGACCGGAAGGGTCTTATGGGCGGAGTCGCAGGCGAGGTCCGCCCCCAGGTCCAGGGGGTGGAGGGAGGGCTCCAGAAAGCGGAGATACGCCCCGTGGGCGTTGTCCGCCAGGAGCAGGGTCCCGCGGCGGCGGCAGACCTCCGCCAAAGCCGGGACGTCCTGGAGGTTCCCCAGGTAGTCCGGGCTGGTGACGTAGACGGCGGCGGGGGGCGCGTCCAGAGTGGAGAGGGCCCGCTCCAAACCCTCCGCCGTGACGGGGCAGGCGCAGAGGGAGGCGCTTTCCCCCTCCTCCGGCCAGAGCCAGAGGGGCTCGAAGCCCAGCAGGGCGGCGGCGTGGACAAAGGACTTGTGGACGTTCCGGGCGGCGGCAATCACCGGCGGGGTTCCCGCCGGGCGGTTCTGGAGGGCCAGGAACAGCATGGCCTTTATGCACTGGCTGGAGCCCTCCGTGGAATAGAAGGTGGCCCCGGAGCCGAAGAGGGCGGCGGCGTTTGCCTCGCTTTCGGCGATGATGCCGGAAGCCTCATAGAGGGAGTCCGCCCCCGGGATTTCCGTAACGTCCCACGCCTCGCAGCCCAGGGGGCCGGGGATTCCCTTGTGGCCCGGCATGTGGAAGCGGTGCGCACCCGCCCGGCGGCGGCTCTCCAGGAAATCCCATATGGGCGCGGTCATGCCTCCTCCGCCTCCTCCGCCAGGGCGGCCTGGAGCATGATGGCGCACTCCATCCGCTTGCGGAACAGCTCGCACCCCGCCGGGTAGACCCCCCGGATGGAGCCGGAGGCGTGAAAGGCGTTGGCGGCGCAGCCGCCGGAGCAGTAGAGCTTGGCCCAGCAGTCCGCGCACTCGGGCCGGGCGTAGGCGTTGCAGGCGCGGAACTCCTCCCGCAGGGCGGGATTGGTCACGCCCTTCCACACGTCCCCCAGCCTGTACGCCTCCTCCCCCACGAACTGGTGGCAGGGGTACAGATCCCCCCAGGGGGTGACGGCCATGTACTCCGTGCCGGAGCCACAGCCGGACACCCGCTTGTAGACGCAGGGGCCTCCGGTGAGGTCCAGCATGTAGTGGTAGAAGGTGATGGGACGGCCCTCTTTATGCCGCTTCAGCATTTCCCTGGCCAGCAGCTCGTACTGCTCCTTGACGACCTCCAAATCCTCCTCCGTCAGGGCCGCCGGGTCCCCGGGGGCGCAGACCACCGGCTCCATGGAGAGCTCCGTAAAGCCCAGGTCCGCCATGTGGAAGAGGTCCTTCGTAAAGTCCGGGTTCCGGTGGGTGAAGGTGCCCCGCATGTAGTAGCGGCTCCCCCCCCGGGCCTTGACCAGCTTCTGAAATTTGGGGACGATGCGGTCATAGCTGCCGTTTCCGGCGCAGTCCACCCGGAGGGCGTCGTGAATCTCCTTCCGCCCGTCCAGGGAGAGGACCACGTTGTCCATCTCCCGGTTGGCGAAGTCAATCACGTCGTCGTCGATCAGCATGCCGTTGGTGGTGAGGGTAAAGCGGAAATGCTTGCGGCAGGGCTCCTCCCGGCTCCGGGCGTAGGCGACCAGGTCCTTCACCACCTGCCAGTTCATCAGCGGCTCGCCGCCGAAGAAGTCCACCTCCAGGTTCGTCCGGGTTCCGGAGCTGGCGATGAGGAAGTCCAGGGCCTGCTTCCCCACCTCAAAGCTCATGAGGGCCCGGTCCCCCCGGTACCTGCCCTGGCTGGCGAAGCAGTAGGAGCAGCTGAGGTTGCAGGTGTGGGCCGCGTGGAGGCAGAGGGCCTTCACCACGCCGCCGGAGCGCTCCTTGAAGGTTCCGGCGATATCCGAGAATGTGTCGGGGGTGTAGAGCTGCCCGGAGCGGACCAGCTCCTCCACGTCGGCCAGGCACTCCCGGAGCTCCGCCTCCGTCACATCGGGGCGGTCCGGGTATTTTTCCAGCAGGGCTTGGACAATTTCCTCCGCCGTGTGGTCCGGGTAAAGGGCGATGACGTCATAGGCCACCCCGTCCACCACATGAACGCCGCCGGAGCAGCTGTCCAGAACAATGTTATAGCCGTTGAGCTTGTATTGATGTACCATGTGTTCCTCCTATGAAAAGCGCCGCCTCAACGGGCGGCGCTTTGGCTGTTCACTTCTGCTCGCACTTCTGGTTGGCGACGCCGCAGGAGGTCTTGCAGGCGGACTGGCAGGAGGTCTGGCACTCGCCGCAGCCGCCCTTCTTGGCGCTCTCGCAGAGGCTGCGGGTCTCCAGGGTCTTGATTCTCTTCATAGAAACGTCTCCCATCTGATAGAATTTGAAAACCTTCCGCCGGTTTCCGGTGGAAAAAGGCGGTCTGTCATTTTGGAAAGCATAGCACAAAGCCGCCGGAAAGTCAAGAGGGCCCGCCGGCCGTCCCGTTTGGGAAAAGTGCCGCTGCGGTACAGCCTGGGCAGTTTCCGCAGACGCATGTTGATGCCGTGGCCATAACATGCTATAATCCAGGGAGGTTCCCCAAAATGCTGAGAAAAGTCCGGCGGTCCGGGAAACGCACAGCCGCGGTGTGGCTTCCGGCGGGCATTAGCCCGCCTGCGCCCTCCGCCCTGCCCTGCACACTCCGCTCCCGCTTCCTTTTCCTCATTATTTTTGGGAACTGCCCTAAACGGAAAACCGGAGCTTGGGAGGTGTGCTGAGGTGAGTTTTTCTAATAGTGAAATGTATTCATTTGAATGGCATTCTGGTTTTGCGGTATCTCAAAAACAGAAATCCATAAAAAGTCTGCACAACGAGATTATGAAGGCAGATAGAAGCGCTAAACCATTGGAGATCAGCACTAAGAGCAAAGAAACTATTGGACGGAAGCTGAGTGCGTTTAATCTCAAGATAAATAACTATACCCTTGAGAATATTTTTCAGAGCGCGAAGGTTTTTGAGCACGGAGGGCCTTATCTTGATTTGCTCGGCGTGCCGCCGAAAGAGGCCAAGCGCGATGAGAGATTGCATAGCTCGGGAAGCCTGAAAGCGTTTCGTTACCAAAATGAGGATTTTCCTTTAATTCCCCAAACCGCATTCTATGATTTCATCTATATCACCGCTGTAAAAAAATCATTTGCAATTGATGAAATCAATGCGGTTTCAGGGTACAGCTATTTTACCGATATTGAATTTAATCCTGCGAAAAGCATCAATACCCAAGCGAGAGCTGCCGCAATGCTCAAGTTGATGGTAGACGAATATGGGTATCTGCCATCTTTTAATAAAGAGGATTTTATTCAATATCACAAAGAACATGTCACTTATTGAGGCATGATGGTTTGCCGGGCGGCCGCCTTCCAAGGCGGCCGCTATATTTTAATAAACCGCTTTATCAAACGTCAAGAGGGCCCTTTGCCGCCCCGCGCTCCCGCCCGAGGCACAAAAGCCCCCCGGCGAAGACGCACAGGTCCGCCAGGTTGAAGGCATAGCGGTTCAGGGGCTCCGGCGCCCGGGGAAAACGGATGTAGTCGCAGACCCTCCCGTCCCGCACGCGCTCAAGAAGGTTGCTGAGCCCCCCGCCCAGAATCAGCCCCGTCCCCAGGGGGCAGCGCCGCCGCCGGGCCCACAGCAGCCCCAGCGCCGCCGCCGAGGCCAGGGGCAGAGCCCCGGCGGGGATGGGCAGGCCGAAGGCCGCCCCCTCGTTCCAGAAGATCTTGAGCCGGATGCGGCCGTTCAGGAAGTCCCCGCCGGAGGCGGGGCCGCTCCGGTCCAGGCGCCGCCGGGCGGCGGCGCAGGCGGAAAAGGCGGCCAGCGCGGTAAAAACAGTTCTCATGGTTCATTCCTCCCGTTGCTTTTGCGCCCGTTCCATAGCGGCCCGGAGGGCTCCGTGGTCCCGGCGGTTGTTCTCCGCCAGGATTTGGGCGATGCGGCCCCGGACCGCCTCCACCTCCTCCCGGAAGGCGGAGGCCGAGACCCGCAGGGCCCCGTGGCCCAGGATGATCAGCTGCTCCGGCCCGTCGGAGGTGGCCACCCGCACCCGGTGGCGCTTTCCCAGCTGGTAGGTGGCCCGCTCAATATACGCGTCCGCCGTCTCCGCCTCCTTGGTGTAGACCACGTGGATGTTGTGGTACTTCTCCACGGAGCCCTGCCCGCCCCGGACCTTGTACGCGTCGAAGACGGCGATGACCTCGCACCTCCGGCAGCCCTGGTAGTTGCACAGGAGGTCGCACAGGGCCTTCCGGGCGGCGTCCAGGCTTTCCCGGGCGGCGGCCTTCAGCTCGTCCCAGGCGAAGATGATGTTGTACCCGTCCACCAGCAGATACTCCGGCCCGGAGGGGGGCGGAGCGGCGGGCCGGGCCGCCTCCGCCGCCGGGGGGCGGCGGGGCGCTTTCGGCGGCAGGAAGTCCCGGCGCTTTACCGCGCCGTAGGTCCGCTCGAAAATGGCCTGGAGTTCCTTGTCCTGCTCAAGGCTTCCGGCGCAGGAGGGGGAGGGCCCGGCCCGCCGGGGGGCTTCCGCCGCCGGGGGCTCCGAAGCGTTCAGGCGGACGCCGCTTTCCACATGGGCGCGGGCGGGAACGTCGCTCCACTTTACCGTATAGCCCGCGCCGTGGGCGCAGAAGACGGAGTCCGGCGTGTTCTCCACGTCCCGCTCCGGGTCGTAGCCGGCGGCGGCGATGACGGCCTCCGGGTCCGCGCAGGGACGGTAGCCCGCGGGGCGGAGGCTCAGGCGGCCCTGGCCCCGGGTGTAGGCCGCCGCCTCGCGCGCGTAGTCCCCCATGGCGGCAACGGGAGCCCGGCCCGTAAGGACGGCCTCATCCCCCAGAGTCTCCGCCGGGTCCGTCTCGCCGCCCATCTGCTGCACGTCGTTCAGGGCCCGGCCCAGCTGGGCCGCCGGCAGCTCCAGGCGGAAGGCGTACCAGGGCTCCAGAAGGACGCTCTCGGCGCTCATGAGCCCCTGGCGCACCGCCCGGTAAACGGCCTGGCGGAAGTCGCCGCCCTCGGTGTGCTTCTCGTGGGCCCGGCCCGCCGTGAGGGTCAGCTTCATATCCGTAATGGGGGACCCGGTGAGGACCCCCAGGTGGGGCTTTTCCCGCAGGTGGGTCAGAATCAGCCGCTGCCAGCGGCCCTCCAGCTTGTCCTCCGGGCAGGCGGAGGCGAAGCGGAGGCCCGCCCCCCGGGGCAGGGGCTCCAGCAGCAGGTGCACCTCGGCATAGTGCCGCAGGGGCTCGAAATGGCCCACCCCCTCCACGGGGGCGGCGATGGTTTCCCGGTACACCACCCGGCCCGCGCCGAAGGCCGCCTCAATGCCGAAGCGATCCCGGAGGCGGCGCTGTAAAATCTCGGTCTGGACCTCTCCCATCAGCTGCACGCGGAGGCTTCCCCCAGCCTGGGACACCCGGAGCTGGGGGTCCTCCTCCTCCAAAAGCCGCAGGGCCTTGAGGGCGGCGGAGGGGTCCGCCTCCGTCTCCAGCTGGTACGCCAGCACCGGCTCCAGAACGGGGACGGTCCAGGCGGTCTCAAAGCCCAGCCCCTGGCCGGGGAGGGTCCGGCTCAGCCCGGCGACGGCCACGACGGAACCGGCGGGGGCGCTGTCCACGGGGCGGAACCTGGCCCCGGAGTAGAGGCGGAGCTGGTCCGCCTTTTCCTCCCATACCTCCTCCTCCGCCGTTTCGGGGCGGCGGTTGGTGAGGGGGTCCTTGGTCCTCAGCGTGCCGCCGGTGATCCGCATCCAGGTCAGGCGGGTTCCCCGCTCGTCCCGGGAGACCTTGAAAACCCGCGCGCCGAATTCCTCCGGGAAGGTCCGCAGGGGCGCGCAGCGGCCCAGGGCCTCCAGCAGCTCCTCCACCCCCTCCAGCTTCAGCGCGGAGCCGAACAGGCAGGGGAACAGCTTCCGCCGCCGGACCAGGTCCGTCAAATCCTCCTGCGAAACCGCCCCCGTCTCCAGGTAGCGCTCCAGCAGGGCCTCGTCGCAGACGGCGGCCTCCTCCGCCAGCGCCTCCGGCGGCAGGGAGAAGTCCACGCAGCCGGGCTCCAGCCGGGCCTTCAGCTCCGCCAGGAGCTTTTCCCGGTCCGTCCCCGCCAGGTCCATTTTGTTGACGAACAAAAAGGTGGGGACGGCGTAGCGCTCCAGCAGCCGCCAGAGGGTGCGGGTGTGGGCCTGGACCCCGCCGGAGCCGCTGATGACCAAGACCGCGCAGTCCAGCACCTGGAGGACCCGCTCCGCCTCGGCGGAGAAGTCCGCGTGCCCGGGAGTGTCCAGCAGCGTAACGGACAGGTCCCCCAAGGAGAACTCCGCCTGCTTGGAGAAGATGGTGATGCCCCGCTCCCGCTCGATGCCGTCGGTGTCCAGAAACGCGTCCCGGTGGTCCACCCGGCCCAGGCGGCGGATGGCCCCGCTCTGGTACAGCAGGGCCTCGGACAGGGTGGTTTTCCCGGCGTCCACGTGGGCCAGAACGCCCATGACCAGTTTTTTCATACCGTCGCTCCCGTCAAGAGAAAGTGGCCCGCCGCGAGGAGGGCGTAGATGACCGGCTGGTGGAGCATGTAAATCAGGAGGGACCGCCGCCCCATGGCCGCCGCCAGGGGAAGCCGCCGGGTCTCCCGCACGTCCTCCGGCCGGAGGCGGAACAGGAACCACCCCGTCAGAAACAGGAAGAACCAAGGCAGCAGGGGGAAGTAGTCCGTGGAGAAAAAGTCCGCCGGGGGAAAGCCCAGCAGGGCGGTGAAATGGTCCCGGTACAGACCCTCCGGCAAGGCGGCCAGCCGCGCCCCCTCAAAGCCCAGGAACCCGGCGCCCGCGTCCCGCAGCAGCAGAAACAGCAGGAAGCTCCCCGCCGCTCCCGCCCGGGGGGGAAGCCGCTCCAGCGCCGGGGCCAGGGGAACCAGCAGCAGGGACGAGGCCCCCAGCAGGGTCAGCACGCCGCAGTAAACCAGGTTTCCGGGCATGAAGGCCCAGGTGGCGGCGGTAATGAACGCCCCGCAGAGGAACACCGTCAGCCCCCGGCGGAGCCGCCGCCGCCCCAGGGACCAGCAGTAGCCGGAGAGGAGGATGAAGGTCCAGCAGATGCTCTGCTGCCAGACGCGGGCGGCGAAGCCGTGATACCAGGGCCAGTCCGCGCCGAACAGGTAAACAAGGTCCCAGGCGGCGTGGTAGAGGAGCATGCTGGCAAGGGCGCAGCCCCGGATGGCGTCCAGAATTTGATAGCGGCGGCGCTCCATGGCGGACCCTCCTTTCCGGTGCGCAAAAAGGGGGAGCGGCGCTCCCCCCTGTTGGTACTCAATAGGCAACGCCCCAATAGATGTCGGTGACGCACTTTTTGCCGCACACGGGGCACGCGCCCTCCGTGCCGCTCTGGCGCAGGGGCATGCAGCGGGAGCTGACCCCGGCCCGCTCCTTCATGGCCAGCTCGCATTCCAGGGAGCCGCACCACTTGGAGCGGAGGAAGCCGCCCTTGCCCCCGGCGACGGCCCCGGCCTCCTCCGGGGTGGAGACGTCGAAGGTGTTGTCCTCCCGGTTCCGCAGGGCCTGCGCGTACATATTCTCGTGGACCGCGTCCAGCAGCTTCTTCACCGTCTCCTCCAGTCCGGCCAGGGGGACGGATACCTTCTCCCCGGTGTCCCGGCGGGCCACGACGCACTGGTCCTTCTCCATGTCCTTGGGGCCGATTTCCACCCGCAGGGGCACGCCCTTCATCTCATACTCCGCGAACTTCCAGCCGGGGGAGTTGTCGGAGCCGTCCATCCTGGCGCGGAGGCCCGCCGCCTTCAGCCGATTCCGCAGGGCCGCCGCCGCGTCCAGCACGCCGGGCTTGTGGGCCGCCACGGGGATGACCACCGCCTGGATGGGAGCCGCACGGGGAGGCAGCACCAGCCCGTTGTCGTCGCCGTGGGTCATGATGATGCCGCCGATCATCCGGGTGCTGACGCCCCAGCTGGTCTGGTGGGGGAAGTGGAGCTGGTTGTCCTTTCCGGTGTAGGTGATGCCGAAGGCCCGGGCGAAGCCGTCGCCGAAGTAGTGGCTGGTGCCCGCCTGGAGGGCCTTGTGGTCGTGCATCATGCACTCCACGGTGTAGGTTTCCTCCGCGCCGTTGAACTTCTCCTTGTCGGTCTTCCGGCCCCGGAGCACGGGCATGGCCAGGAAGCTCTCCATGAAGTCCGCGTAGACGTTCAGCATCCGCATGGTCTCCTCCCGGGCCTCGTCCTCCGTGGCGTGCATGGTGTGGCCCTCCTGCCAGAGAAACTCCCGGTGGCGGAGGAAGGGGCGGGAGGTCTTCTCCCAGCGGATGACGCTGCACCACTGGTTGTAGAGCTTGGGCAGGTCCCGCCAGGAGTGGATGATATTGGCGTAATGCTCGCAGAAGAGGGTTTCGGAGGTGGGGTGAATGGCGCAGCGCTCCTCCAGCTTCTCGCTGCCGCCCATGGTGACCCAGGCGCACTCGGGAGCGAAGCCCTCCACGTGGTCCTTCTCCTTCTGGAGCAGGGACTCGGGGATGAGCATGGGGAGGTAGACGTTTTCAACGTCCAGCTCCTTAAAGCGGCGGTCCAGCTCGCTCTGGATGTTCTCCCAGATGGCGTAGCCGTAAGGCCGGTAGATGAACATGCCCTTGATGGAGCTGTAGTCGATGAGCTCCGCCTTTTTGCAGACGTCGGTGTACCACTGGGCAAAGTCCGCGTCCCGGGCGGTGATGGCGTCCACTTGTCTCTTGTCCATAGCGTTTCGTTCCTTTCCTTATTGGGGTTTCAAAATAACCTCTCTATTTTATCCGCCCAGGGCGGGATTGTCAATAAATTCGGCGCGCCCCTTTTTTCACCGCCCCGGCAGGGGAAAGGCGCGGAGAATCACCCGCCCGAAGCACACCAGGGAGCGCCCCCCGCCGGAGGTGAGCACCACGTCCGCGTCCGCCCGGCTCCGGTTCAGGGAGAAGAGGTAGACGATTCCCGCCGGGTCCTTGTAGTACTGCTTGCAGAACACGTCCCCGTCCACGCAGAAAATCCCCACGTCCCCCGCCTTCAGGGGGTCCCGGTTCACATACACCACGGAGCCGTCGGCGATATAGGGGGCCATGGAGTCCCCCTGAATCCGCACGCCGAACTCCGCCGCCGGGGGCACGTCCCCCGTGACGGGGATATAGTCGAAATCCTCCCCAAAGGCCGGGGCGGCGTACCCAGCGGCGGCGGGGGTGCGGTACAGCGGAATCATCCGGGGCTCCGCCGCCCCGGGGGCCGCCTCCGCCTCGTCCCGGCAGGCGCACAGGGCCTCCACCATGCTCCGGACCGCCTCCCGCCCCAGGGCGGACAGGCCCCGGTAGTCCTCCAGCAGCTTCCGCTCCCTTGGCTCCAGGGGCTGCTTGTTGAACTGAAAGCTGTCTTGAAAAAGCGTGTTGGGGTCCGTCTCCAGGGAGTCGAACAGCCGGAGCATAATTTCCTCCTTGGGAAAGCTGACCCCCGTCTCATAGTTTCCCACGGCGGAGGGCGAGACCCCCAGCAGCGCCGCCAGATCGGCCCTGGACATCTTCAGCTCTCCCCGGCGCGCCCGCATCCGTTCGCCAAACGACATGCCCGCTCCCCCTTTCCGTTTTCTCCATCTTATCAGGTCCCCAAGGGGCTGTCAATGAATTTTACAAGAAACTTGTAAAAACCCTCTTGACATACTCGAACATATGTGCTATTTTAAGTTTACCGCCAAGATCCTTGTAACCCCGCCCATCCGGATTTCCGCCCTCCAAGCTCCGCCGGCCCGAGGGAAGGGGCGCACACAGGCCCGCCCCGCAGGATATCCCGCGTCTTCGCCGCCATCCCCCGTCCTTCGCAAAAAAATTCAACCGTGAACCCAACAGCGTGGTTCACGGTTGAAAGCGAAGAAATCCCGCCACAGTGCAGTTTTCGGCGAAGCCGGAAACGAAACGGCGGCGGGAATTTCTGAGCTGGTGGGGGAGGGTGGATTCGAACCACCGAAGCCGAAGCAACAGATTTACAGTCTGCCCCATTTGACCGCTCTGGAACTCCCCCATACCGTTTATTAAATTGTGGAGCTGGTGGACGGACTCGAACCCCCGGCCTGCTGATTACAAATCAGCTGCTCTACCAACTGAGCTACACCAGCAGTTCCAACAGCAGTGTTTATTCTAGCAGACGGCTTTCCGTTTGTCAACAAAAATTTTCCCGATTTTTCGTTTTTTTAAAAGGACTGCAAAGGAGAGGATGTTCATGACCACCGCAAGACGCCGTCCCCGGCGGACGGCCCTGCGCTGCACGACGTGCGGGCGGGAAATTCTCCGGGGCGAGGAATACTGGGCCTGCAACGGCCGCCTGGCCTGCGGGGAGTGCTTTTTGGACCTGGCCCGGGGGGAGCTGGCCCCCTGCCGGGAGATTTGCGGAAGGGAGGCGCGGCCATGACGCTGCTGGAGATGTCGGCCTCCTACCGGGAGAGCGCCGCCGCCATCCACGGGCGCATCGCGGAGCTGCGGGTTCTGGAGCGGGCCCAGGAGGACCCGGAGGCGGCCTTCCGCCTCCGCCGGAGGATTGACGAGCTGACGCCCCTCTGGCGGGAGGCCCGGGAGCTGGCGGCGCTGACCGCCCATTACTATGACAGGAGCTATCACAAGCATGAGAAGTACGCGCTATGAGGGGCCCTTTTCCAGCCGGGCCGGCGAGTGGATTGGGGATCTGACGGTGTGGACCCGGCAGAACGCCGGGGACAACAGCGAGCGGCTGGAGCGCCTGCGCCGGAACCTCCGCCAGGCCCGGGAGCGGGAGCTGACCCCCCGCCAGCGCCAGCTCCTGGAGCTTTATTACGAGCGGGGGATGAATATTCCCCAAATCGCGGAGGAACTGGGACTGAACCGCTCCACCGTCTCCCGGACCCTCCGCCGGGCCCGGGACCGGCTGTACCGCTGCCTGCGGTACGCCTTGTAGGCTTTTCACGGGAAAACCCGGGATTCTCCCGGGTTTTCGTCCATTCTGCCCCCGCTTTTCCCCTTGCGGTTTTTCCCGGAAGCGGCTATAATCATAGCCAGCATCCCCAAAAAACCACAAACGCCGCCCCGCCGAGCGCCGGGGCGGGTGGGCCGGCGCCGCCGGACCGGGAGGAACGACATGAAGGACATGATGTACAATTCCCTGCACCACCGCTGGCTGCGGCTGCTGGCCGCCATGCTGGGGGAGGGCGTGGTGGCCCTGGCGCTGAATCTTTTCATTGTGCCGCTGCACCTTTATTCCGGCGGGCTGATGGGCCTCTGCCAGCTTATCCGAACCCTGCTCCAGGAAAAGGCCGGTCTCAGCTTCGGCGGGGCGGACATCGCCGGCGTTCTCTACTTTCTAAGCAACATCCCCATTCTGCTGCTGGGCTATAAGACCCTGGGGCGGGCCATGACCTTTAAGACCATCGCCTGCACGGTGTCCTTCTCCTTCTTTTACAGCGTCATCCCCTCGCCCTCGGTCCCCATCGTGGACGACTACCTCACCTCCTGCCTGCTGGGGGGCATCATCGTGGGCACCGCCAGCGGCATCGTCCTGACCTGCGGCGGCAGCGGCGGCGGGCTGGACATCGTGGGGCTGTGCCTGAGCAAGCGGGGCAGCCGCTTCACCGTGGGGAAGTTCTCCCTGACCTTCAACTTCTTCCTCTACGCCGCCTGCCTGGTTCTGTTCATCCCAGAGGTGGCGGTTTACTCGGTCATCTACAACTTCTTCTCCGCTATGGTGCTGGACCGGATGCACCAGCAGAACGTGAACGTCCAGGCCATGATTTTCACCAAGGAGGACGAGAAGGAGCTGGGCCGCTTCATCATCGAGAAGCTGGGGCGCAGCGTCACCTACTGGGAGGGCACCGGCGCTTACAGCGGCAAGGGGCTCCACGTGCTGGTGGTGTGCCTTTCCAAGTTCGAGATTGAGGAGCTGCTCCACGCGGTCCACGAGCGGGACAGCCACGCCTTCGTCACCGTGCAGGAGCGGGTCCGGGTCTTTGGAAACTTCGTGCGGAAGCTGGAGTGAACCCATGAAGCCGTCAAGCGGGAGGCCGTCAGCCTCCCGCTTTTTCAATCTCCCGGACCCGGAGGACGTTTCCCTCCACGGAGAAGCGCACCTCCAGCCCGGCGAAGCCGAAGCCGTAGACCCGCCGGGGGTCCTGCTGGTACCTGGGCCTGGGGTCCAGGGCCAGCACCGCCCGGAGGGCCTCCCGCCGCCGGGGCGGGACCTTCTCCCAAAGCTCCGCCGGGCATTCCACCGCCAGCGCCTCCCCGCCGGGGGCGGCGGAGGCGAAGCCCCCCAGGGCGTCCGGGCGGCAGTCGGCGTAGGGCAGGTAGGGCTTGATGTCGAGAATGGGCGTGCCGTCCGCCAAATCCGCTCCCCGGACCCGGAGGACGGTTCCCCATTCCCGGGTCGCCTCTATTCCCGCCAGGGTCACGGCGGAGAGGGCGAGGGGGTTTGGCCGGAAGGGGGAGCGGGTGGCGAAGACCCCCAGCCGGGCGTTTCCCCCCAGCCGGGGCGGGCGGACGGTGGGGGACCAGCCCTCCCGGGCCGCCTGGTCGAAGACCCACAGCAGCCACACATGGGAAAAGTCCTCCAGCCCCCGGAGGGCGGCGGGATCCCGGTATTCCGGCTCCAACACCACCAGGGCCTCCAGCGCCTCCACCAGCCCGCTCTGGCGGGGGACGCCGAACTTTCCGGCAAAGTCGCTGTGAATCCGGGCGATGGCTTTCATGTTAAATTCCTGGGGCATGGGCGGACCTCCTCTCCAGCGTTCCGCTCCATTATACAGGAGGCGGCGGGAAAAGAAAAGCCCCGATGTAGGCCGGGCCGCCGGAGGAGCCTGGAATGGCCCCGGCGGCCCGGCGGAACCCGCGTCAGGAACGCAGGCTTTTAAAACGCCCGGTCGATGGCGTCTCCGGCGCCGTCCACAGCGTTTCGGACAGAGCGCCCGGCGTCGTCCACGGCGTCCCGCGCGTCGTCCATCAGGCTGCCGCCGTTGTCATAGCCGCCGCTGAGGCCGCCCTCTCCGTTCATGGAGCCGTCCACGCCGTTTCCGGCCTGTCCGGCGGTTCCGCCGTTGTCCGCGGTTCCATAGTCGTCCGCAGTTCCGCCGTTATCCGCAGTTCCGCCGTTATCCGCAGTTCCGGTGGTCTGTCCGCCGCCGCCGCAGGCCGTGAGGCTGAACGCCAGCAGAAGGGAGGCCAGCAGGAACATCAGAGTATTTTTCATGGGATACTCCTCCTTCTATCTTTCCGGCCCCGGGCCCCGCCTGTCCGGCGGAGCCCGGAGCCGCCCCGTCAAAAAGCTTCACGGGCCGAAAGCCCCTGAGGCGCTTTGACGGCGCGCGGGACGGGAAAACCGCCCCGTGTGCACGATACCCAAGCGATATTGTCCCCGGTCCGCGCCGGTCAACCCCCGGGACTTTTTGGGGGCGGAGGCTTTTTCTGGAAAAAGGGCGGCCCCGCGGCATGAAGCGCTTTATGGGGCCATACATATAATGAAGGGAAAGCCGGGCGGGAAGGCGTTTCCCTGGAAAACTCCTGTAATTTAGGCAAAATGACGTATAAGTTTCAGCAAAATTGGCGTAAACTAACAAAAAGAATTTTACTGCCAAGGAAAAATTTTTGAAATGTTTGTGCAATTGTCCATTGACGGGAGACAAAAAAGCGGTTATGATGGTAAAGTAATGACTCGTGGGCAACCATCCATTTGATTCGATACAAAAAAGGAGAGCTGCAACATGTATACGCAGGAAGTCACTGTCAACAACGAAGTTGGTTTGCACGCCCGCCCCGCCACGTTCTTCATCCAGAAGGCCAACGAGTTTAAAAGCGGCATCTGGGTCGAGAAGGAGGACCGCCGCGTCAACGCCAAAAGCCTGCTGGGCGTGCTGTCCCTGGGCATTGTGAAGGGGACCCCCATCACCCTGATCGCGGACGGCAGCGATGAGAAAGAGGCGGTCACCGCGCTGGTGGACCTGGTGAAAGACAACTTCGGAGAGTAACGAACCGTCCCCGTGCTGCCCGTCAGCGCGGGGTGGTCTTTTTTTATCGAAAAACCGGGAAAAGGAGGCGGAAGCATGACCAGGGACGAGCTGAAGGAAAAGGCCAATGACCTGCCGCTTTTGCCGGGGGTCTACCTGATGATGGACAGGACCGGAAAGGTCATCTACGTGGGCAAGGCGAAGAAGCTCAAGAACCGGGTCAGCCAGTACTTTCAGGACAGCGCCTCCCACACGGCGAAGACACGGCAGATGGTCTCCCAGATTGACCATTTCGACACCATCTTCGTCTCCAGCGAGTTCGAGGCCCTGGTGCTGGAGAACTCCCTCATCAAGCGACACATGCCCCGGTATAACATTCTGCTCAAGGACGACAAGGGCTATCCCTTCGTGCGCCTTTCCCGGGGGCCCTATCCCCGGTTCAGCATGGTTCATAAATGGGCGGACGACGGGGCGAAGTACTTCGGCCCCTTCGGCGGGCGGTACGAGACGCGGCAGGCGCTGGACGCGGTGTGCGCCGCCCTGCGGCTGCCCACCTGCGGCCGGAAGTTCCCCCGGGACATCGGGGCGGAGCGGCCCTGCCTGAATTTCCACATGGGCCGGTGCGACGGCTTCTGCCGCCGGTCGATGACGGAGGAGGAGTATAACCGCCGCATCCGCCAGGCCTGCCAGATGCTGGAGGGGAAGGCCAGGGAGCTCCTCCGGGAGATGACCGGGGAGATGGAGGCGGAGGCGGAGGCCCTGCGCTTCGAGCAGGCGGCGGCCCTCCGGGACCGCATCGGCGCCATCAGCGCCCTGTCGAAAAAGCAGACGGTCATCGCCGGGCTCTGCGCCGACACGGACATATGGGGATTGTACCGGGGGGCGGGGAAATGCTGCTACGCGGTGCTGCACATGGAGGAGGGGAACCTGGCGGGCCGGGAGACGGAGCTGTTCGCCGCCCCCATGGAGGAGCCGGAGGAGGAAATGCTCTCCGCCCTGACGGCCCAGTACTACCTGCCCCGGGCCATCCTGCCCCATGAGATTCTGCTGCCCTTTGCGGCGGAGGGCGACTGTGAAAGCCTCTCGGAGGCTCTCACCAAGCGGGCGGGGCGCAAGGTCTGGGTCCACGTTCCCCGGCGGGGGGAAAAGGCGGAGCTGCGGGCCATGGCCCAGCGGAACGCCGCCGAGGAGGCGGAGCGGGCCACCACCGCCGAGGAGCGGGTGGCCCACACCCTGGAGCTTTTGACGAGGATGCTGGACCTGCCGCAGCCGCCGAAGCGGCTGGAGTCCTTCGACATATCCAACACCGGGGGCAGCGATATCGTGGCCTCCATGGTGGTCTACAGCGGGACAAGGCCCCTGAAAAGCGCCTACCGCCGCTTCCGCATCAAGGAGCTGGAGGGAAAGCCGGACGACTACGCCTCCATGCGGGAGGTGATCCGGCGGCGGCTCCAGCGGGCGGCGGACGGGGACGAGAAGTTCCTGCCCCTGCCGGACGTGTTTTTAATCGACGGCGGCGTGACCCACGCCCAGACCGCCCTGGGCGCGGCGGCGGAGTTCGGGGTGAGCGTCCCCATCTTCGGCATGGTGAAGGACGACCGCCACCGGACCCGCGCCCTGGTGACCCCGGAGGGCCGGGAAATCGGCATAGTGGGAAACCAGGCGGTATTCTCGCTGATTGGCCAGATTCAGGAGGAGACCCACCGCTTTGCCATCACCTACCACCACGAGAGCCACGGGAAAAGCGCCCTGCGCTCCGCCCTGGACGGCATCCCCGGCGTGGGGCCGAAGCGGCGGGAGGAGCTGCGGAAGCGGCTTGGAAGCGTCAGGGCCGTCCGGGAGGCGGACGTGGAGACCCTGGCGGCGGTGGTGCCCCGAAAGACCGCCGAGGCGGTCTGGCGGCATTTCCACCCGGAAAGCGAGGAGAAACCATAAAAAACCGAAGGGCTTGCGCCCTTCGGTTTTTTTGCTTTGCTAAGGCTTGGTTGCCGTCGCTCCGGCCCGGTTCATCACCAGACTATCAGAGCGAGCGAAAGCTCTTTTTGGTAACTTTTTCTCTCGAGAAAAAGTTACTTCGCGGCTTTGGCGGCCCGGATGGCCTCGGTCAGCAGCGGGGTGACCTTGAACAGGTCGCCGCAGATGCCGTAGTCCGCAATCTCGAAGATGGGAGCCGTGTCGTTCTTGTTCACCGCGATGATGCACTCGGAGTCCTGCATGCCGGCCTTGTGCTGAATCGCGCCGGAGATGCCCAGGGCCACGTACACCTTCGGGTGCACCGTCTTGCCCGTCTGGCCCACCTGGTGGTCGGCGCTCAGCCAGCCGCTGTCGATGGTGGCGCGGCTTCCGCCGACGACGCCGCCCAGCTCCGCCGCCAGCTCCTCCGCCAGCTTGATGCCGCCTTCCACGTCCTTGCTGATGCCCCGGCCCACGGACACGATGAAGTCCGCGCCGATCAGGTCCACCAGCTTCTTCGCCGCCTTCACCACCTCCGTGACCTCGGTCTTTACGTCGGCTTCGCTCAGGGTGAAGGCGGGCTTCTCAATGACGCATGCGTCGGCCTTGGCCTGGTCGAAGGGGTTCTTCTTCATAACGCCGGGCCGCACCGTCGCCATGCAGGGACGGAAGCGGGGGCAGATGATGGTGGCCATCAGGTGGCCGCCGAAGGCCGGACGGGTCATCTTCAGGTTCCGGTCCTCCATGTCCCACTTCTGGCTGTCCACGTCGATGGTGGAAGCCTCCCGCAGGAACTGGATGTAGTTGGCCACGTCGATGTCCAGGTGGGTGCAGTCCGCGCACAGGCCCGTGTGGAGGCGGGCGGCGCAGCGGGGGGCCAGGTCACGGCCGATGTTGGTCGCGCCGATGAGGAACGCCTCGGGCTTGAGGTCCTCAATCACGTCGCAGATGACCTTGGCGTAAGCGTCGGTGTTGTACACGGACAGCATAGGGCTCTCGCAGACGTAGACCTTGTCCGCGCCGTAGCCGCCCAGCTCCTTGGCGGCGGCTTCAATGCCCTCGCCGCCCAGCAGCAGTCCGCACAGGTTCACGCCCAGCTCGTTGGCCAGGTCGCGGCCCTTGGAAATCAGCTCGAAGTCGGTGGGCATCAGCTTGCCCTCGCGCTGCTCGCAGAACACCCAAACGTCCTTGAAGGCAGCGATATCCGC
>CATLJA010000044.1 GCA_949959305.1 uncultured Oscillibacter sp.
AGTACAGACGTGTTCTCTTCCGATCTTCCGAAGCCCCGCCGGAAGAGGAACCGCCGTCCGAAGCCCCGCCGGAGGAAAACCCGCCGTCCGAAGCCCCGCCGGAGGAAAACCCGCCGGAGGGGGAACCGCCGGAGGAGGAACCGCCGTCCGAAATCCCGCCTGTGGAAGACCTGCCGCCCGAAGCCCCGCCGGAGGAGAACCTGCCGGAGGATGCGGACAATGATTCTTTCCCCGCTGACGGTGCGGAGCTTCCCCCCAGTGCGGAAGCGGAATAAAAACCAGTGCAGATGAAAGGAACATTCAACCTATGAAACGTATATGGACTTCGCTGCTGCTTTTGGCCCTGCTGTTCACCCTGGCGGCCTGCGGCGGCAGCGGGAACAAGCCGTCCTCCCAGCTTCCGGACGACGCCGCCCCCGCCGGGAAATCCGACGCTCCCGCCGCCCCTGCGCCGGAAGCTGGCAGCAAATATGTTCTGACCTACCGGGACTGCCCGCTGCCCATGAACGCGGAGTTCGCGCCCCTGCTGGACTTTTTGGGGGAGCCGGACAGCTACTTTGAGGCGGCCAGCTGCGCCTTCGACGGGCTGGATAAGACCTATACCTACGCCGGCGTGGAGATCATTACATACCCCGACGGGGACCGGGATTATATTTCCAGCGTCCGTATTCTGGACAGCAGCGTCTCCACGCCGGAGGGGATTACCATCGGCTCCACCCAGGAGGATGCGGCCGCCGCATACGGCGAGGATTTTCAGGAGCTCGGCGGGCAGTATGTCTATGAGGACGGGGACGCCCTGCTCAGCATTCTTTTTGAGAACGGCGCGGCGGTTTCCGTGGAGTATACGGCCCTCAATGACCTGCTGGGGTAAGGGGGGCACATGCACCATAACATTCTCAACGACCTGAACCGGACCGCGCGGGAAAAGCCGGATAAGCTGGCCTTCTCCGACGGCGCCGCCGGGCTGACCTTTCGGGAGCTCCACCGTGCGAGCCGCGGCGTGGGAACCTTTCTGCACCAGCGCGGAATCTACCGTCAGCCCGTGGTAATTTTCATGGAGAAGTCCCCCCAGGAGGTGGCCGCGTTTTTTGGGACGGTCGCCGGCGGGTGCTTCTATGTGCCCATTGACGCGGAAATGCCCGGCGGACGGATTCAGATGATACTGGACAACGTCAAATCCCCGCTGGTAATCTGCGACGCGCACACGCTGGAGACCGCAAAGGGCTTCCGGCTGGACGGCGCGCAGGCGGTTCTTTACAGCGACGCCGCCAAAACGGAGCCGGATAACGCGGCCCTGTCGGAAATCTATGACAGGGCCGTCGACACGGATCCCATCTATATCGTCTTTACCTCCGGCTCCACGGGGATTCCCAAGGGCGTGGCCGCCTGCCACCGCTCGGTGCTGGACTATGTGGAGCAGCTGTCGGAGGCCCTGGGCTTCCATGAAAACACCGTGTTCGGCAGCCAGACGCCCCTCTACTTTGACGCCTGCCTGAAGGAGATCTATTCCACCACCCGCTGCGGCGCGACCACGTACCTGATTCCCAAAAGCCTGTTCTCCATTCCGGTGGCGCTGGTGGAGTATCTCAATGCGCATCAAATCAACACCATCTGCTGGGTGGTGTCCGCGCTGACCATGATCAGCGCCTTCGGAACCTTTGACGTGGTGAAGCCAAAGTATCTGAAAACCGTCGCTTTTGGCAGCGAGGTCTTTCCCGCCAGGCAGCTGGCGCTGTGGCGGAAGGCGCTGCCGGACGCGTCCTTCACCAACCTCTACGGGCCCACCGAAGGAACCGGCATGTGCTGCTGCTACCATGTGGACCGGGCGTTTCAGGAGGGCGAACCCATCCCCATTGGAAAGCCCTTCCCCAACCGGGAGATTCTGCTGCTGACGGAGGATGGCCGCCTGGCGGGCAAAGGGGAGGAGGGGGAAATCTGCATCCGCGGAACCTCCCTGACCCTGGGATACTACAACGACCCGGAGCGCACCGCCGCCTCCTTTGTCCAGAATCCGCTCCAGAGCGCTTTCCCGGAGCTGATTTATAAGACGGGCGACATCGGAAAATACAACGAGGAGGGGGAGCTGCTGTTCGTCTCCCGGAAGGACGACCAGATTAAGCACATGGGGCACCGTGTGGAGCTGGGAGAGATAGAGGTCAACGTATCCATGCTGCCCGGCGTGCAGATGGCGGCGTGCATCTACGACCAAAGCCGCGGGAAGATCGTTTTGTACTACGTGGGCGGCGCGGCGGAGGCGGAGCTGACGCCGGCGCTGAAGCTGAAGCTGCCCCGGTACATGCTGCCCAACCGGCTGATACGGCTGGAGCGGCTGCCCCAGACGGCGAACGGGAAAATTGACCGCGCGGCCCTGAAAAAAAGATATCTGGAGTCCGCGCGCAAAAAATGAAACAGAGGAACGGAGGAAACACATCATGGAAGAACTGCTGAATATTCTGCGGGAAATGCATCCGGACGTGGATTTTGAGAAGGAGGAGCACCTGATTGACAGCGCGATCCTGGACTCCATGGACATCGTCAGCCTCATCACCGAAATCGGGGAGGAGTTTGACGTGACCATCACCGCCGCGGACATCGTGCCCGCCAACTTCAATTCCGCCAAAGCGCTGTATGCGCTTATCCAGAGGCTGGAAGACGAGGCATAACCGTTTATGCTGTTTACATCGTATGGATTCCTGGGGTTTCTGGCGGCGCTGTTTCTGCTCTATTATACCCTGCCGGGGCGCTGCCAGTGGATTCTCCTGCTGGCCGCCAGCTATGTGTTCTACTTTGCGGCCGGGCCGGTTTTTCTGCTCTACATTCTGGCGTCCACCGTCACAACATGGTTTGCCGCGCGCCGGATTGGGGACAACCTGACCCGGCAGCGCGCGTATTTGAAAGAGCATGCGGAGCAGCTGGACCGCGGCGCAAAAAAGGCGTACAAAAAAGGGGAGGAGCGAATCCGCCGGAGGTGGGCGGCCGCCTGCCTGCTGCTGAATCTGGGCGTCCTGGCGGTGGTCAAGTATACCAACTTCGCAATCTCCAACATCAACGGCGTTCTCTCTCTTTTCGGCGGGGAGGGGCTGCCCCCGGTGAACCTGATTCTGCCGCTGGGCATCTCTTTCTATACCTTCCAGGCAGTGGGCTATCTGATTGACGTTTACCGGGGGACGGTGCCGGCAGAGCGGAACCTCCCCCGTTTCGCCTTGTTTATCTCTTTCTTCCCGCTGCTGATCCAGGGGCCCATCAGCCGCTGGGGAGACCTGTCCCGGACGCTGTACCAGGCGCATGATTTTGACGGGAAGCGGTTCAGCTTCGGCCTCCAGCGGATGCTGTGGGGGTACTTCAAAAAAATGGTGGTGGCCGACCGGGTGCTGGCCGCCGTCATGACCATTGTGGGCGGGCCGGATGCGTACCGGGGCGCGTACATTCTGGCGGGGATGGTGTTCTACACCCTCCAGCTCTACGCGGACTTCACCGGCGGCATCGACATCACCATCGGCGTCGCGGAAGCGCTGGGGATTAAGGTGCAGGAGAACTTTATCCGGCCCTATTTTTCCAAATCCCTGAAGGAGTACTGGCGGCGCTGGCATGTCTCCATGAGCGGCTGGTTCCGGGATTACCTGTTCTATCCGGTCTCCACCTCCAAGGGGATGCAGGGGGTTACCCGCTTTGCCAAGGCCCGTCTGGGGGAGAAAGCGGGCAGGCGGCTGCCGGTATACCTGTCCACGTTTGTGGTCTGGTTCGCCACCGGCGTGTGGCACGGGGCGAGCTGGAACTTTATCGTCTGGGGCCTTGCCAACTGGGCGGTGCTGATGATCTCGGAGGAGCTGGAGCCGCTGTACGCCAGATTCCACCGGCGGTACGCGGTGAAGCGGAAGCTCTGGTACAGGCTGTTTCAGGTGGGGCGGCTTTTTTTGCTGGTCTGCATCCTGAACCTGTTTGACTGCTACCCGTCCCTGTCCCTGACCTTCGGGGCCTTCGCGTCCATCTTTACTGCGGGAAACTGGGAAATCCTGTGGGACGGCTCCCTGCTGGCGCTGGGGCTGTCGGCGCTGGACTACGGCGTCCTTGCATGCGGCGCGGCGCTGATGCTGCTGGTGAGCCTCTCCCAGCGCAGCGGCAGCGTTCGCGAAAAAATCGCCCAAAAGCCTTACGCGGTTCGGTTCGCGGTGTGGTACGGCCTGTTTCTGTCCGTGCTGCTGATGGGGATTTACGGCGTGGGCTATGACGCCAGCCAGTTTATTTACAATCAGTTCTAGTGAGGAGTGTTCCCATGAGACGGGCTTTGAAAATCGTTTTGACGGCACTGGCCGTTTTTGGCAGCCTGTTCCTTCTCCAGAAGCTGCTGACGCCCAAGTATGTGGACGGCGTGGTGGAGGGGGCCTTTGTGGCGGAATACTACCAGGATGCAAAGGACCACGATGTAATTTTTGTGGGGGACTGCGAGGTATATGAGAACTTTTCCCCCGCCGTTCTCTGGGAGGAGTACGGGATTAACAGCTACATACGGGGCAGTGCGGAGCAGTATATCTGGCAGTCCTATTATCTGCTGGAGGACACCCTGCGCTATGAGACCCCGAAAGCCGTGGTCTTCAATATCCAGTCCCTCCAGTTCAGCGAATCCCAGCGGGAGGCTTACAACCGCATGAGCCTGGAGGGCATGGAGTGGTCGCCGGTGAAGGTGAAGGCGATTCTGGCCTCCATGAAGCCGGAGGAGCGGTTCCTGGACTATGTGTTTCCCATCCTGCGCTACCATTCCCGCTGGAGCGAGCTGACGTCTTCGGACGTGGAGTACATGTTCAAAACGAAGCCCGTCTCCTTCAACGGCTACTATATGCGGGTGGACGTCCGGGCGGCGGAGAACGTGCCGGAGGGGAAGCCTCTGGCGGACTACAGCTTTGGGGAAAACGCATGGAAGTACCTGGACATGATGGCGGATCTGTGCGGGGAAAAGGGCATCAGGCTGATCCTCATCAAGGCCCCCAGCCTCTACCCTTACTGGTACCCCCAGTGGGAGGAGCAGGTGGAGGCGTATGCGGCGGAAAAAAACCTGCCCTATATCAACTTCCTGGACATTCAGGAGGAGACGGGGGTGGACTACGCCACCGACACCTATGACGGCGGCCTGCACATGAACCTCTCCGGCGCGGAAAAGCTGTCCCGGTACATGGGGCGGTACCTGCGCGCCGAGATCGGCGTCCCGGACCGCAGGTGTGAGACGGAGCTGGCCGGACGCTGGGCGGAGAAGCTGGCCGCATACGAGGCGGAAAAGCGGGCCCAGTATGAATATTATGGTATGGCTGAGGAGGACTGACCATGTGCGCCATTTGCGGAGCGCTTGACTGGAAGCGCCGGAAGGGAATTGAGCGGGAGGATATCCTGCGGATGCAGGCGGCCCTCCGGCACCGGGGGCCGGACGGCAGCGGCACGCTGATGCTGAAGGGGGCCGCGCTGGGATTTGACCGTCTGAGCTTTCTGGACTTGGAGGGCGGCATGCAGCCGCTCCAGAACGAGGACGAAAGCGTCTCCATGGTCTGCAACGGGGAGATTTTCAACTTTCCGGAGCTGCGGCGGGAGCTGGAGGCCAAGGGGCACGGCTTCCGCACGCGGACGGATGTGGAGGTCATCCTGCACCTTTACGAGGAGGAGGGGCTGGACTTTCCCAAGCGGCTGAACGGCCAGTTTGCCATTGCGCTGTATGACGGGAAAAGGGAGCAGCTGCTGCTGGTGCGGGACCAGGTGGGCATCTGCCCGCTGTTTTATACGGTCGCCGGCGGGCAGGTGATTTTTGCCTCGGAGATTAAGGGGATACTGGAGTATCCCGGCGTAAACCGGCGGCTGAACCTGAAGGCTGTGGATCAGCTGATGAATTTTCCCGGCGCAGTCTCTCCCACCACCTTCTTTGACGGCGTCTACTCCCTGCGGGGCGGGCACATGCTCCAAATCCGGCCGGGGGAGGAGATACGGGACCTGGAATACTGGGATTTGTGCTGCAGCGCCGAGGAGGAGGACCGGGGCGAGGCCTATTACGTGGAGCGCCTGCGGGAGCTGCTGAAAAGCTCCATTTCACGGCGGCTGGTGGCGGACGTACCCATTGGGTTCTATATCTCCGGCGGGCTGGACAGCTCCGTGGTGGCCTGCTATATCGGAAAATATCTGCTCAACAGCTGCTACTCTTTCTCTGCGGAAATCGCGGGGGAGCTGGACGAGAGCCGGTTCCAGCAGATTGTCCACGACTATGTGCGGTCCAACCACTACAGGACGGTCATCACCGAGGAGGAGCTGTGGGACAACCTCCCGAAGGTAATTTACCACGCCGAGTCCGGGGTGAAGGAGAGCTATGACGTGGCGGCCTATCTGCTCTCCGGGCTGGTCAGCGGCTCCCCCGCCAGGGCAGTTCTGACGGGGCAGGGCTCCGACGAGTTCTTCTGCGGCTATGTGGGTTACATGGTGGACCTGTTCCGGGGGATGCAGAAGGACAAAATGACCCCGGAGGAGCTGGCGCTGAACGAGAAGCTGTGGGGCGATCCCTGTTTCCGGTTCGAGCGGAACCACCCCGAGCTGCGAAAGATTCACCAGAAGGTCTACAGCAAGGACGCCTGGGGGCAGATTGACCGTTTCTCCGCCCTGGCGGAGAGCCCGGTGAACGTGGACCGGCTGCGGGGACTCAGCACGCAGAAGCGCCGGTCCTATATTGACAGCAAGCTGCGCCTTGCGGATCATCTCTTGGGGGAGCACGGAGACCGGATGTTCTTCTCCCACTCCGTAGAGGGGCGGCACCCCTTTCTGGATATGGAGCTGCTGGAGTTTGTGCAGACGATTCCGGATAAATACAAGCTCAACGGCACCAACGAGAAGTATATTCTGAAAAAGGCCGCCCAGGGGATTGTGCCGGGCGAGATTCTCAAACGCAAAAAATTCCCCTTCCAGGCCCCCGGCATGTCCGCCATGGTGAAGCGCTCCAGCGGCAGGCTGGAGTACCTCAGCGACGACCTGCTGAAAAAATACGGCGTTTTTGACGTGGACTATGTGCATGAGATGCTGAGAATTTACAGCCAGAGCGGGTTCAAGCTGATGGGAGCCTATGAAATCGACTATCTGCTGATTGTCATGACTGTGACCATGCTGTGCGAGATTTACGGGCTGACGGTATAAAAAACTCCCCCGGATTTATCTGATCCGGGGGGGAGTTTTTTATTCGCCGCTTACAATGCGGCGGGCGGCTATGTACTTTTTGGCGTTGTTGCTGGTGACCAGGCTGCTGTACTCCACCTCACGGGTGTCGCTGGATGCGTGGATGAAGGTTTCGCCGCCTATATAAATGCCCACATGGGAGGCCGCGTGGGTATCGCCCGCGTTCTTAAAGAAAACAATGTCTCCGGGCTGGAGCTGATCCTTGGAGACGGCGGCGCCATTGTTCAGCTGGGTACTGGCGGTACGGTTGATGCTGTAGCCAAAGTGGGCGAACACATACTTCACAAAGCCAGAGCAGTCAAAGCTGTCCGGCCCATTGCCGCCGTAGACGTAGGGCGTACCCAGAAACTTCTCCGCGTAGGCCGCGACCTCCAGGCCGGCCTCCGTAGACAGCCCGCTACCGATGGCCCCGGTGGTATCGGCGGCGGGACGGCCGCCACTATTGGAGGTCTGTGCGGCGGAGCAGAGCGCCAGGTAGTCGCTGGACACATAGCCTGTCCGCCCATTGTGCTCAATCTTATACCAGCCGTTTTCGATGCCGGTGATTTTCACCACGGTATTGTTGCTGAGGGACATGACCTTGCCGTTCTCCGTGCCGGGACCGGAGCGCACGTTGAGGCTGCCGCCCCCGGTGGCTACCCTGCCATTGCCCAAATCGGCGTCCAGCCGGGTGGAAACCTCCACATACCCGGCGGAGAGGTAGCCCGTCTTATCCTGATAGGAGACCTTGTACCAGCCGTCTTGGGCGTCCTCCAGCACCGCCACGCACGCACCGGCATGGAGCACAGCCAGGACTTCGGAGGAGGTATTGGGGTTTTCCCGAAGACGGAGGCCTTCCCCGGTAACGACGCCTGCCCCATAGCTCAGCGCGCTGGCCTGTCCGAAACAGGCCATGGTAAAAATCAGCGCGGCGAAGGCGGCAGATAAGAAATGCTTGAAATAAGACATGAGATGGATTCCTTTCATTGGCAGAAACGCGGCCTTGTTTTGTTACTAAATTGTAACATATTTATCGCGCTTCGTCAATGGGTTTCTGTTCTATCAAGAACGCAGCCCTCGTTTATCACCCCCTCCCGCAGGCCCCGTTTTAGGGCCGTTTTTTGTGGAAAAAGAATAAGGACAAGCTGCCAACCCGTTGACTTTATGGTGATAAGGAACTAATCCCAACTTAACATCATCAGTTGATAGTCCGTAGTGCATACGGTTAACAATTCGCTCAAGATGATTTCAGAGGAGGTCGCCTCTAATGGCACAATTACTTTCTGTGAGTTCAATATGGACACAGTCTGCATAGAACTGAAATTTGCCGATAGCAGTACGATTTCTATTGATTGCATCGCCGTGGAGAACAAAGTCGCAGAAAATATGTATCAGCAGTCGGAACTGGACTATCTGATTTACAATGACTTACTTGCCATAGCACAGACCTCCTTGAATGAAAATATGCTCTAAGCTGTCTTTGCCTATCACCGAAAAATCAGTGAATTAACAAGTCGCTTAGAGCATATATCACCCTGCTATAACAAGTATTTTCTAATATCAGGACCGTATTATGCCTCCTGATACAGCTCCAGAATGGCCCCGTCCTTCCAGACAAAGGCCAGCCGATCCCCCTTCTCATTGGCATCCATGGGCCCGCAAATTACGCTGTCAGCGTCGGAGATATACTTTTCCAGGTCATCCACCTTGTAGGCCACATGGGGATGGCGGTGAATTTCTTCGGGGAAGGGGGTGCCCTCTTCAAATTTCAGATACTCGATTTTGTAGTCGTAATCATTCACCTGACTGACCCAGAACTTGGCTCCCTTATTGTAGGTCATATTAGGCTTGCGGTTGGTAATGGGAATCCCGATGTGCATGTACTCTGCTGACATAATTTTTCCTCCTTATAACAGGCTGCGCCTGTGAATTACGGATTGACATATTTCTTTTCATACCAGCCCCGGAACGTAATGGTGATAAAGCCGAACACCAGGCCAATGACACAGTACACCCCCTCGCCCACAAAGGTGTTGGTGTAGGTAGCCTCGGGGATGTAACTCATCACGCCGAAGAACACCCCTGCCCCTACAAAGACGGCGGGGACAAAATTAATCATCTCCGGGGCAATGTCCAAGTAGAGAATAATGGGCACCAAAATCAGCAGGATGACCGGCATGGCCCAGAAGCCCAGCGCCCCTAATGCGCCGCCGCCTACCATGATGGCGATGGAGGCGATCATGCCCAGCACGTATCCAATCAGGGCCCTGGCGCCGCCCTTGGGGGTACAGCCCCCCAGAAAATACATGGCCCAAGCCTGGAAGGATATCCAGCCGCCTCCGGCAGCCAGGGGAGGAATGGAGGAGCAGATAGACTGATCAATAGCCTGGAGCACACAGGCTTGCAGCCCGATAAACAGGGCGATTGGCAGATATTTTTTCGCGTTCATGTGAGGAACCCCTTTCTAAAAATAAATTGGGTCCCCCGCGTTGCAATTTTTTCAGAAATGAGGTATAATAAATCGTCACGGGGGACTCGCTTCCATCCTCGTACGATGGGAGCAGCTAAAGTCTTTCGTGTCCGTGTGGAGGGCCTTTCTGGGCCCTCCATTTTTTACTGCCGGTTTTTAATCTCCTGGTATACCTCGTAGGCCTGCTGGGGTGTGTAACCCTCGTGGACCACCTTGCCGATTGCCTGAGCCATGCCGGCGGGGCAGTCGGACTGGAAGATATTTCTGCCCATGTCCACCCCGTGGGCCCCCTCCTGAATGGCCTTATACGCCATCTCCAGGGCCTCCAGCTCCGGTAGCTTCTTACCGCCGGCGATAACGATGGGCACAGGACAGGCGGCAGCCACTTTTTCAAAGCCCTCGCAGTAATAGCTCTTGACGATGTTGGCCCCGTTTTCGGCCAGCACCCGGGTGGCCAGCAGGAAAAACTTTTCGGTGCGCTCCATCTCCTTACCCACAGCCACCACCCCCAGGGTGGGGACCCCGTACCTAGTCCCGGCGTCAGCGGTGCGAGCAAGCAGCTCCAGGGAGCGGCTCTCGCCAGCTGAACCGATGAAAGTCTGCACCGCCACGCAGTCGGCGTTCATCCGCAGGGCGTTCTCCATGTCGCTGGCGAAGCCGCCGCCGTTGGACATGTCGGCGTAGAGGACGGTGGAGTCGTAGGTCGCCCGGAGACACCGGCCCACCCGGGCAGAGGGAGAGACACAGGAACGGAAAATGCCCCGGGTCCCCATCAGCACATCCACATAGGGGACGAGGGGCGGAATGACCAGGTCGATCCGCTCCAGCCCGGCGGTGGGCCCCATGATGTAGCCATGGTCAAAGGCCAGCATGACGGTGTTCCCCGACTTGGGATCGAACATCCGGGCCAGGCGGGTCTTCATGCCCCAGTCGCAGTGGGAGGCTCCTTTCACATAGAAGCCCTCCTGGACGGCGGGCACGTCCAGATGGTAATCGTGGGCCGCTTTGTTTCCGATGCTGTCAGCCATATCTTACTCCTTACTGTAGGCGGGAGTGTGGCAGGGGGTATTCCACAGGCGGATGAACTCCTCGTCCCACTTGGCGATATTCATCTGGAAACCGCCGGCCTCCTGCACGGTGAGGATCTCGCCCACCATGCTGGCCACAACTTCCACACCCATGGCCTTCAGGTATTCCACTGTGTCCTTAAACAGCACCAGCATCTCCATCATGGTAGTGGCGCCGCAGCCGTTAATCATGACGAAGGCCTTGTCTCCCGCCTTCAGCTCCAGGTTTTTACACAGGGCCTGGGCCACGGTGGCCACGGTATCCTTGGCGGACATCATAGGCACCCGGATGCCGCCGCCCTCGCCGTGCTGCCCTGCGCCAATCTCCATCAGGTCGGTCTCGCCCAGATCGCCGAAGGACATGCTGTTCTGGGGGTGGGTGGCGTCGGTGGACTTGACGGTAACAGAGGCCATACTGTCGGCGTACCGCTGGGCGATGGCGGCTACCTCGTCCAGGCTCTTGCCCTCCCGGGCGGCAGCTGCGGCAATGTGGTACAGGGCCACGGCTCCGGCCAGACCCCGCTTGTTGTCCTCCCCGTTGGGATCGTACTGAATCTCTTCGCCGGTGACCACCTGGCGCACGTTCAGCCCCGCCTTCTGGGCCAGCTTCATGGCCTGCTTGCCGGCCAGCTGGTCGCCGGCATAGTTCAGGGTGAGCAGCAGCACGCCGTGGCCCTTGTCGGCCAGCTTCATGGCATCGAACACCAGCTGGCCGTTGGGGGCGGCGAAGATGTCGCCCACCGCCTGGACGTCTAGCATCCCCTTGCCCACAAAGCCGGCCTGGGCGGGCTCGTGGCCGGAGCCGCCGTAGGTAACGATGGTCACACGGTCGGCGTTGGCCAGGTCCTTGCTGATGACCAGGTGGCCGTCCACATCCAGAATGGCGGGGTAGGCCAGTCCCAGGCCGGTGAGTTCCTCGTCGGTGATGGTCTCTGGGGCGTTGATAAACTTTTTCATTTTCATGGTGCTACCTCCTTCAATTTGACTGATTCAGCCCTGTGCCAGGCCCTGGAAAAAGTAAGACATGGACACAGCTCCGGCATCCGGGGTGCCGATGGTCTTCTCTCCATAGCTCTTGGCCCGCCCAAATTTGGATACGAACCCCTTGCTGGCCTCAGCCCCATTCGCCGCCGCTTTAGCGGCAAGGCGGAAAAGCTCGTTCTCGTCGTTGCCGGTATAGGCGGCGATGGCCTCGCTAGCGGGGATTAGGGCATCCATCATTGTCTTGTCTCCCACTTTGGCTCCTGACATATCACTCAGTTCCTCCAGCGCCCGGGTGAAGATCGTCTTGAGCTCCTCTGCGTTGATCTCGCTTCCCGCGGGAGCCTCCTCCTGCAGCCCGTCCAGCCAAGTGTTCCACAGGGGGACGGCGCTGCCGCCGTTCAGGGTCATAACGGCCATAGCTGCGTCATCCAGCATGGCCTGGACGCCGCCGTCAGACTGTTCCACCGCTTCGGCGATGGCCTTGGCAATTTTTGACATGGTCAGTCCGTGGTCGGCATCGCCGAAATGAGAATCGATTTCTGTCAATTCCTCCTCGGCCGCCGCAATTAACGCACATCCGTGTTTCAGCCGGATTGCAAATTCAGCCTTCGTCATTTTTGTTCACCTCCCCTCTTGCAAGCCTGTTGATTTATTTCATTTTCAGTCTGTCCTCGACGCACATATGTTACATCTGTGAATCTATAATATCACGCTATGTTACATAAGTCAATCAAAAATTGGATTTCCATACATTTCACAGTAACGCAGCATCGTTTTTGGCGAAAACAGACAGAAAACAAACCTCCCTGACGGCACAGGTCCGCCTGGGAGGTTACAATATTACTTATTGCTTCAGCAGACTTTTGATCAACTCCGCCCGGGCCACAATGTGGGTAAAAAATCCCGATTTTAAAGCCCCGCACAGGGCCTTGGCACTGGTGTTGGCGGAGCAGACACCGATAATATTGGGGCACTGTTTCAGCATATCAATGGGAATTTGGATGGCAAAATCCTGCTCTGACTGGATAATAAAGCCGTCCTCATTGAAGTAGTAGATCAGCATTCGCCCGCAGGCCCGCTGCTGTTGAAGCAGGCTGCCGTATCGGACGAGAGAGGCAAAGTCGGGGCTGGAGGGATAATCCCCGATGTTGACCAGCGCCGTGTCCAGCCTTTCCCACTGCTGTTGGATCTGACGGTAAACTTCGGTGGAACACAGCACCTGTTTCTCCTCCAAGCTGTCGGGCAAGGCTGGGAGGTACAAAAAATGAGGCGTGGCTCCCATTTGTTGAGCCATCAACCGGACATTTTCGTTAGACTGGTAGTTACGAGCGGGAATGCTGGCATTGCCCACCAAGGGGCAAATATCGGTTATGGTACTGTTGGGTTGCGGGTTTTCTTCCAGCCAGGACACTAGTTGGCCAATCAAATAACCCCAGCCCACCCCCAGCCGGCGGACCCCTAGCTGGCGCAGCAACTCCATGGCTCCCTGGGACAGCAGGCGGTTTGTCGCGTCGTCATTCGATCCCTCCTCCACCAAAATGCCTCCCCGGATGGAGCTTTGCAGCCGCAGCCGCTCCAGCAGCCTGGCTTCCCGGGCACCCGGCTCATGAATCGTAATCTCCACGATCCCCAGTTCCCGCGCCTCTGACAACATCCGGCTGATCAGCGGACGGGACACCCCTAAATCCTGGGCAATATCACTCTGCTTTTGGTCCTCTATATAGTATTTTTGAGCTACATAAGCCAGCTTTTTCTGTTTTTCCAGGTTAGCATCCACAAAACTATCCCCCGCATCTACAGCGTGTTACATATGTTACTGCCTTATTTATATCACAGATTGAGCAAGGAGGCAAGTAATTTGCTGCTATTATTTTGAGCCTTGGTTTCCTCCCAACCATCGTCTAAACCCTTCCAGCGTAATCTTTCCCTCCTCGCACTCCGCTTTTTTCTCTTTGGCTTTCTCGCTCCAGGAATAAAATTCGTCCTTTGTAATCTTACCAGCCCTGATCCAGGCGAATCGTTTCTTGTACTCCCGGCGGTAAATTTTGAACACCTCGTCGTCACTCTTGCTTTTCTCCCAGACCCGGAACGCTCCGATTTCCTTGCAGGTGCGGCCTTTCTCATCAAAGGGATGGTCGCAGTACTCGACACCGCCGTGGCCTGTCACTGCAAAGAGGCGTCTGCAGTTTTTGCACACCCGCATTTTGATCTCTCGTTTCAAACACTCCCGGAGATGGCAGTCAATCAGAGCGTACACCGTCTCCGGACACAGAACTTCCGCAAAGGTCTCCCGATACAGCAGCTCGTAGCTCATCCGCTGCGCTTGAAAATAAAATAACTCTTTCCCTGCCTGCTCCGCCGCAAGGTAGCAGGTGGTCATTTTTTCGTCCACGGATTTCTCGCTGGTGTCTGTGACCCAAATATGAGTGAGCAAGTCCAGCGCCTGTCGCTGAAGCGTCAAAAGCCTATCCGGCATCTCGTCCAGATACTCCACCTGCAAGAAATTTTGTGGGAACTCGTAGCCCATATACCGCGCACGATCCAGACGAAACTTCCATTCCAGACGAAGAAGCTCAAAGTAGACATGAATGTCTGTCATATCACAAAAGAGCTGATAGACCCGGTCTGATTCCTCTCTGCTTTTTTCCGCAATGACTCTGCGCACTCCGTCAGACAAGCAGCGAAAGGCCGGCCTCATTTGCTCCATATCTAGGTACAGAAAGGAAATCAGGCTCTCTGGAAACAACGCATTCCTTGTAGACATCCAGCGGTCGTTCAGTTCTTCTTCCACAAACGCACACAACTCCCTGCCATTTGTGATGCAGGTCTTGAATTGATAGTTAAGCATAATGGTCCCCTTTCGCCTTAGACATAATTATATTTATTTTCAGATAGGACTCGACAGGTGATTGACGCAGTGTTTCATTACAAGCAGGAAGGACATATCGTCCATTTATTTTTATTCAGCCTACGCTGTACCAGTTAAAAAGTCAAGTAAAGTTTGGAGGAGGACCACAATGAAGAAGTCAATCTACAAGACCTATGAGGAACTGCCACTGTTCCTCAACGCAGCTGTAGTGGCAAAGGTGTTGGGTATTGCACCGTCTAGCAGCTATGAACTCACGTAAGAAGTCGACTTCCCTGTGCTGAAGGTTGGCTGCAGAATGGTGGTGCCCAAGGAAAAATTTATCCAGTGGGTAGAGGAGCACACTCAGGGAGGTACGCAGTGAGTAAGACAAGCAAAAACTATTTCCCCACGCTCAACGAGATTTTTCTCTGGGATTATCTCCTGGCGAGTTTGCGGTGTACGCCTATCTGCTCCGCTGTGAGAACCGATGCACCCACCAGTGCTGGCCCAGTTACAAAACGATTGGTGCGGCGACGGGGATAAGCGTCAACACAGTGCGCAAGCACGTCTGCTCTCTCGCTGACAAAGGGCTTATCAGCACAGAGGATACTACCGTCTTCACCAAGGCCGGTCTCAAGCATAACGGAAGCCTGCTGTACACTATCCAGCCGTTCCAGGAAGTTTTGGACTCTCACAACCAAAGTCAGCTACGATCACTAGATAGTGTTTACACGAGTTAAGAGCGGATGGCAGCCCAAACAGCGATACAGCGAACGTGTACCGCGGCGATAAAAGCATCTGAGGTCTTGGCATAGCGAGTGGCAATGCCCCTCCAACGTTTCAGGGATCGCTGCTACTGATCCAGACCAACCACCGCCCAAGAAGCCCAACATCCCGGATTGGGTGATTGAGGCAGAAAAAGCTGAAGCTATGGAGGCGTCATAGTAAACGCTGCGGCTTCCAGCTGAGCGCACTAATCTGCCCCCCTCTTTAAGAGGGGGGCCACCTTTAAAAACAAAAAAATAAAAGCTGGCAAAACGCCACAAAGAAACCCATCCAGCACAAAGAAGCCCAAACGGGCGTAACCTCGCCAGGGAAAGAGGTTACAATGAGCCTACTAGAACACCAGCCCGACCTGTTGACAGTCCAGGAGGCCGCAGAGATATTACGGGCAGCCCCCGCCCAAGTGGGCGACTTCATCAGGGCCGGGGAAATCAGTTATGCGGAAATCGCAGGAAAAACGCTGATTCCCAAGCAATATCTTGAGAATTTCATTGAAAAAAGTTGCAAGGTGTGCTATAATGAGGATGTAGAGATAAGCGCCCCAACCCCTGACAGCCAGGAGGCACAGCACCTTGACAACTGCAAAAATTGGGATTTAGCGCTATTTCAAGGAGAGATTGAGATGGCAAAAATCACCCGTACCGTTACCATAAACGGCGTTAAACACTGGATAAGAGCAAGCACCGAGCAGGAATACGCCGACAAGCTGCTAAAGCTGGTAAGCCCTCAGAGCGCCCCCAGCGCCGCACAGGAGCCAGTCAAGCACCTTTTCGCTGATTACGCTTTGACCTGGTTTGAAACCTACTCCAAGCCCAACATCGAGACGGTGACGGCCACCACCTACAAGCGGCAGCTGACTTGCCACTTGCTTCCAGCCTTTGATGGGCTGGCCGTGGAGGATATCACCACCGATGATGTGCAGCGGCTCTTTAACGGCATGACCGGGGCTAAGACCTCCAAAGATAAAACCAAGATGGTTTTAAATCAAATCCTGGACGCAGCTGTGGAGGATGGCATAATCACAAAAAGCCCGCTGCGCTCCAAGCGTATCAAAATCACGGGCAAGGCTAGCCAACCCACCGCCCCCTATACGGTGGAGCAAATGCGCTTCCTTGTCCAGCATATCAACGATATCCAAGACCCTATAGACCGGGCCTATCTGGCAATCCAGGCTCTACACCCCCTACGCCTAGAGGAAGTGCTAGGGTTACAGGGGGCTGACATTGACCCGGAGAATGGGGAGATACACATTTGTAGGGCCGTCACCCATCCCACCCGCAATCAACCCGAAGTCAAGGACACCAAGACCCGGAGCAGCGCCCGGACTATTGGCCTCTCCGCTCTAGCTGTTCCCCATCTTCCTCAAGTCAAAGCGGATGAATTTCTATTCGGCGGCAGACGGCCTCTATCCTATACCCAGGTTCGGAAGATGTGTAATCGTATCAAGCGGGACACGGGATTTTCTGAGAACATCACGCCTATTCGCTTCCGTACTACCGTACTCACTGACCTGTACGACCAGACCAAGGACATAAAGCTAGCCCAGGCAGCAGCAGGACATACAACCTCAGCTATGACCCTACGCTACTATGTCAAGGGCCGGGAGACCATCAGCAAGGCCGCCGCAGTTGTTGACCGGGCCTATTCCGCATAGGTCCCAGGCAGTTGCAGGAAATTTGCAGCAGGCCAAGCCCGGAAACCCTTGTGCCACAAGGGTTAGAATCCCCTTGACCCCCTCAAAAATTGCAAAATCTTTTGCAAAAAGCTCTTTTTTCTGGTAACGAGGTCTTTTGAGATTTTCAAATCCCCCAAAAAAAGTTGCACATTTAAATGAAAAACCGCCTAAATCCGAAGATTTAAGCGGTTTTTGTGGAGCTGCTACCCAGATTTGAACTGGGGACCTCATCCTTACCAAGGATGCGCTCTACCGACTGAGCTACAGCAGCAAATATGGCGACCCGGAACGGGCTCGAACCGTCGACCTCTAGCGTGACAGGCTAGCGTTCTAACCAACTGAACTACCGGGCCATAAAAATCTATCTCAACACGGCTGTACCGTATAATTGTATGGCAGGGGCAGAAGGACTTGAACCCTCGGCACGCGGTTTTGGAGACCGCTGCTCTACCAACTGAGCTATACCCCTATTTCGCTTCAGGAGCACCCCGCGGCGAACGACTATCTGGTGGGCCTTCGGGGACTCGAACCCGGGACCGACCGGTTATGAGCCGGTTGCTCTAACCAACTGAGCTAAAGGCCCGTACAATTATCCTAAAGAGAGAGATTGCCGCCACCCTTGTGGCGGCAATCCTTTTGGCTCCCCCTGTTGGGCTCGAACCAACAACCCCGCGGTTAACAGCCGCGTGCTCTACCATTGAGCTAAGGAGGAATATACAGGCCCCAGCTCTACTGAGCCAAGACCTGTGTTGGCGCCACCTATCTTCCCGGGCCGTCGCCAGCCAAGTATTGTGGGCAGAAACGAGCTTAACTACCGTGTTCGGAATGGGAACGGGTGGACCCTCGTTCTAATCAGCACCAACTTGCTCGCCGCAAAGTCCGCTTGGCTTCCTTACTCTTCATTTTCCTCAGTAAACGCTTCCCTGGTTTACCTCGGAATCACAAAGAGCGAAAACTCACGAACCTGCGCCGTATGTTAACCGGGTAAGACCCGGACAACAAACTCATTATATGACGCTTCTATTCACTTGTCAAGTGCTCTCTTACCTCATCAGTAATTTAGAGCTGGTGACCCGTACCGGATTCGAACCGATGTTAACGGCGTGAGAGGCCGCTGTCTTAACCACTTGACCAACGGGCCATCGTCGAAGGAACAAGAGTCGCGTAACTTGCTCGAGGGATTCTCTGAACCAGGTGTATCCCCTGGATACACCCAGCCCAGAACTGGTGCACCTTCACGGACTCGAACCGGGGACCCACTGATTAAGAGTCAGTTGCTCTACCAACTGAGCTAAAGGTGCGCATACCTCAGGCACACTTTCCTGCACCCTCAAAACCGAACAATGTGATTACTTCTCTTTCAGGCCGCCTGCATTTCTTTCGTAGGTCAAGCCCTCGGGCTATTAGTACCGGTCAGCTGCACACGTTACCGCGCTTCCACCTCCGGCCTATCAACCAGGTAGTCTTCCTGGGCCCTTACCTCTTTAAGAGTGAGAGATCTCATCTTAGGGGGAGTTTCACGCTTAGATGCTTTCAGCGTTTATCTCGTCCATACGTAGCTACCCAGCTGTGCCGTTGGCACGACAACTGGTGCACCAGAGGTATGTCCATCCCGGTCCTCTCGTACTAAGGACAGCTCCCTTCAAATCTCTTACGCCCGCAACAGATAGGGACCGAACTGTCTCACGACGTTCTGAACCCAGCTCGCGTGCCACTTTAATCGGCGAACAGCCGAACCCTTGGGACCGAAT
>CATLJA010000045.1 GCA_949959305.1 uncultured Oscillibacter sp.
CCAGAAATTTTCTGGATGCTCCTGAATACATGCAATAATATTCCCGTCAATTTTGGCGTTCTTAACATAATAGCGAAGATTTTGAGCAAAAAGTCCTCTATAGCCATGTTGTTCGTACAAATTTTTTAAGGAACGTGCCGAAATATTGACAATAAGAGATCCTTCTGCTCCAAATCGTGCAAAATTATTAGGTGCATCCACCTGTATAAGTGCCTCATTAACATATTCTTTGGGATTTTCGATTTCCAAGATATCATATTCAAGATCACAGCCAAAAGAGATATGATATGTAACATAACTATGTTCCGGCTTCATCGCTTGCAAAGCGTTACATATGGACCGCTTATTGCTCGTAGTTTTAGGATCATAATTCGTGATCAAACGAATCTTTAACGGTCGTGTTGATGAAACTTTATGATCTTCATCATTTAGCACGTCCCACAGTACTTTTCGAATATTTGCTTTAGCGTCCTTCGCTGGTGAGCATATAGCTCCTTCTGCATCTTTAAAATATTTGAGAATAGCAGGAAAGTCAAAAGTGTTGTCTTCCGAATAAATTGCAATGATCGCGTCCACATCTCCATTATCCGAATCTTGGTCGATATAGATGCCAGAAATATGATCCACCGATCCTTGTTGATCCACATTTCCCTGAATGACATCTAGAATTTTGCTGCTATCTGCATTGAAATAGTGGTAATAGGAGTAGAGGTAGAGAAGTTTCTCTGTATCTGTACAGTCTTCTATATTCTCATAGGATAGCCTTGTAAACTCAGAAACTAGATTGTTTATATACTTATTTATGTTGTTCATGATCGAACTCCTCACCATATATTTCTCTATAAAACTACCTCTACGAATTTTTTCTCAAAGCATGAGTACGGAATTTTTGCTTTTTCCCACGTGCCTTCCAAATTATTAGTTGGAATGTAATGTACAATATCAGAAGGTGTGATCACTGCCAACAATTTTTTCCTGCCGCTCAAACACCATAGATGAAATACATATGCTGAACTATTTTGTGCTACCTGCCATTCATAAGCAGTAACATAAAAAACGGCTTCATTTAGAGCGGCAGAAGAGGCCTTTACTTCTATTAACAATGTATCCGGATGGTCTTTCCCTTTCCGCGATGTTATATCATACCCCAATAAATTGCTTTCAATTGACATCCATTTAGGCTCATAAGATGTTCGGATCCTTTCATATTTTAGGGTATTTCTTTCTCCCATTCGGCCGACATTATTCCTTATTTGTTGGGAGCGTGCTCTAGCATGGTCCGCCATTCGATCCCACCAATTTACAATACTTGCATCCAAATATTCAGAGAAAAGGTTGGCCTCTGCAAAACACGCTTTTTCATCTTTGGTCATAAAAATTGCAGCCTCTTGCCTGCCATAGGGAATACGGCTTGTCCATATTGGCGCAATTTTAAGTATATAGTCCTCAAGCATTTGCCTTTTTGCGTCCATCAATAAATCGTGCTTATTTGATCTTAAGATATCTACTCCGCGTAGAGTAAGATACGGCTGATCATTGTTTACATATACCCAACCACATTTAAGTGCAAAGCTGAAGATATCTTCTGTGCTAATTGAAGCAATTTTTGAATAGATAAGTTCTGAAAGTGAAGCAGAAGAATACATCTCGATCCGCTGGAGTAAAATGATACTAGATGTCAAAATATTAACTGATAATCTGATCATAGTGCTCACCACTGAAGAAATAATCAATAACGGCTCTTGCATCATCTGTAGTCAAATTATCAAAATCATCAGCTTCTTCATCATAATTGATCTCACGGATAGTAACATTTAGAGAGGGATCATTAAGCGCTCTGGCCATTGCATTGACTTTCTGAGAAAGGCGTTCCCGAACCACCTGATCAATACAATGATCGCATTCAACAAATTCCACACAAGGATGGGCATCAGCCTCAAGCCCCAGGCGATGAATGCGGTCTTCCGATTGTAAGTAGTGTGCTGTATTAAATGAGCGATCTAAATAAATTGCATACTGGCATATGGTGTGTAAGCTGATCCCTTCGGCGCATGCTGCAGGGTTTGCGACCAAAACTTTACAAGATGGATCATCATGGAAACGTCTGATCTTTCCCTCACGTGTATCATTGTCGTTCTCATCCCCAGCGTCTACGCCACCGTGGATGTATTCTGCGCCAAGATCGCTTAACCTCAACGCAAGCAGCTCAACGTTTTGAACAAATGAGGACCATATAAGTACCTTTTGATTATTTGATGCAAGCTCTCTTGCGCGTTTGCATACATAATCAATTTTAGGTCCGTCAGATGCAAGTAAAAGCCTGCCTATCCTTTGGTCAAAAGCGTACTCCATATCACTTGATAAAAGTGCTGGATTAGAAACGAACTCCATGACTTTCATTACACACTTTCCGATACGGCGCAGTTCATATCGAGAGGAATCCGACAAAACGGGATTGAGTTGCCGGCGAATTTCAGATTTTAACGTTTCATATATTTTGCGCTGAAGCGGGGACATATTTACAGTTACAACTTTATGCGTGAGCTCTGGAATATTAAGCTGCCCTTTTGTAGTCCTAACATAGATCGGCTGGATCAGGTCAATTACGGTGGCTTCGTGTACATCTTTTGTAGGATACAAGAATAGAAATTGTGCGATCAGGTCTTTAGGGCTTTGTGGCATGGGGGTACCCGTTATAATTAATTTTCGCTTGGGTAGATGTGCTAACTCTAAAACGGCATCCGCACGCTTGACCTGCTTCCCGCCTTTTATGCGGTGGCTTTCATCAAGAAACATACAAACGTTTCCAGGTGCAAGCAATTCGATCACTGCATCCTTTACACGAGGAAGTTGATCATAAGTGATGAGCATAAACTTTGGCTTTGCCTGCAAAGCTGCTTGAATGGATGTTTCTCCACCCCGCAAACGAACAAATTTTCCGTGCGTCTCTCCCACGCAGGCAGCTAACTGCTCCTCCCACGCACCAAAAGCATTTTTGGGTGCGACGACCAACAGCCTATCGGTTTCAACGGTATTTATGAAGAAAAATGCCAGAGCTTCTGTAGTTTTACCTGCACCAGGGACGGAAAATGTTGCGGCTCCCGGTAAATGGGATATTTTTATCAGATTTTGAAGCTGGTTGTCTGTTAATTTACGAATAAAACCTGCTTCAGCGAGCCGTTTTTCGATGTCTTCCCTGTTGCGGGGGGGTAGTAAAAGTGCTGCACTGTAGGAGGTATCGTTTGCAGTTTTCAACATTGCTTTTGCAGCATCTGAAAAGGAGACTTTGTAAAGGCTGCGGTGTGCTAAAAAATATTGTCCCAAAAAGCCTTTTAAGGACAAAAAATATCTCCATGGAAAAGTAATATTCCAATCCGAGTACGAAATAAAGGCCATGGGCAGATAGTCACAAATAAATCCATACAGTGCCCTCCAATTTCTCCTGTCAGATGCATCGTTTGAAATATTAACTTGCTCTGTATATGCTAAATAATCAATTTCAACATTCATATCTATTTGATCCAATCCTTAAGGGCGGCACATGCTCCTTCGATATTTTCAATTTGCTTCCCTACACCATCTTTGCTCATTGAATCATCTAAATTTGATACTGCATTTGTGAGAAGAGTTGCTGCTCTCATGACCAAGTCAAAAACGTAGTTCTTTTTCCTTTTTTCATTTTCAAGGGCATCTGCCGTATCAAGAACTGCTTTTACCGTTTGGACTATTAAGACGGGATCGTCCGCTGCTCGGAGCCCCTCGGCTATTTGTGCGCTTGTGGTTTTTTCGCCATTTGTATCACCGCCAATTAGGAGGGCTAGATCATCATCGCTCTCCTCTTGTATAGCAATGCCAAATACTTCTTGTAATTTAGGTGCAATTACTGCAAGATGCGAAACGACCTTGGGGATCTGATTATACAGGCGGTCGCCCACAACAGGCGTTTGAAGGATAGCTTTTGTGACTTCCTGAAACAGCTCTTTATCTCCGGGGTTTATAAGGCTGCGCCGCCCTGCAATGATTTTTTTAAATGCCTCCCACTGCTTATCGACCAACATCCATTCATCTGGGTGACCAATAGACTCCAGATATTGTGCAGCATAATTGTAGCATTCAATATATGTATGTATCTCTTCCGGTTTTTTGTTTTGCTTATCGGCCAAAACATTTATGTCAATTCCTAGATCAAATTTTTCCTGATAGTCGGCTGCAATTGCGTGCCACACATACTCTGCTTTCATATCCGAATGAATTTGCAGCGAGACTTCAAGATCATACATTCCCTGAGGATCACTATCCGGCAGCACAGCCACGCGAACAGTTTGAAAGTGCGCATACTTTGTTCTATTGTTGTAATACAGTTCGCGCCATGCGCAGAGACGCCGGTTTCCATTTACAATAATTCCATCACTTGAACATATTAGAGGGTCAGTTTGCTGAAGTTTATCGTTCTCTTTAAATGTTTTAAAAAGGTTTTCCTTATCTACAAGCAATTTTAGGATTTGATGCTGCGCTTCCTGAGATTCGATAGAAAATGGATCGTTGACAAATAAATCTCTTGGAAGTTCTTTATGCAGAGCGAGCCACTGCTTCTGCAAACTCTTGGTCCGGATATTTTCAATTCGATATACCGGAAGCTCGATAGGTACTTCAATTACAGGAAGTGGACGATATTTCCCCCGATAATTGACCTGATACTTTTCGCCGGTCTGCATATCCTTAAGAGATTCAGAGATATCAATTGACCGTCGGACATTAGGATACCCAAAAAGATATGTATACTCCATGATCCATCCTCCGTGGCAGAAGAGCCGATCACAACGATCGACAGTGTAAACCTGCATAAATATTTCCCGCATTACCTGTTTGGCAATATAGACTGATTTCTTTATGATAAGATGAAATTGTTATTGAAGCTGCATCCGTTCACGCAATGATAGTTTGGGGACGACTCTAAGTCCGCTGCGATGATCTTTTATGTGTGCTTTCTTTATTTTATATCCTTCCATTCATCAGGTATCTTAGATAAAGCGCTTGCCTTTGCATCATAAATTGGTTTATCATACGGGCGATATCTAATGCTGCCATCAAGCGTTTGCTCAAGGCGCAGTTTTCCCTGCTTTACATATTCTTCTACAATTTCGCATCCCCAAAAGTGCCGGTCATGGAGCAGGGCCGCGACTCCAGCGGATGCAACTCCGGAAAAGGGATCGAATACAAGCTCATTCTCATTAGTCAGCGCAAGTACGAGCCTTTCAATCAAACCTACTGGAAACTGGCAAGGGTGTAGTGTTTTTTCCACATGATTACCCTTTACATTGGGGACCTCCCAGACATCTTCGGGGGGAACTTCCCAAACATCCTCAGGGTTTTTCCCTTTGGGATTGCAAGACAATTTTCCTTTATTTTCCCCGCGGTAGCTTCTCTTGCCGGGATATTTTGCAGGAATTCTTACATCGTCCAAATTAAATGTATAGTGATTGCTTTTCGTGTACCACATCACAACTTCATAGCGCCCGCTGAACCGATTTTTGTTATGCAAGCCATGTCCAAAATGCCAAATGATCCGGTTTCGTAACTGCAAATGCAAATTCTTGAAAATAGGCGCAAGTTCAATATCAAGTGGGGCGATACTGCCATTGTCCACATAATTTCCTACTTGCCAACAAATGCTTCCTGTGTCTTTAAGACGAGGATAAATTTTTTCAATAACTCGTTCCTGCCAAGCTACGTACTCCTCGAGCGGCATCTGATCCTCATATTCCTTTCCAATGTTATATGGTGGAGAGGTAACAACAAGATCGAAAAGAGGCTGCATGGGAAGTGCATCGAGGAACCTTTCTACATCTATCTGGAACAATTGGGTAGATAAGGTGTTCGGTAGTGTTCCGAGAGTCAACTGGGAAACAACATCTATAGACATTGGGCACCTCCATAGTGCATCCTTTTCAATGTAAAATTTAAACACTGATCGCTACACGGCCACCGGTCCAAATAGTAATTCGTAATGATCGTTTCGTATTAAAAAGTTGCGCTCTTTAATATAAACAGAAATTCCAGCCTGCAATTTATCTGGTGGTCCTGCGACTATTATTAAATAACATTATACGTGTAAAGGCGGTTAAAGTCAATGTATCAAAAGGTTGAGATCACCACTTTTTAAAAATGAAAAATATTAAAGTGACTTTCAGTCAGGAATATGAAATAGAGTATAGATTTATAACTTATCAGAGAACAAGCCTCCGATAATACCCCGCCAGCTTCTCCTCACATATCCTCTCAATCTCCGACTTCTCCTCCGCCCCCAGCTTTTTCCACACCGCCTCATCCACCTGAATGATTCCCAGCGTCCGGGTATGCCGGAGCATCTGCATGTCCTCAAACCGTTTAAAGGGATTGGTCAAGATATTCCGCTGCGCTTCGCTGTTGGTGTAATTCCCTTTGGCAAAAATGCTGTTCGCTTTCTCCACCACCAGCCCGGCGGTCCGCCGCTCCTCATAGAAAGCACGGAAATGATCCGCAATGTCCTCCAGCCGGACCCGGCCCTTCTCATCGGCATACCGCAAAATCGCCTTGACCAGCACCGGCTTGTAGGAATAGCTCATATCCATCTTCCGGATCATATCCATAAACAAGTCCTTCCGGTTGGAGTCGTCGATCAGCGTCCATCCATACTGCCGGGCATATTTCTTTAGGGATTCCTCCTTAAAATACTTGAAGACCCGGTGCTCGCTCATGGGCACCGCCAGATCGGGTATCAGCTTTCCCTCCCGGACGTACCGTTCAATGGTCTCCGACTGCACGTTGACCCGGCGGACGAACTCCATCTGGGAGATCATGCCTTCGGCCTCTTCCTGCCAGTTGAAGATGTCCACCAGCTCATAATCCGTGGCGTCCACCGGCCAGTCCAGCAGAGCGGCGGGCTTCTCCCAGCGGGCGTACAGCTCCGCTTCGGCGGTCCGCTTGTCCTTAGGTGACAGCACCAGCTCCCCGGCCCGGTATTTCCGCAGCTTGAACAGCCGGTGCAGGGACATGGGCATATTGTATTGGCTGGCGTTGTCCACAAAGTCGAAGACCATCAGGCTCTCCTTGCCCTCGTACCGCCGCATTCCCCGCCCCAGCTGCTGGATATAGAGCACCCGCGACATGGTAGGCCGGGCCATGAACAGCACCTCGACCTCCGGGCAGTCCCAGCCCTCGTTCAGCAGGTCGCAGGCGCAGAGCACCTGGATCTCCCGTCCGGCGAATTTGTCCTGAAACGCCTCCCGCTCGGACCGCTTCATCCCGCCTGACACTGCGGCGGCGGAAATTCCCTCGCGCTGAAACAGCGCCGCGATCTCCTCCGCGTGCCAGACGGAGGCGCAGAACACCACCGTCCGCCGCCCTTGGGCATATTGGAGCCAGGTATCTACGATCAAGCGGTTCCGCTCCGGCACGTAGATTTTTGTTTCCAGATCCCTGATGTTATATCGGACGCTGTTGAACCGCACCTTGGTCAGATCGATATTGGTATGGATACGGATACACCGCACCGGGGTCAGCTCCCCCAGCTCCACGGCGGTCTGTATGTCCAGCTTGTGGGCCGTGTTCTTGAAAATTTCCAGGATGCTCTTGCCGTCCATTCTTTCCGGCGTGGCCGTCAGTCCCAATGTGAACTTGGGCTTGAAGTAGGTCAGCACCTTCTGATATGTATCCGCCGCCGCGTGGTGAGCCTCGTCGATAATGAGATAGTCGAAAGCGTTGTCCTTGAACTGCTCCAGATGCAGGGCCACGCTCTGTACGCTGCCGCAGACTACATGGGCCCCCGGCTGCTTGACTCGCTCCGTGTACCGGCCAAGCGTGACCGCGGGCCACAGATCCCGAAATGTTCTGGCCGCCTGATCAACCAGTTCATTGGTATGAGCGAGAAACAGCGTCCTTCCGCCGCAGCGCTTTGCATCCATGACGGCTGTCCAGGTCTTACCCGCTCCGGTAGCATGGCAGAGCAGAGCGATAGTCTCCCTCCTCTCCCGCATGGACCGCAGTGCTTCCAGCGCCTCTTTCTGGTGTTCTTTCAGCTCCAGCGAAGCCCCGTCCAGCGCCCGGCCCCTCTGCACCGGGAGGTGGTCCTCAACTTCCTGAAAGCAGGGCTGGCTGCCTAGAAAGACCCGCAGCTCGTCCTTCACCGTCTCCGGCTGGAGCTGCATCTGCCGCACCGCCCAGCGGTAGACGTCCCAGCCCATGTGGATCATGCTGTTCTGCTTGAGCAGATCGTCATAAAATTTGCCGGAGGCTACCAAGCTTTTATGGTGGGAGCCCTCGTCGTCGATCTCGATGGCCACCCTGCGCCCGCTGCTCTCCAGAAGGAAATCCGCATACCGGCTGTTCTGATAGATATCGTAGAAATGGTATTGAGAATAGAGATATCCAGCCTTTTCCGCACCAAAAGCCTCGCTGAACAATTCAATAAACAGATCTTCCGCAATACTTCCGGAGGCAGAACGCTGGATATCCATAGCCGTACCCTCATTTCTCTCTGACTTCTTTCAGAAAAATCTTCTTCTCAAAGCCGCCTCTCTGAGCGGCTTTTTCCTGCCGCGCCTGCTCCAGCTGTTCCCAACTCCAGCCCCGGGCCTTTACCACCGCCCGCATGACTTCCAGCAGATCGGCCAATTCCTCCAGGGATATGCTCTCCTGATATTCTGCCAGCTCCTCATTCAGCTTGACGTCCAGCATCTGGAGATAGCGGTCGTCCGGCAAGATTTCCGTTGTGCAGCGCTTTCCGTCTGATTCAATGATCTCAGGAATACGGTCTCGGACCAACTTATTGTAAATTTTTGTCATACAGCGGCAAACTCCTATACCTTTTTATCCAAATTATAGGACAAATGGTCGATTCTGTCAACTTTTCCTTTTGTGTCATCCATACCAATGATAGAGCCCCGGGTGCATACTGCACCCGGGACTCTATTCCTGCCGTCATATCCCTTACAGTTTTCCGGTCTTACGATCACGCCTTCTCCGCCAGATACAACAGGATATCCTCCGCGTTGGTATCGGGCTTGACCTTAGGCATGACCTTCTCGATGATGCCGTTCTCATCGATCACGAAGGTGGACCGGACCACGCCCATGCTCACCTTACCGTAATTCTTCTTCTCCTGCCACACGCCGTAGGCCTGGATGGCGGTCAATTCCGGGTCGGAGAGCAGAATAAACGGCAGATCGTACTTCTCCGCAAACTTCTGGTGGGAGGCCGCGGAGTCCTTGCTGACGCCGATGACCACCGCGTTGATCTTCTTGAAATCTTCGTACGCCCCGGCGAAGGCACAAGCCTGCCGGGTGCATCCGGGGGTGTTGTCCCTGGGATAGAAGTACAGCACGACCTTCTTCCCTGCAAAGTCCGAAAGCGATACCAGATCCCCATCCTTATCCGGCAAGGTAAACGCCGGGGCCTTGGTTCCAATTTCCAACATTTCAACGTCCTCCTCTTGTAAATATAAACCGCAATATTTTCTCATACGCCGCGCGCATTCCGATTCAGCACGCGATCTCCGCCCTGCTTCCGCCGGAGCGGCTCTTCTTCACAATGATCTGCCGGTCGATCCGCTCTTTCAGTCCGGCTACGTGAGAGATGATGCCCACCAGCCGACGGCCCTCGCCCAGCTGGCTGAGAGCCTTCATCGCCTTTTGCAGGGCCTCGTCGTCCAGGGAACCGAAGCCCTCGTCCACGAACATGGTGTCCAGCTGCACGCCGCCGGCGGAGGACTGGATCTCGTCCGCCAATCCCAGCGCCAGCGCCAGAGAGGCCAGGAAGGACTCGCCGCCGGACAGCGTCTCCACCCCCCGCGTGGTCCCGTTCCAGTGATCCACCACGTCCAGATCCAGGCCGGACTGGCCCCGCAAGCCCCCCTCGGTGCGCCGGAGCAGGTCGTACTGCCCGCCGCTCATCACCCGCAGGCGCAGATTGGCCCGGTACAGGACGCGGGAGAAATAGGTGGTCTGGATATAGGTCTCCAGCCGGAACCGCTCCTGCCCGGTAAGGGCGCCGTTGGCCGTGTCCGCCAGGGCCTTGAGCCAGACGAGCCGCCCGCCGCTCTTCTCCAGCGCCTCCAGGTGCCGGAGGAGGCTTTCCTTCGTGCGCCCGTTCAGGGTGAGCCGGGTATGCAGCGCCCCGCTCTCTTTCTCCAGCTCCGCCTTCTCCCGGGTCAGCGCGTCCTTACGGCCCTCCGTCTGCTCCAAGTCGATATCCTCTCCGTCCCGGAGCAGGGCTTGGTAGGTCTCCAGCTTGCTCTGTAGCGCCTCCCGCCGCTTCTCCAGATCGATCTTGCGGGTCTTGGCATCCTGGATCTTTTTCTGCAGCGCGCGCTCTTTCTCGCGGAGGGCGGCGATCTCCGCCTCCGCCTCCTGCCGCGTGGGGAAGGGGAGGGCCTGCCGCAGTTCTTCCGCCTGACGGCGTTTTTCCTCCACCGCCGCCTTTTGGCTGGCGATCTCCTTGTCCAGCGCGGCCAGACGGTCGTTTTCCTCTGCGGATGACTGCTCCCGCTTTGGGATCGCCTCTCCAAGGAGCCGCGCTTGTTCCACCCGGGCTTTTGCGCCGTTCTCCTGCTCCTTTGCGGTTTGCAGCAGGGCGTCCTGCTCCGTCTCCACCGCCGCCAGTTCTTCCGCATCGGGCAGAGCCGCCTGGTGCAGGGCCGGCAGAAGAGCCTGGGCCGTCTGGCACAGCTGCTCCTCGCGGGTCTCCAGCTTCGTTTTCCACTCGCCGGCGGCACGGCTGGCCTCCGCTTCCTGCTGCCGCGCCTGCCTGGCGGCCTTCTCCGCCTGCTTCCACGCCGCTTCGTCAGGAGCCTCCCGGGATAGAGGAGCGGGATGGGGGTGCTCCAAAGAGCCGCACACCGGACAAGGCGTCCCCGGACGGAGATCTCCGGCCAGCACTCCCGCCTGGGCGTCCAGATAAGCCCGGTTGATGTTCTGCCAGACTTCCTCCCGTTCCTGGGCGATCCGCGCTTTTTCCTGATAATCTTCCCGGGCCTCCTGCCAGGAGGCCCGAAGCCCCTCCAGGGCAAGAATGTCCTCCTTCAGCGCCCGAAGGCGCCGAACGGTGTCCTCCAGGCTCTCCCGTTCGTGCTTGGCCCGTTCCGCCTCCAGGGCCGCGCCGTCCAGCTTTTTCAGTTTCTCCCTGTCCTGCGCCAGACGGTCCCGCGCCTCGGCCAGCGCGGTCCGCCCTTTTTCCAGGCGGCCTTCGTCCAACGCGGTCTGCTTCTCTGACTTGGCGATCTGCTCCGTCAGCTCCTGGAGCTGGCCGTATTGGGACAGCATGTTCTCCAGCTGGACGGCCTGCGCGCCCAGGCGGGGGAGCTCGTCCTGATGGGTCAGGGCTTCCTCCAGCGTTCCGGCGGCGGCTTCGATCTCCGGTCCCAGCTGCTCCAGACTTTGCCGCGCCGCGTCCAGGCCCTTCCGGTTCTCCTTTCTCAGCTCGCCCTGCTTGATCCGAGCAATCAGCTTCTCCAGCTCCCCATCGATTTCCGCCTTCTTCCGGTCCAAGGCGGCCTCGCGGCGGCCGTCCTCCTCCAGGAGCCCGTCCAGCAGCGGGATCAGCTCCCCGCTGGGGAGCTCGCCCCGCCGGGCCTGCTCCGCGGCGTCCCGGCGTTCATCGTCCCCGGCGCACTGAATGGCGGCCCCGTCCCGGCGGACGTCCTCCCGCAGCGCGTCGCACTCCCGTTTCAGCTCTCCGGCGGCCTCCTTGAGCCGATCCTGGAGCGTCTGATACAACCCGGTATCAAAGATCTGCCGGAAGATCTTCACCCGGTCCTCCGTGGACGCCTCCAGCAGCTTCCGGAAATCCCCCTGGGCGATCATGGCCACTTGCGTAAACTGACCGCAATTAAGTCCCAGCAGCGACTCCACCTCGCGGGTGACGTCGGAGGCGCCGGTGACCACGGAACCGTCCGGGCGGTGGAACTCCCCGTCCGCCTTCTGCCGGGTCACGCCGGTCCCTCTCGCTTTGGGCCGGTCATAGTCCGGATTGCGGCGGACGGTATAGTCCCGATCCCGATAACGGAAGGTCAGCTCCACAAAGGTCGGCGTCTCCGGCTGGGCGTACTTGCTGCGGAACATCTCCGACTTCACGTTTTTCCCGCTGGCCCTGCCGAACAGGGCGAAGGTGATGGCGTCGAAGATCGTGGTCTTGCCCGCGCCGGTATCGCCGCAGATCACATACAGCCCTTCCCGGCCCAGTTTGTCCAGATCCAGCTCCACCTGCCCCGCGTAGGGGCCGAAGGCGGATATGGTCAGCTTTATTGGTCTCATGCCTGTTCCTCCTGTATCGTTTCCAGCAGCTCCGTCAGATAGCGCCGCTGCTCCTCCGACATGGGCTGGTGGTTTTGCTGCTGATAGAAATCCGCGAACAGCTCCAGGGGGTCCCGTTTCACATCGGCCTCCTCCAGTACCACCGCGCCGCTCCGGGTGCGCAGATTGTCATAGTCCAGCGCCATCAGATTGGGATAGACGGGGCGCAGCTGTCCCATGGCGTCGTAAATATCGTTCTCATCGGTAAGTATTACCCGCACATAGGCGTCCCGATCCACCTGTCCGTAGAACTCCGGGGACTTGAGCTGGGCGAAGCTGCCCCGCAGCTCCACCATGTCCCGTTGGGGAAGGAGGGGGACCGCGCGTACCTCCAGCGATCCTTTTTCCCCAAGCTCGACAATGGTGACGGACTTCCGGTGTCCGACCTCGGAGAAGGAGTATTTCAGCGGCGTGCCGCAGTAGCGGATCCGCGCCCCGCCCACGTTCTGCGGACCGTGGAGATGGCCCAGGGCCACATAGTCAAAGGGGGCGAAGACGGAGGCGTCCACGTTGTCCGCGCCGCCCACGCTGACCTCCTCCGACTCGCACCGCTCCGCCCCCGTGACGAACTGGTGGGTGACCAGCACATTGCGCCGGGCCGGGTCCAGGGGCATATGCCGGATGGCGCAGGCCATGGCGTCCGTATAGCTCTCCACTCCCTCCTCCGGGAAGAAGCGGCGGATATGGGCGGGTTTCAGGAATGGCAGCAGCCAGAAGTCCACCGGGCCGCAGTCATCCTCCAGGGTCACCGGCGACACCTCGCCATGATAGACCGGAGCGATGTAGACCCCCCGCCCCTCCATGAGGCGGTTGGCAAAGGCGAGGCGTTCCGGCGAGTCGTGGTTGCCGCTGATCAGCAGCACCGGCAGGGACCGGTCCGCCAGCTTGACGAGAAAATCGTCCAGCAGCGCCACCGCCTCCGCGGAGGGGACGTTCTTGTCATAGACGTCTCCCGCGATGAGCGCCGCGTCCGGCCGTTCCTCATCGGCGATCTCCAAAATACGGTCCAGGATGTACGCCTGATCCTCCAGCATAGGGAAGTCGTTGACCCGCTTCCCCAGGTGGAGGTCGGACAGATGGATCAGTTTCACAGCCGATACCTCCTCAGCGCCCGCGCCGCCGGGCGGCCTCGTTCAGAAGCTCCCGGCGCAGGGTCTTGACAGCGTTATACATGGTATGTTCCTCCTGTAGAGTGATCAATGGACGCGCTCCAGGCCCGGCCTGCTTGTTGCGCCTTCCCGAGCGGAAGCTTGCGCTTCTTTGCGTACTTCTTCGGAAAGCTTCCGGCAGGGGCGTGGAGGGCGAGGCTTTTGCAGTCCTCGAAGGCTGCATTTTCGAAAAATATTATACCATATTTCTCTGAAATGCACAACATATGCTGTCTGCATAGTGTTGGCGTCCTGCCTATCAGATGATCACTGCCGCTTATTCTGCTCAGTGCCATACTTTTTTCAACTGTTTTTGCTATATTTATGAATAAAACCCGCCTTGCCAAAGGAAACTATTGGCAAAGGAGAGGTGATAGATGATTGGAACTCAACGTCAGAAGCGACCGCAAGATCGTAGAGATATGGCTCACCAGGGACGAGACGCAGAGTGAGCGGGTGCAAAAGGAACTCAAGCTGGTGTATCAAAGTTTCAAGGGGACCGGGTATACGGTCGTCGCGTTCCTGTCCGGAGAGCAGAGCCTGGAGGATACGGCCAGCGCCCTGATCTGCTATAACCGCAAGCGTATCGCCCAGCTGGAGGTCGAGCAGGAGAAGAAACAGGATATTGCTGTAACGGTGTAAAGAGATGCTTATGGCGGCCGCCTGTAGGCTAAGCCAGCCCACTTGCTTGCGCGATAAGGGGGACCGCAGCTGCGCCTGTGCGGTTCCCTTATATTTTTCTTGTCTTTCCCTAAAGGAGTCAGTATAATTCAAAAACAACATCAAAGGTCAAGGTGTTGGAAGAGTATTTTCTAAAGTTAAGCAGGTTGTTCGGAGGATGATTCAGAACACGAAATTGGTTAGGAAGAAATTTCGAATAAGCAAGCAAATCAGTAGTTGACAAAGCGGAAATATGTGGTATTCTACATTGATACAGTTATGAAATTGTATGGGAGGCATGGGCGAGAAAGGAAACTTCCGATGTATCAGTACGTTACAGACAAAGCCTTTTTGAAACGACTACGAGGAACTTGCGGCGATGTGGTCAATCAACTGGTTCAATGCATCAATAAGGATTCGGATATGTCCGTGAGCGCCCATCTTGTGGGAAGCGGCGCTAGAAATCTTGTGACTCAGAACGAAAAAGGTCAAATTGATTTAGACTATAATCTTTATATTGAATGCAGTAAAATTTGGAATGAGCGCGAAATAAAGGAACACATCAGAAAAAAGTTCAATGAGGTTTTGCGCTCAAACGAGTGGGGTAACTGTAAGGATTCAACTTCTGTACTTACCACAGAATGGCGATATTTTAGGAAAGGAAATAAAACCCAGTTTCGTATTGATCTCGCCATAATTCGCAGAGATTACCTTGGCTGGCATCGGCTGATCCACGAAAAAACTGGCAGTGTTATTTTTGACCGGTATTTTTGGAACCAAGTTTCTGATTCATGGGAATTAGAGAAAAAGGTATCTATTCTAAAATCAAACAATTTATGGAGTCAAGTCCGCAACAAGTACTTAGATAAAAAGAACTTCTATTTATGCGCAAGTGATTTCAACCACCCATCATTTATAGTATATATTGAAGCGGTTAATGAAGTTTATTACCAATTTCAGCAGCATCAACAGCTTGTGTGCAGTGTTGGAGAACATTGTGAAAAATTATTTTTATGACTTTGATGATACGCATGGTTTTTTTGTTGCTTTTCAATTGCGCCTATGTTACAATATTATCTACAATAAATCATATTATTGCAGATAAAAAGGAACAGCCATGATCGAACGTTTTGACATCGCCGGTTACTGCCGTATTTCCGTAGACGAGGAGCAGGACCGGGACAACACCTCCATCGAAAACCAAAAGGCCATCATCGGGGACTTCGTAAAACAGCGTTTCCCTGACAGCACTCTCACCTTCTACGAGGACCGGGACCGCTCCGGCTACACCTTCGAACAGCGGGAAGGCTATCAAGCCATGCGCCGGGAGCTGATGGGCCGCCGGAAGGACATCCTCATCGTCAAGGACTTCTCCCGCTTCTCCCGGCGCAACAGCCGGGGGCTGGTGGAGCTGGAGGACCTGCGTGACGCGGGGGTCCGGATCATCTCCATCGGGGACAACATCGACTTTCCCAACGACGACGACTGGCTGAAGATCCAGTTCCAGTTCCTCATCAACGAGATGCCCGTCACCGACACCAGCAAGAAGGTCCGGTCCGTCATCAAGCGCCGCCAGCAGGACGGCAAGTGGATCTGCGCCGCCCCCTACGGCTATATCGTCAACAAGCGTCAGGAGTTCGAGGTAGTCCCTACCGAGGCGGAGATCGTCCGGCGCATTTTCCAGCTCTATATTGACGGCTGGGGCTACAAAAAGATCGCCAACCAGCTCACCGATGAGGCTATCCCCACCCCCCGCATGGCGGAGCAGGAGCGCAAGCTGGCCGCCGGGGACGAGTACCGCCGTGCGGTCAAGCCGGCCTGGGCCATCGTCACCGTCCAGGGCATCCTGGACAACGACTTCTATATCGGCACCCTCCGCCAGGGCAAATACACCCGCAAAAAGATCAACGGCAAAGACACCCGCCGGGATGAGCTGGACCACATCGTTATCGAGCACCACCACCAGGAGATCATCGACTACCGCACCTTCGCCGCCGCCCGGGCCCTGCGGGAGAGCCGCTCCACCGCCCACTACCGGGGGCAGAAGAAGTACGACAACACCTACTCCGGCTTCCTGGAGTGCGGCGACTGCGGCAGTCCCATGTTCTCCATGAGCCGGAAGGGCAGGCCGGAGGCCTACCGCTGCGGCGAGTACCATCGCCGGGGGGTGAAGGGCTGCACCAGCCACCACATCCGGGCGGACAAGCTGGACGAGCTGCTGAAGCTCTACGTCCAAAAGATCAAGGACAACTCCGCCGCCATGCTGGACCGCCTCAACGCCGGTCTGGCGCGGGAAACGGAGGACGTAGCGGAAACGGAACGATCCGCCGCAAATCTGGAGGCCATCCTCACCGATCTCCAGGAGGAGATGAAGGCCACCAAACGCCAGCGCATCCGGGACATCATGAAGCACCCGGACCGGGAGGAGGCCCTGGAGGAGACCTATGACGAACTGGAGAACGACCTGCTCCGCCGCATGGAGGGCCTCCGGAACCAGATCGCCCTGACGGAGAACAAGCGCAGTACCATCATCCAGGTGAACCGGGCCGCGAAGACCGCCATGGAGGTCTTTGACGGCATCCTAAACAAGCCCAAGCTGGACCGGAACGACCTTCAGATCATCATCCAGAAGATCAAGGTCTATGAGGACCACCTGGAAATTCAGCTCAAGGCCGATATCGACAGCATCCTCCGTTCCGGAGAGCTCCCCCGGGACATTACGCTGGTCCAGAGCGCCAGCCAGCACCCGGACAAGGTCTTCTGTTCCAATGTTATCAATGACGGCGACCCTCTGGAGATCTACACCAGCCGTGAAGGCGAGGTCATTTTCAAGAAGTATTCCCTCATGGGCGGGCTGGACGACTTTGCGGCCCAGTTCTGCGAGACGCTGTCCAAAAGCTGCGGCGCCATCACCGCCGTTACGGACCGGGACTCCGTCATCGCCGTGGCAGGCGGAGGCAAGCGGGAGCTGATGGGCAAGCGCATCAGCCCCCAGCTGGAGCAGATCATGGAGGACCGGCGCATCTACCAGCATGCCGGTGAGGAGCGCAGCATCTTCGTCACCGAGTCCGGCGACAAGTACCGTACCGCCGTGGCCGCGCCCATCATCTCCGAGGGCGACGTGCTGGGGCTGGTGCTGTTCGTGGAGGACGGGGAGAATCTGGTCACCGGCGAGACGGAGTACAAGCTGGCCCAGACCATCGCCGCGTTTCTCGGCAAGCACATGGAATCCTGACGCGGAAGGCGGCACAGCCCGGAACCATCCGGCTGTGCCGCCTCTGCGCGTCCTGTCACCGATTTTCGTTTACATACAACTGCGCCCGCCTCCGAGGAACGCCTTCCCCCGCCCCCCAATGTCAAATTATCATTGAAAATCCCTCAAAGAAGCGGAAATCTTGTATGGATTGGCGGTTGAAATCAAAAAATACATGGTATACAATAAGCAAGCTGAAAAAGTATCCATTTATTTTAACCAAAGAGAGAGGTTTTTTACTTGAAGAACGAGAAACTGAGAAACGTCGCCATCATCGCCCACGTAGACCACGGCAAGACGACCCTGGTGGACGAGATGCTGAAGCAGGGCGGCGCCTACCGCGAGAACCAGGAGGTCGTGGACCGTGTCATGGACTCCGGCGACCTGGAGCGGGAGCGGGGCATCACCATCCTGGCCAAGAACACCGCCATCCAGTACGGCGACACCAAGATCAACATCGTGGACACCCCGGGCCACGCCGACTTCGGCGGCGAGGTGGAGCGCATCCTCAAAATGGTCAACGGCGTCATCCTCCTGGTGGACGCCGCCGAGGGCCCCATGCCCCAGACCCGCTTCGTCCTCTCCAAGGCCCTGGAGCTGGGCCACCGGGTCATCGTGGTGGTCAACAAGATCGACCGCCCCGACCAGCGGATCTACGAGGTCATCAACGAGTGCGGGGACCTGCTCATCGACCTGGACGCCACCGACGAGCAGCTGGACAGCCCCATGCTCTTCTGCTCCGCACGGCGGGGCATCTGCTCCTACCATCCCGAGGACCTGGGCACGGACCTGAAGCCCCTCTTCGAGACCATCCTCAACTATATCCCCGCCCCCGAGGCGGACGTGGAGCAGCCCTTCCAGATGCTGGTCAGCTCCATCGACTATAACGAGTTCGTGGGCCGCATCGCCGTGGGCCGCATCGAGCGGGGGACCATCAAGCAGAACCAGGAGATCGTGGTGTGCAACTACCACGACGCCGGCGCCGCCCCCAAGAAGGCCAAGGCCGTCAGCATCTACGAGTTCGACGGCCTGGGCAAGAAGACCGTCACCGAGTCCTCCGCCGGAAACATCATCGCCATGAGCGGCATCGGCGACATCACCATCGGCGACACCATCTGCGCCGCCGCCGCCCCTGAGCCTCTGCCCTTTGTGAAGATTTCCGCCCCCACCATGGAGATGACCTTCTCCATCAACGACTCCCCCTTCTGCGGCCGGGAGGGCAAGTTCGTCACC
>CATLJA010000046.1 GCA_949959305.1 uncultured Oscillibacter sp.
AGGGAGAGATAGATGTTGAGACCCTTCGGGATCTGCTCCAGCACGTTGGCAATCACTTCCTCCGTAATTTCTTCCCCCTCATAGGAGGTATACGGCCGGTCGTAATACGCAATATGCTGAAGCTGGATAGCCTTCGGGTCGGCGGGCGGTATCTCCGCTTGCCTGCGGATGATTTGAACGCTCATTCCAGTCCGCGTCTGAATGATTTTAGGTTCTGGCATTATGGTAATCCCCTTTCACTTATCTTCTCAATGGCATACTGCGCTGTCATCTTCAAGTCTGGACGCCGGCTTTTGAGAAACCGCTTCAATAAAGGAATGTCCTCAGGTTCTCCAATGGACTGCATTGCGATATTCGCGTAGTACATCTCATATTCAAAGGACTTTTCATCTTCCTGAGAGAGATAAAACGCCAGCACCGCCCGGCTCTCCCTTCCGGAGCAGGCCCGCAATGCGTGGATCGCGCCATGCCGTACATGGAGGCGGTCATCCCTTGCCAGCGCCAGGATGGGAGTGACATCTATGCCAGTGGGAATCGTTCTCCCGGCCCGCCGCTGCCAATCACAGATCCGATTCAGCATGGAGCAGAGCAGCTGCCGGTCCGTCTCCGTCCCCAGCCAGTGAAGAAAAAAGGCGCAGCTCTCAGAATCAAACGCCTGCTCCATTAACCGGCCATAGATGAACCCGGCGGCCATCCGCACGTCCCGCTTTGCCTTCGCCTTGCCCCTGTTTTCCAGGACGATCTCCTGAAGGAGCGGAAACAGCTCGGGGCCGGTCAGCGTCTCCGCCTCCCGGAGGGCCTTCCAACGGACCGTCTCTCTGCTGTCGGCAACGCCCACCTCCTGGGTATTGATCCTCGTCATCAGATCCAACAGACCATTTTTATCCATAGTATCTCAAAACGCATCTCTCAGCACTCCCCGATAAAGCGATCCATCCATACCCAAAAGGGCTCTCGCTCCCCGCATTCCGGGCAGATTCCAGAGCCATAGACGAGGGGAGGATTGGCGCAATCGTTTCGTCACCTGTCAAAGACAGCAGGCCATACAGCCAGACAGCCTCATCCTCCAGAGAATGCCTGTCCCACAGGCCGATTTCGGCGGGTTCCAAAAACTTCGGTGGCTCCGCAAGAGAGACCGTCTCATCCTCCCAGCCGCACTCACATGCGGCGGGCCCCTCTTCCCAGGTGGAGCCGCACAGATACCAGAGGTCATAGGCGTGTTTTCTGTCTCCCACAACCGCCAGGGCTCCCAGGGCGAACATCGTGCCAAGCTCCGCTTCTCCGCAGAGCTTTGTATGTACCTCCGGGTCCGTCAGCAGAGGCACCGTCTCCCGGCGCAGGCCCTCCAGACCCTCGTGGAACTCACGGTATGCCTCCGTGTCCGGCTCCAGGGGCTCCACAGACTCCGCCGCAATGGCCGCGCCCATCTGGGCAATCAGATAGACCTTATCCTTCTTGGAAAGCCTCGAACACAGGGCGGCTAAATGGGGCAGAGCATAGGACGTGGCGCTGTACCAGCTCAGCTGATAGCTCAGGTCCTCCGCTACCACCTCTATGTTCTCACGAAGCTCCCCTTTGCCCTCCACCAGCTCCCGAAGCCAACGGTCTGCGTCATTTCCCGCGGAACTCAGCTCTTTCCAAATGGGAGAATCCAAACGAATCATACGAATTTCCTCCTGTTCTCTTTTTTGAGCAAAGTTTACATCAAAGTCTTTTCTGATCCCAAGCAAGGGAACCGCCCTGTATCGCGAAGAACTTCCGCCGGCACCAGGGGCACTCCGAGGGGATCACCAGCGGGCAGAATTTTGTTTTCACGACCTCAATCCGCAGACGGCGGAGGCCGGCCAGGCAGTCTCTCTCCCGCAGCGCGTCCAGCTTCCCGTCCGGTGTGTAGCAGGGAAAGGGCTGGCGACAGCTGGGACAGCGCCAGAACCAGCCCGGCGTGTGCCGCATCCACCTTGCAAGAAAGCTCAAGGGCAGGAATACTCCCAAACGTCAGTCCGGAGAGGGCCAGAAACCAGCCCTCCAACGGCGTTTCCAGGCCACGAATCAGCACCGTCCTACAAGAGAAGCCCGGCAGTCAGAGCAAAAAGAGAGACCCACTCCAGAAGAAACAGCGCCTGGGCAAAGCGGTGGCACCGACGGAATCTTGGCGGTATATCCGGGTAAGTATAGGGGAACGGGGCCTCCTGATTCTCCCGCTGGCTCCTCAAAGCAGTGAGATCATCTTCTTCCCGTCTCATGCTCAGTCGTCCCCGTCTTGTTCCCGCAGCTCTTTCTTGATTCCCTTTCCAGCCACATGGAAGCCAGCCTCATAGACCTCCAAAACACGGCGGAAAAACAGCGGCATGGGAACAATGTCTTTGTAAGCATCAATTACAGCAATAGAAAGAATATTAAAAGAAACATCGTTCAGCACATCACTCGTATTTAATTCATGATGTTGTAAAGCCGTTTCCCATTTTGCGTGGAACCGGGGCATCCAGTTTTTTTTGAAGTCATCAACAAGGTTGTTCCATTCCTGGTATTCACGTCCGAGTCCGCTGGTTGAGCGTAGACTTAACTGCTCTGTAATATCCCCTTGGGTGTCTAAAATCATATTTTCCCATTTTCGGGAAGTAATCGCTTTCAGGGCTGCCTTTTCGGAAGCGGCAGAAACAGCCCATTCAAAGGGCAGAGGGGTTCCGCACTTGCAAAACCAAGGAATGTTTACCAATTTTTCAAGCAGATGCTGGTCAAGTTTCATAACGAATCCTCCTTTTCCCTGATTTCATCCCATTTTTTCATTGGGACTTCTTCAGCTTTTCCTCTTCATCCCGCAAAAGCAGCAACGCCTTTTCGCCGTTCATTTCCTGCTTTGCAGTTTCCAGCAGCGCAAGGGCTTCCCCTTCGCGTCCCGCCTCCCGCAAGGTCCTGATTTTGAGGATCGTCACATAATCTCGGGCGGGGATTCCACTCAATGCCATGTTCCGGATGCCCGCCATCTCACGGCAGGCGTCCAGCTCCAAGAGATACCCGTCCACATCGCGGTCTCTCAGGTAAGCATAGTCCGCCGCCTCCAGCCGCTCCATAAATTTGCGAAACCGCCGGCCCATCAGCAGCCACCAGAAGAAGAACACCGCGATACACAGCATGATCCAGTACAGCACATGGTGCAGTCCTTCCGCCAGATGCCAGATGCCGCGGCGATCCAGCAGGTGCAGCAGCACCGTCAGCAGTGCCGCCCAAAGAATAAGGCTGAGCAGCCCCGCTGGCTTTTTGTCCTTTTTCAAAGCCAACGCCTCCCGTTTCTTCTGCCGTTCATTCCGGCAGGGTGAACCGAAAGCCTGACACTTTCGTTCTCCTGGACTTGCTATAAAAATAGAACTCATACTGTTCCCAGGCAATCCAGTGTTTCAGAAACGCCATGCCGCCTTCCGCTTGGCGCCGGGTCTCTCCCTCGCTGTAATACTCCAGGGAGCACTGTGCCGCACAGCGGTGAATCTCCTGAAAGGTGGACTGATAGGTAATCACGCCGTCTACGATGTCCTCTTCCAGCGGCGCCGCATCCGCCGCATCGAAGCAGGTCAGACCCAGCTCCAATTTCAATGTACTAGCGTCTGGGAAATGCCAGCCGCCCACAACATACTCCCCCGGCTCACCGTATTCCACCCGCTGAATCCCCTCGACCCGGAAACGCACAGGGAAAAAATGGAGTACAAATCCCCCGCCGTAATACCAGGCGGGCCGGTCCTCCAGCTGAACCGGAGATACCCCCAAAATCCGGTCCACCTCGGCTTTCGGCGTAAACTTTCGAATCTCTCTCAGTGTCTTCCACATACTCCGTCACTCCCCCAGCTGCTCCAGCACCGGGATAGTCAATCCGGTAATGCTTTCCAGCTCCTTCAAAAGCGGCAGGTATTCGCCGTCTATCCGCTCCTCCACGCCGGTGATCTCCCGCAGAAGGTACCAGTCCTCCCACAGCTCCTCAGCGTGCAGGATCGTGTTCCGCCTCCGGCCGTTTTCCTGGTAGACCGTCAGCTTCCCCGCCGCGTTCAGGTCCTCCCGGTAGAATTGATCGTCCACGCCCTCCTCGTAGACCAGCCCCGTGGCCTCCAGCTCCCGCTGACGCTCCTCGATCACCGCCTTTGCGTTTTCTCCCGGCACAATGGCGGCGTAGACCCGCAGTCCGTGGGCCTCCGTCAGGACAGCCCGGCCATCGGCGGCATAGATGGGCATGTCACTGTAAGGAATATACACATCCACAAAGGCGTCGTGTCCGAAGAGGTCCGTTTTCAGATAGGCCGCCGCCATGTAGGCACAGTTCCGCATCTGGGAAACATGGATCTGGCCTTGATAGTTCTCCTCCGTCACCTCCGGCCCCTGAAAACGGACGCTCTGTAAGGTGTACATCAGGTTCGCCACCACATCTTCCGGGCTCTGGTCCGCTTCCCGGTGCTCTGCCTCCAGCGTGAGGAGGGCCCCGGTGCCGGAGAGCACGGCGGCGGTGTGATGGACGGTGCCGTCCGTGCGGCAGACGGAGACGATGTTATACCGGGCGATCTCGTTCAGCGGCGCCAGCAGATCCTCCCCGGTGTACGCTGTCTGGAAATGGCCGCAGAGGGGATCGTCCAGGTGCCTTGTCAGGGTATCCCAGGCGCCGCCCCTGTCCACGCCATACTGGGTGTAGACCCGGTAGAAGGTCCCTGTCCCGCTGTCCACGAACCGCCGCTGGCTGTGCTGAAATGCCGCGTCCATCCGGAAGAGGATTTCCGACAGCTCATATTCCGTATAGGTCTCCGGCACTCGGACGGGGACCTCCGGAAGGGACGATTCCTCCGGAACGGCCTGGGCGTCCGCACCGCTTCGGGACATCCGCCAGACGTCAACGGCAAACCCGCCGCTCAGGAACACCGCCGTCAAGGCCAGGGCCGCCAGCCCTGGAAGCCAGCGGTAAGGCGCAGGCCCCTCTGCCCGCTCCATTCCCATGACGGGAACCAAGTCCGGGTATCCCTTGGGTATTTTCAGCTTCTTCCGGCCGCCGGAGTCCGTTTCATAAGAAATGGTCCAGCTCCAGCGGTTCTCCTTCTCCGCCTGGATATCCCGCAGCTCCGTGACGGCCCCGGAGTTCACGGCGGAAAAATCACCCTCCAGAATATTCTCCAGCTCCCAGAGGATGTCGTCCCGCACAACTTCCTGCCGCTTCGGAGGCAAAGACTCCCAGTCCCCCACCCGGCAGAGCCTCATCAGGTTCACCCGCCAGAGCCGCCCCGCCGCCCGGACATAGAGAATCTGGAAGACGTTGCAGTACCGGGTGATGGTCAGGGTGATCCACAGCAGAGGAATGAAGCTGAGGAAAATGCCCGCGATCATTCCGAACTCCAGGCGAATCGCAAAGCGCTCCTCCAGCCTTGGCGTTAGCATCATTAAGACGGCCAGCGCCGCCAGAAGCGCCACAGCAAACCCGCCGGCGCTGATCCGCACTGGCTTCATCCACGCTTTTCGGAAGGGATACAGGGTCCCCTGGAGCTCCGGTTTCTCCTGTTCCTGCTCCGGGTCCGCCTCCTGCTCCTTCCCCAGAAGAATCTCGTCCAGCTCCGCCTTTGTCCGGGCCCTGGGCTTCCGGAAGGCCCGCACCAGAATCGGGAGACTGCCCAGCAGACAATACAGGTACAGCACCAACAGGTGGCTCTGGTACCAGGACTGAATCTCCCGGACCTCCGGGATCTCCTCAAAGGCCCCGAAGACCTCCACGAAATCCCGGCCCCGGAGGGCGTCCACCGTCTCGATGACCTCCATTGTGCAGTTGATCTGGTTGGCCCCGGCAATTACCGCCATCAGGACGATCACGCAGACCGCCGCCCCCCGCTTGCTCAGCCCTCCGGCCAGCTGCCGGTAGCCCTGGAAGACGGCAATGGCCGCCGCCACGCCGAAGATCGGGGAGAAGGTCCCGGCCGTCCGGTCCTCAAACACGATCACCGCGCCGCCCAGCAAAGCCCCCAGCAGCGCCCCCAGAACGCCCCGGCCCATCCGCTCCTTTTTTTCCTCGGTCTTCATCCCTTCGCCTCCTGTCCGCTCCGCTGGCTGCCCAGGTCCTCCATGACAGAGATCTCCACGCCGCAGACCTTCTCCATCTCCTGGAACACCGCCTTGTACTCCCCGTCTATCTCTTCGGGAAGGCAGGTCAGCTCTTTGAAAAGGTAGCAGCCCTTCCATTTCTCCATGGCCACCAGCGCCGTCACCCGGGTCCGTCCCCCGTCGTAGTAGACGGCCACCCGGCAGGCGTTGTTGCCCTCTTCGTTATAGGCGTCTTCCAGATAGTTTCCCTCATCGTACTGCCGCCCGGCTGCTTTCAGGTCCTCGTAAATATCCTTCACCACGTCCAGGGCGGTCCCCTCGTTCGGCACCACGGCGGCGGACACCCGGAGTCCGTGGACCTTGGTCATCATGGAAATCCCGCCGACAAAATACCGCACCTCTCCGCCGCAGGGGAGGAAGGTGTCCAGGTAGGCGTCATAGGGGAACAGGCCCTCCGGGGCCTTGAAAAACGCCTGGCCGCAGTGGCTGAATCCCATGCTCACCGCCGGGCGGAGCTGGTCCTGATAGTTCTCCTCCGTGATGGCGGGGCCGGTGAATTGAAGATTTTCCAGCATATACAGCATGGTCCCCCGGACGGTTTCCTCCTCGATTTCCGCCCCGTGGCCGCAGGTGAGGATCAGCATAGTCCCCCGCTCGGAGCGGGCAATACCGGTGTGGGAGAACCGCGCGTCCGAACAGTGGACGGTTTGCAGGTTGTACTGATAGGCCACGCCGTTTTCCCCCAGCCGCCAGAGGAAGTCCTCCCCCTCCGGCCGCAGCCAGCGGACGTCTTCTCCCTCCGTTTCCGGCAGGGCCAGCCGGGCGGCGTCCTCGTTCACGCCGAAGCGCAGCTCAACTTGATAGAAAACGCCATGCTCTATGTCCTGGAACCCGCTGGTGCTGGCCTGGAAGCCGTCATCGGTCCGCAGGGTCACGCCGTTGAGTATGTAATCCCCGACAACCTCCGGCGCAACCGCCTCCGTGGAGGCGGGTTTTTCCGGTTCCACGGTCTCCTCCACCGACAGTCTCGGCGGCGGAGCTTCCGGGCGGCGCTGCTCCTGAACGCCCATGAACAGCCCCGCCCCAAGGCAGGCGGCGGTAATCAGAACCGTGACGGCAGGATTCAGCCAGCGGATGGGCGGTGCGGACTGGGCCCGTTCCGCCTCCCCGGGAATTGGGGTAAAGCCGGGATAAGCCTTGGGAATGATGTGCTGTTTTCCCAGGCTGTCGGACACCGCCCACTCCCAGGGGGACTGGCGGAGCAGCGCGGGCTTCTTGATTTCGCAAGTCTCCAGCCTCCCCTCCGCGATTACCGCCGCCACGGTGGAGCGGAGGGCCGTCCGTCGGACCTGGGGCAGCCGGTCCCAGACCTGGGCCAGGAAATACAGGGAGACCCGGAGCTCCGGGTCCAGAATCTGGTTCAGGGGCACCTTCCAGAGCCGGTTTTCCCGCCGGACATAGGCCCAGTGGACTCCGCCGCAAAGCCGCGCCGGGGGACCCTGGAGGGAACCGATTAGAAGCAGGCTGAAGCCCATTCCCGCGGCGGCCCGATCCCAAAGGTCCTCCGAACCTGTCAGGCGGCCCAGCCAGAGGCAGAGAAAGAACAGCGCCAGCCAGATTCCCTGAGAAACCTTCCGTATCAGGAGGTGGGGGCGAAGCCAGCCGTAGTCCGGCAGAAAGAACTCCATCTCCGCAGGAGGCGGGTCCTGCTCCAAACGGACAGGCTGGAGGGCCCGCATCAGCAGCTTCCGCTCCCGCCCGGCATGGCGGAACAGCGCCGCCCAGGCAATCAAAGACACGCCCAACAGCGCCGCCAGCCGGAGCCAGTACCAGCCGGACAGGGCTTCCAGACTGAGGAACGCCCGCCAAACCCCTGCCGGGCTGCCGGGGGCGGTCTCCAGGGCGAACAGGAAGTGATGCCCCAGGCAGTCAAAGAGGAGCGCCCAGGGCAGGGCCAGCAGGGTTCTGCTCCGGCCTTTTCCTCCGGCGGCCAGTGCCCCGCCCCGGACGGCGAACAGAGCCGTCAGCGCCCCGCCCAGCACCGCCGGGACATCGCCGAACCGCGCCAGCGCCAACAGGCAGTCCGCCCCCAGCACCGCGCCCAGAATGGCCCCCGGTATGGCGAGAGAGTCGTAGCCCCGTTCCCATTTCTGTTCCATAAATACGCCCCCCAATGCACTGCTTTTGTGGATCTCAGTTTACCATATATCAGAGGTAAAGCAAAGCGCGGCAATCAGCAGGTCGGTCCGTGTTTTCAGCGTCCGTTTATGTACACGCTTCATCTGCTATATCCAACGTGCGATAATACCGGAGCCGCTGCCGGATATCTTCTTTTGTCGGGTTTTCGGTGGTGACAAACTGAACATCGGCGCGGATACGCTTCAGCTCGCGCGTGGTCAGTACCAAATCTTCTGGAGCCAAGGGACGATACTCTGCCTTTAAGCGTTGATGTTCAGCAGCAGCCTCACTTCAGTATTTTTTACATTCATTCTTATATGTATCAGATGGCCTCCTGATGGGGATTATATGTGCTTGAATACCGCGCCCAGGTTGGGCCAGCCTGTTTCTTGATCTCGGAAAGCGTACTGTCATCCATTTCACGCTGGGTATCCACATCTGCCAGATGACCGTCTGCATAGTCTACCCCCAGGGCCTCGCCATTTGGGGTAGTCAATTTGAGATGGTCATATAGGTTTTTTCCGTTACTGCCCTGGTTCAGTACTTGCTCCATCGCCTCTGTCAGTTCTTTATCCTCTACCCCGGCCACATGGATGGAATAGTTGTTCTGATCTACTGTCAGCCGGAAGGAGGAGGGGACTTCAATATCGCTCTCGGCAAAAAGGTCCTGAATGGACTGGCCGATCTGCTCCCGGCAGGCTTGGCTTGCCTGCATCGCTGCGGAGGCCAGCGTGGGCGGGCCTCCAGCAGAGGCAAACGCAAACGGATTGCTCAGCTGCAGATGCTTCCCGCCGCTCAACAAATCCAGTTCCTGATCGTATGCCCACGCCCGTTCATCCTCTGACAGATCAGAACGGAAGTCGGGAGAATCCGGGTTTTTATACTTGTTCCAGATGTGAACAGCTGGGTCATCATAAGTCAGATTTTCCTCATGCTCCCTGGCGTAGTAGTCCCGAATGGTATTGCTGTAATCCTGGGTGATTTTGCTGAACTCCTCCGCAAAGGAGGTAAAGGTGGTTATATCGCCTGCCTGCTCTTTAGATGCAGGTTCAACCGGAGCGGCAACGCTCTCGGCACTGATGGACACCTTATCAAAACGAGGGAGGGCTTCGCCATGAATTTTCTCCGCAGGCTGGCCGGTCTCGGCGGTTTGATGCACAGGATCAAAGTCAACCTGCTTAACAAAGGCTGCGTTATTTACCAGGTCGGCGGGGAGCCGGTTCACGGGTGTCTGTGATACGATTAAAGACATCGTTTTTACCTCCTAATTTGTCCCTTATTTAATTACGCCTGCATATCCACACCCTGTCGGTAGCCGTCCAGGATGCTGGTGTCAAAGGGCTTGCCCCAGTCCCAGCTGGGGTCCTGCTGGTGGACGTACTCGCCCAGCCGGGTGGCCTCGCTGTGGAAGATTTCATTCAGCGTCCAGGACGCACTCAGCCGCTGTTCCGGCGGGAGGGACATGGTATAGTCCCGGATGACCTTGCTGATGTCCTCGCCGTCGTTGACCCCGTAGCCATTTTTCATGTGGTCGAAGGCGATCTGCTTGACCTGCTGCACCACGCCCTCGTCCACGGGGACCATCTTCCGGAAGTCGCCGGCGTCGTTCAGGCTCATGCCAGGCGTGCCGTAGGGGTTGACATGGGGCTTGCCCTGCTGCTTCTGGGCCAGCTTCCCGATGCGCTGCTGCTGGCGGTTCTGTACCATCTGTGTGATTGTCATAAAAGCAACCTCCTATCTTGTTTGTGGAACGTGTAAGGTAAAAAACAAAAAGGCGCTTCCTGCCGCATGGTTACCCATGCGGCAAAAATCGCCTTCTATATTACGGTTATGCCCACCATAAGGGCAACAAAAAGCCGCATAGCTACATAACTATAGCTATGCCTGCCTGCCTGCCTGCCTGCCTGCCTGCCTGCCTGCAAAATGGTGGCACAAATCATAGCATTTGTCAACCCCTTTTCCCACATTTCCAAGGAAAATATTCCTAATTTTTATATCGACCTGCAATAGAAAAAATTAAGTCCTGTGGGAATGGTGGCTGTGATTATAAAAGGCGTTGTAGGAAAAGAACGGTTTCTGATATTAGATGCAAAGGGCAGCGCGGCCACCCGGCAGGGCGGTGGTCTGCCGGGTGGGAGTTATGGTTCGCTGGGTTCATCCAAGTCGAAGCCTGTGACAATGGTAGTGTCGGGGTATTCGGTGGGAGGAATGCCCTTATCGGGAAGGTTCTGTGAATGATCTGCTATGAGACCTTCCTTTGTTATAGCTAACTCAACGTGATATGCATAGACCTTATTTTCATATCCTCTGTTAGCGTCATATTTCTCATAGACACCAAAGCCAACCTCAATGATAGAGCCAACCGGCCATTCAATATCGCTCGTTTGAATTTCACCATAGCCATAGCTGCTTCCATCATCAATCACGATTTCTGTATTGTTTTCTCTAAAAATGACGGTTAATTCTGCACCAGCCGGGAATATGCTGCTATTCCCTATATCAACTACAACAGCTTTGAAACCATTGCTTTGCCATTCGACCAACTCAACATTTATAATTTCTAAATGGCCTTCGGTGGTGAGCAGTTCTGGCTCATCCTGATGCAAAATAATAACACTTAGGCTGATTATAACACACAAACAAGCCGCTGCCGCCCCCCATTTCAGCCAGCCGCTTTTCTTCTTGCGTTCACAAGCGGCATCCTCGCTGCGCTCCAGAATATCGTCATCCACCGCTCGAATAGCGGTGTATAGGTCTATGCTCCTCATAAATACCCCTCCTTCGCAAGTTTGACCTTGAGCTTCTTACGGGTTCGGCTCAGGATCACCGCAACATTGTTTTCCGTCAGGCCGTACTGCCCAGCGATAGAGGCCACCGGCTCCGTGAAGAAGTACCGGCGCACGAACACATTCCCGTCCCGCTCCGGCAGGCCCCGGACGAAGCGCCGGATACACTCCTCCAGCTCCTTGACCTCGTATGCCGCCTCCGCATCCGTCCCGCCGGCCAGACAGTCCGCCAGTTCATCCAGAACAAGAATGATCTCCCCGCCGCCGCGCTTCTCCGCGCTGCGGGCGTTGAAGCGGTTGACGGACAGATTGCGGGTGATCTTTGCCAGGAACATCCGCAACACATTGGGCCTCTGGGGCGGCATCGCGTTCCAGGCGTGGAGCCAGGTGTCGTTGACGCACTCCTCGGAGTCCTCCGCGTTGTTCAGAATGTGATCCGCTATGGTGAAGCAGTAGGCCCCGTATTTGCTGGATGTCTCGGATATAGCGTCCGCGTTCTTCTGCCAGTACAGCTCTACAATTTGGCGATCTTCCATGCGATCCCACCTCTCTGTCCTTTTGAAGGTCCCTTCATCTTATAAGACAGCAAAGAACCAGAAAACCTTACAGCAATTTTTCAAAAAAATTTCAACTGCTATTTACGTCTATTGTATCAGACGCAAAATGTGGCGGGAAGTTCATACTTGCGCCAGATTTTCTACATGAATCAGGCCCTTTTTCTCTCTTTTCCAGGCGTACTCGGTCAGCTCCCACGCATTGCTGACCGTGTATCGGGCGTAGGCGATGAGGAACTGACTGTTGTCCACCATGTATCGGTTGGCCCGGACGATTGCCAGCTTCCGCGGGGCTGTCTCCATCCCTGGCGGATAAAAGGAGCCGTCGAAACCGGCGGGAGTAAAGGACCGCTCCGCTGGATGGTAGGGCCGCAGATAGAACAACAGGATATCCGGGTGCTGCTTCTTCGCCTTCCGGACGGCCTGTGCCGCCAGCAAGTCAAACCTACCATAATTGCCAACCACAAACTGATCCACGCCATCCTCCACGATGCGTGTCTCTATCGCGGCGGACAGGGAGGGGAGTATGCTGTCTGGAGCATCCCGGTGACCAATGAAAAAGCAGGTACTCATTTTTCTCCATATCCTTGTCAGATTTTTCTCCGCAACTATGCTTATAAAGTCTGTTGCACTTACGGGTTATTATAACATAGCCAAGTTGCACTTACAATACAAGTATCTAAAAATTCGGGGGATACTTGCGGTATGATTGACTATAAAACGGTTGGGCTGCGCATTCGTGCGGTACGCCTGGAGAAAAAACTGACGCAGGAGAAGCTGGCGGAGGCCGCTGGGGTAGGGGTCACGCATATCAGCCACATTGAGACCGGCAACAGTATCCCCAGCCTTCAGGTCACGGTGGATATTGTCAACGCACTGGGCTGTTCTATGGACGAGCTGCTGTGCATGGACGTGGAGCAGGCCCGGCCTGTGCGGGACAGCTGGCTGGGGGAGCTGGTAGCGGATTGCAGCGATGAGGAAGTCAAGCTGATCACCGACACCGTTCTTGCGTTGAAAGCCTCCCTGCGTCGGCTGAACATCACGGAGCGGTAGATCTCTTTTCTCTGTGCTTCATCCCGCTGTTTCGGATCGTCCCTTTACGGGCTTGCATATCTATCAGGAAGATGATATACTAAGGGCATAAAAATCATAGGGGGGAGCAGATATGACGATCAGACCGTCCACCGCATTGCGCAACGAATATTTGCAGATCTCACTTTTGGCTCGTGAGTCCGGCGAACCGATCTTCATCACCAACAAGGGCGAGGCCGATGGCGTTTATATGAGCATTGAGACGTATGAGGAGCGGGAGAAGATGCTGGCGCACAGGGCAAGCATCCTGGCGGCTGAGGCGGCGCGTCTGGCTGGGGCGCCGGCTGTCACCCAGGAGGCGCTGGACGCCAAGGTGGAGGCGCTGCTGAATGGCAAGGTATAAACTGGCGTACCTGCATCCGGCAGAGACGGACATCCTGGGGATCGTCCGGTTCCACGCCGAACAGGTCGGCCCGGCGTCTGCCAGGGAGATCTATCGTTCCATCCGTGAGCAGATCGGACGGCTTCAGGACTTTCCGATGCTGGGGCCGATCCACCCTGATCCGGAACTGGCGGCGCTGAACTACCGAAAGCTGGTGCTGACAAAGACCTATGTTGCAGTTTACCGGCTCATTGATGATACGGTGACCATCTATCGTGTGGTAAACGGGAAGACGGATTATCCCAAACTGCTCAAATAGACAAAGACGTAAAAGTACGGATATCCAAGCGGATATCCGTACTCTTATCTTGACTGTAATTCAGTCATTCAGTTTTTAGAAACGACGTTATGGTGGATCGGAAGTTGCTGAACAGTCCTAATGGGCGGATTGAGGAACATACCATCGCCACCGACCCCACCCGCCGCCAAAACCGCCCAGACAGCGCAGGAGCGCGGCGTAGGGGTAACGGGCTTGCCGAGGCCGGGGAGGAGGACTCCTCTGCTCCTGGCCCCATTGGGCGCTACTGCTCAATATCAGTGGAAATCTTCTCTTGCGTATGCTATAATAAATTACAGCATATCATTGGAGGAGCTTAAGGGCCATATAAATTAGGAAAACCACAAATACAAGGCTTTCCACGCATAAAGAACATTTTGATATTTCGGAGGGAAGTAACAGTTTGGTGCAACAGCGCCATGCTGTTACTTCTTTTACCTGCGAAATTCCGGGGAAAAATCAACCTCCCCGATAAAGTTGTAGTGTACGTCAATCCGCTGGATGCGGTGGCCGCTGGACTTGTCGGCTTCGTGGACAACGATCTTGTCCACAAATTCATGCAGGAGTTGGGGAGTCAACGCTGTCGGCTCGGTGTACTTCTTTACAATTTTCAGAAAACTTCTGACATTGACAGCCTGCGCTTCGGATGCCTCTACAATGACGCTCAGACTTTCAACGGACTGTTTCAATTCTGCCTGCTCCGCTTCATAGGCTGCGGACAGTTTGGCAAATCGTTCGTCTGTCAGCTTACCTGTCACATTGTCCTCATAAAGTCTCTGTATAATTGCGTCCAATTCCGTAATACGCCGCCTTTGCTTCTCCAGCTTTCTTTTGGATTGCTCCTGTTCCGTGCGCTGAACAGCCAATTTGTTTTCTATCACGCGCCGGACAAACTCATCTTCGTCCTCCCGCGCATAGGCCACAACCCGCTGTAAGTTTTGCAATACAAGTTCTTCTAAAACTACTACGCGGATATAGTGTGCGGTGCATCGGTTGCTAAAGCGGCGGTAAGTACCGCAAGTGTAATTCTCCCGTTCATGCGCTGTGGAAATTCCACGACTATGATATAACCGCTTTCCACAATCAGAGCAGATAACCAATCCAGAAAACAATCCGATCTCGTCCTGCTTCATGGGCCGTTTCCGTTGCTCTCTGTTTTTTTGCGCGATTTCCCAGGTATCAGGGTCAATAATTGCTGGATGTGTATTTTCAAAGAGCATACGTTTTTCGGGAGGATTACGGGCGATTTTTTTGCTCTTGAATGAGGGCTTGGAATACTTGAAATTCGTTGTCTGTCCTAAATAGGCGTCCTGCGCTAAAATGCCCGATATAGTCTCACCACGCCATAAACAAGGATTATCGGGGTGGTATCTCCCTGCCCGGCCTGTCCTCTGGAAGATGATAGTACCAGGAGTGGGTATCTCACGTTCCTTGAGTATTCTCGCAATCTTCCCGGTGCCATTGCCCTCAACACAAAGCTGGAAAATTAACTTGACTATGGGGGCGGTTTCCTCATCAATTACGAGTTGTCCAGTCTCGTCTTTGATATACCCATACGGAACAATGCCGCCCAGCCGCTGGCCAGACATACCTTTATTGCGGAAAACCGCCCGTACCTTTTTGCTGGTATCTTTTGCATACCACTCATTTATGATATTACGGAACGGGGTAAAGTCATTGCCCATCTGATCGTCGCTGTCCACTCCGTCATTGACGGCGATAAAGCGAACGCCCAATTCTGGAAAGCGGATTTCCGTATATAGCCCCACCTCCAGATAGTTGCGGCCAAACCGGGACATATCCTTAACAATGACTGCCCCCACCAGTCCGGCCTCAATATCGGAAAGCATTTCCTTAAATCCGGGTCGGTTAAAATTCGTGCCGGAAAATCCGTCATCTTTGTAAATCTTGTGCCGGGTTATCCCGTGGTCTTTGCAATATTTGGTGAGGATTTCAATTTGGTGGGCAATGCTGTTGCTGTCCCCCTCGTTCTCATCGTCGCGGGAGAGACGGACATAAAGGGCCGTCCATTTTTCTGCAAGGTTTTTTGTGTATGCCGCCATTATCGCCGTCCCCTTTCCCGCCGCATCTGCTGGAAAAGAGCATAGATGGCTTCACGCTGGGCCGCAAGCTCATTCAACGCCTGTGGAGTGTAAATGATGCTGTCTTTAACTGCATGGAATGTGACGCCATGCCGAGGCAGAAAAATCTCAACAAATTTACTGCACATCTGAGTGTTGCGCCCCAGGCGGGAATAGTCTTGCACAACGAGGTCAGAAACCGTTCCGGCCTCTATCGCCCGGATCATGCGTTGGTACTGCGGGCGTTTGTCATTAAGGCCACTAAAGCCCCAATCACAAAACAGTTCTGGGGTTGCCAGTTCCTGTTCCGAAACATACCGGGTTAGCTGATCCATTTGATTCCAGGCGGTGGCCCTGTCCATATCATCATCATAATGGGCGAGGCGGCAATATACCGCTGTGATTTTGTTTGACTGCCTATCCATCATAGCCTCCTATCCGGCAGTCACCGTTTCATTCCTTGTGACAAGTATATTATATCAAATGTCAAGAGAAAGTGCAAATTTTGTCACTTTCAGACAACAGTTTTCTTTGTTTCCTTGTCAAGTAAACGCTTTATTTTTTCTGAAACGGTGACACCCTGGGGGGCAAAATACCCGCCTACTATGTAGGTCGTATTGCCGATCTTAATCTCCGTCTTTATTCCCGGCTGTGCCGTTCGGATTGCATTTGCCATTTGTCAAGCACACTCCTTTGTGAAATGTGTCCCACCGTGAGACGTATTTCCAATGAAAAATGCGTCTCACGGTGAGACGCATTATCGACAAATTTCGCACCGTCGGGCGGTGCTGTATTCAGTTGTTCACGATATAAAGCAAAGGCAGGTTCAGACGGCGGCTGGCAAAGCCGCTCCATAGGATTTTTCGTGCCTCCCCCCATTCCCGTGGCGGGGCGTCCTACGCTGTGACGCATAGCCGACGCAAGTATCATCATGCCTGTATGCGGTTCGTGGCCCGCTGCTGTGCCATAGCTGCTTTGCGGCGCTGGCCTTGTTCGCTCCGTCCTCCCGATGTCCTGCCTCCTTTCACGGGGGAGTCTCCCTGCGTACCCGCCGCCCGGCTCCGCGCATACAGAATGTATCTGATTGCCCTATTCAGTTGTAGTGGTACAGGCCATTTCCGGCCCGCAGGGATGCGTCCTGCCGCGCACGGCGCACTCCTGCCAAACGGAAATGTTATGGCATAAAATCATCGGGCGGCTCTCTGAATTGAAAACCGGCGATGGCTCTGAATAGTGCGATTTCCGCCTGATAGCGGAGGTCATCATCCACATAAGAGCGTTCTTTTCCGTATTCGTCCGTGTAGTGCCTCTGGCATTTGCTTGCGATAAAGCCCGCAAAATGCCGGAACACAAATTCGACAGCCTCGGTGTCAAATTTTTTGGCTTCTTGGATAACGGCAAAAGGGACTAATTTCATGATGTGTCCTCCATCAATTCACGCAGCCGCCGTGTAGCGGCTTTTCGCCGGCGGGAGACGGTTGGGCGGCTCATATGTACCAGCGGCGCAATTTTTTCGTCTGTCAGTTCTCTGAAAAAGTAAAGCAACACGATTTCCCGGTCTGCGGGCATCAGGTGGGACAAAGCACAGGACAGCTTTGGATCATAAATAGGGATGTTTCCTCCATGAACGCAAAAAATTTGATGCGGCTTCTCTGCCTGAATCATCTCATCATCCTCTGTTGACAAGGCGTACAATATCGCATCTGTCAGTGTGGACAGGGACTGCTCCACTTCTCCCCGCGCGTCTTTCCGATTTCGTTCCTTTTTGATGGCGTTGAGGACAGATTTCATACAGTAGGATTCAAATATTATCTCGTTAAATCGTTCAAATCTTTTCATAAGCAAAACTCCTAATTTGTCCCTCTACTCCTTAATATCCCTGGAAATTGCTTTTTGCTCATTATCCGCAGGAACATCCAAAACTTCCTAAAAGGTTATAAAAAACGACAGCTTTTGTTAAATGCGTCTCACGGTGAGACGCATTTTATCGACAAATTCCGCACAATCTGTTATACAAAGAGCGGGACGGCAAGAACCGTCCCGCTCTTATAAGGTTTTATCTGTTTTTCAAGAAATTCATAAGCATCTGCGCCACCTGTCCGCGAGTTGCCAAGCCTTGGGGTGCCAACTGTCCGTTGCCGTAGCCGCTGATGATGCCGTTCTCTACCGCCCAGCGCAGGGCCTCCAACGCGTAGCCGCTGGCCTGATCCGCATCGGTGAAATGCAGCTCCTTATCCGTAGCGGCGGGGCTTCCGGCGTACCGCCAGAGCATGACGGCCAACTGCTCACGGGTGATGTTGTCGTTGGGACCGAA
>CATLJA010000047.1 GCA_949959305.1 uncultured Oscillibacter sp.
GCGGCCTTGGCGTCCCGGGCGGCCTTCTGCTTTTCCTTCAGGGTCTGCTTCTGGGCGGCCTGCTGGCGCTGCTGCTCCTGGAGGACCTTGGCCTCCTCCATTTTCTTCTTCCGCTCCGCCTGGCGGGCCTCATACCGGGCGTTCTCCTCCTCCTCCAGCTTCTTGTTGAAGAACTTGCCCATGAAGAACTCCTGCACGGCGGCGAAGGCGCTCTGGGCAATCCAGTAGATGCCCAGGGCGGCGGGCATGGTGAAGGCGATATACACGGAGAACAGGGGCATGAACATCATCATGCGGTTGGCGCTGGCGGCGGAGGGGTCGGTCTGGGGCTGGTGCTTCATGGTGATCTTGGTCATGAGCCACTGGCTGCCGCCGGCCAGGATGGGAATGAGAATCAGGCCGATGGCGGCCCAGGTGAAGGTAAAGCCCGTCACCATGCTCCAGGGGTTGGCCGCCATGTCCAGCCCGAAGGAGGTGTAGTTCATGTTAATCCAGCCGTCCACCGTGCTGCCCAGCTCCGGCATCTCGGAGGCGATGGTCTTGACCAGGTTAATCTGGCCGTAGGGCAGGAGCTGGGTGACGCCGTCCCGGACCACGGCGGCGCCGTCCTTCATCTGCACGATGCCGCCAAGGTCCAGCCCGGCCCGGGTCACCGCGTCCACCATCTGCTGGACCACGTCCTGGCTCAGCATCATGAAGTGGGTGATGGGCTGGCGGATGATGGAGTACAGGGCCAGCAGGATGGGCAGGGGCAGGAAGGACCACAGGCACCCGGACATGGGGCTTACTCCCTCCTCGGCGTAGAGCTTCTGCATTTCCTCGGCCTGCTTGGTCTGGTTGTTGGCGTATTTCTTCTGGATTTCCTGGAGGCGGCCGGACATGCGGCTCATGCGCATCATGCTTTTCTTGGACTTCATCTGGAAGGGCAGCATGATGAGCTTGACCACCAGGGTAAAGAGGATGATGGCCATGCCGTAGGAGCCGGTCAGGTTGTAAAACAGCCGGACCAGCCAGGCGAAGGGGATACAGATAAAGTATCCGATGGTTGAAAACATAATTTGTTCCTCTCGTTTTGTTCAGTGGGGGACCCGCGCCCCTTTCCCTAGGGCACGGGGTCGTACCCCCCCTTGTGAAAGGGGTTGCATCTGAGTATCCTCTTGAACGCGAGCCAGCTTCCCTTCACCGCCCCGTACTTTTCCAGGGCCTCCACGGCGTACTGGGAGCAGGTGGGGATGTAGTTGCAGCACCGGGGGCGGAAGGGGGAGACCGCCTGCTGGTAGAACCGCACCAGCCAGATGAGAAGGCGCTTCACGGCTTGTCCCCCAAAAGGCCCAGCTTCCGGCTCAGGCGGAGGAAGCTGTCGTTCAGCTCCTTCCACGAGGCGCCCAGCGTCCGGCCCCGGGCCACCAGGATGAGGTCCCAGCCCTGGGAAAGGCGGGGGCTGTTCAGGCGGTAAACCTCCCGCAGGCGGCGGCGGGCCCGGTTGCGGACCACGGCGCCCCCCAGCTTCACGGAGACGGTGACGCCCAGGCGGTTGTGCCCCAGGCGGTTTTTCCGGCAGTAAAGCACCATGCTCCCCGCCACCGCCGACGCGCCCTTCTGATACAGGCGGCGGAACTCATGATTCTTTTTCAGCGTTACCGCGGGCTTCACCGCTCATCCCCCCAGGCCGAAGAACCAGTACAAGGGACGGAGGAATCCGAACAATTCCAGCCGCCCCTGTCAGGACTCGTGTTCAAGTGTCTCCTGCCGCTCAATAAGAGAGGCGGGCGCGGCCCTTGGCGCGGCGGCGGGCCAGAACCTTGCGGCCGTTGGCGGTAGCCATGCGCTTGCGGAAGCCGTGGACCTTCTGGCCGTGGAGCTTCTTGGGCTGATAGGTACGTTTCGTTGCCATGCTGAGACACCTCCTGTCGATATTCCGTCCGCCCCGCCGGAGAACCGGGGGCGGCGCTTTCCCAACACCGCCCGGCTGCGGAAGGCGGGCGGCGCGGCAGACATAATCCAAGCGCCGGCCCCAACCGGCGCTTGGGACAGTATATCATACTCTTTTTAAGAGTGTCAATAAAAACTTGGAAGATTGGCAGATTTGCCTCCCCACTTTTCTTTTTTCCGGGCCCGGCTTACGGAACGCGCCCCGGCGGGAGCTTCCGCCGGGGCGCGTTTTCCGTCTTTTTCCTGCCGCTTTTCAGCCCTTGCACACCGGGACAATCCAGCCCTTGGTATCGGGAATCCTGCCCCACTGCATGCCGGTCATAACGTCGTAGAGCTTCTGGGTCACGGGACCGATCTTCCCGCCGTTGATGAAGACCTTGTCCCCCTTCCAGTCCAGCTCCTTCACCGGGGAGACCACGGCGGCGGTTCCGGTGCCGAAGACCTCCTCCAGCGTGCCCTCATGGCCCGCCTTCATCACGTCCTCAATGGCCAGCCTGCCCTCGACGACCTCAATGCCCCAGTCCTTCAAAAGCTCAATGCAGCTGCGGCGGGTAACGCCGGGGAGGACCGTGCCGTCGCAGGCGGCGGTGTAAACCTTCCCGCCAATCTTGAACATGATGTTCATGCTGCCCACTTCCTCGACGTACTTCTTCTCCACGCCGTCCAGCCACAGCACCTGGGCGAAGCCCTTCCGCTCCGCCTCCTCGCCGGCCTTGATGGACGCGGCGTAGTTTCCGCCGCACTTGGTGAAGCCCGTCAGGCCCGGGGCGGCGCGGATGTACTCGTCCTCCACGTAGATGCGCACCGGGTCGATGCCCTCGGCGTAGTACGCGCCGGAGGGGGAGCAGATGACGCAGAAGGTGTAATTCTTGCTGGCGTGGACCCCCAGCCCCACGTCGGTGGCGAAGACGAAGGGGCGGATGTACAGCGACGCGCCGTCGATATGGGGCACCCAGTCCTTCTCAACCTCCACCAGGGCCTTCACCGCCTGGACGAAGTCGTCCACAGGGACCAGGGGGATGCACATGCGCTCCGAGGAGTCCTGCATCCGCTGGGCGTTGCACTCCGGGCGGAAGAGCTGGATGGTGTTGTCCGCGGTGCGGTAGGCCTTCATGCCCTCAAAGAGCTCCTGGGCGTAGTGGAAGACCACGGTGGCGGGGTCCATGGGGAAGGGGGCGTAGGGGACGATGCGGGGGTCGTGCCAGCCCTGGCCCTCGCTATAATCCATCAGGAACATGTGGTCCGAGAAGATTTTGCCGAAGCCCAGCTTATTCTCGTCGGCGGGCTTGGCCTTGGGGGCGGCGCTTTTGGTGATTTTGATATCCAGCATTGCGAACACTCTCCTGTTTTCTGTATTGGGGACAGGCCCCTGCCGGGCGGGGCCCGGTTTTTTGCTTTAAATGATTATATGCTTGCCGGAAAGCAAAGTCAAGCGGCAAAGAGATAGAGATAAAGAGATAAAAGGGGGGGGGAGGGGCTCCGGCCCCTCTCCCCCTTCTGTCCGCTCCTTTGATCAGGCGGGCTTTCCGCACTCCATGCCCTTATGCAGGGCCTCCAGGTTCAGCGGGACCAGCTTCGCCTTCTTTCCGGTGAACATTTCGGCGATCATGGTTTCGATGGTCTCCTGCCGCAGGGCCCCTGTGGCGGCGATATAGGCCCCCAGCATCACCATGTTGGCGACCTTGGCGTTTCCCAGCTCCGCCGCGATTTCGTCGCAGGGGACGTACACCGCCTTCACGTCCTCCCGGCCCACCTTGTCGGGGATGATGCTGCTGTTGACGAATACGGTGCCGCCGGGGGCCACGCGGCTTTCAAACTTGGCCAGGGCCGCCCGGTTCATGGCGATGACCTCGCTGGGGCGCTCCACCAGGGGCGCGCCGATGCGCTCGTCGCTGATGATGACGGTGCAGTTGGCGGTGCCGCCCCGCATCTCCGGGCCGTAGGAGGGAACCCAGGACGCCTCCAGGTCCTCCGCCACGGCGCCCTCCACCAGATTCTTGCCGATGGACATGACGCCCTGGCCGCCAAAGCCGGACAGAATGACTTCCTTCTTCATCTCACACCGCCTCCGTATCCTTGATAACCCCCAGGGGGTAGTACGCGGCCATGTTCTCCATCAGCCACTGGTTGGCCTCGTCAATCTCCATGCCCCAGTTGGTGGGGCAGGCCGCCAGCACCTCCACGAAGGTGAAGCCGTCCCCGGCCATCTGCCGCTGGAAGGCTTTTTTCAGGGCCCGCTTGGCCTTGTTCAGGTGGGGGATGCTGGTGACGCAGACCCGCTCGGCGTAGACGCAGCCGTCCAGGGTGGACAGCATCTCGGCAACCCTTATGGGCATGCCCGCCTGCTCCCTGGTGCGGCCCAGGGGGGCGGTGGTGGCCTTCTGGCCGATAAGCGTGGTGGGGGCCATCTGGCCGCCCGTCATGCCGTAGATGGCGTTGTTGATAAAAACGGTGGTGAACTTCTCCCCCCGCATGGCGGCGTGGACAATCTCCGCCGCGCCGATGGAGGCAAGGTCCCCGTCCCCCTGGTAGGTGAAGACGGGCTGGCCCGGGTGGGTGCGCTTGACGGCGGTGGCCACGGCCGGGGCCCGGCCGTGGGCGGCCTCGATGGTGTCGAAGGAGAAATAGTTCCCCGCGAAGACGGCGCAGCCCACCGGGCAGACGCCGATGGCGGTTCCCAGCGCGTCCATCTCCTCCAGCACCTCGCCGATGAGCTTATGTACGACGCCGTGGGCGCAGCCGGGGCAGTAGTGGAGCTCCGTGTCCTGAAGGCCCCTGGTCTTTTGATAAATGGTCGTCATCTCACTTGGCCTCCTTCCAGGCTTCCATGGCCGCCCGCTCCACCTCGGACACATGGGGAACCGCGCCGCCGCAGCGGCCGTAGAACCGCACGGGCTTCCGCTCCGCCACGGCCAGGTTCACGTCGTCCAGCATCTGGCCCAGGCTCATTTCCACGTCCAGGAACACCCTCACGCCCTCCCGGGCGGCAATCTCCCGCAGCCGGGCGTAGGGATAGGGCCACACGGTAATGGGGCGGAACACCCCGGCCCGGACCCCCTGCTTCCGCAGGTTTTCCGCCGCCGTCTGCGCCACCCGGGACGGGGTGCCGTAGGCCACGATGACCAGCTCCGCGTCGTCCAGCAGAATCTCCTCCCAGCGGCATTCGTTCTTCTCCATCTCCGCCGTCTTCTTGGCAAGCTCCAGGTTGTGGGCCTCGCAGGCGGGCGCGTCGATGAGGAGGGAGGTAATGAAATTGCTGTGGTCCCGGTCTCCCCGGCCGCAGGCGGCCCAGGTCTTCTCCGGCAGCTCCCGGGGCGTGCGCTCCTTCCAGACGATGGGCTCCATCATCTGGCCGATAAGGCCGTCCGCCAGCACGATTACCGGATTGCGGTACTGGTCGGCGATGTCAAAGGCCTCCTGGGTCAGGTCCGCCGCCTCCTGGATGTTGGCCGGGGCCAGGGTAACGGTGCGGTAATCGCCGTTGCCGCCGCCCCGGGTGGCCTGGAAATAGTCCCCCTGGGCGGGCTGGATGGACCCCAGGCCCGGGCCGCCCCGCATGACGTTCACCACCACGGCGGGAAGCTGGCAGGCGGCCATATAGCTGATGCCCTCCTGCTTCAGGCTGACGCCGGGGGAGGAGGAGGAGGTCATGGCCCGCACGCCGGAGGCCGCCGCGCCGTAAACCATGTTCACGGCGGCCAGCTCCGACTCCGCCTGGACGAATACGCCGCCGGACTGGGGCATGTGGAGGGACATGTACTCGGGAATCTCGTTCTGGGGCGTGATGGGATAGCCGAAGAAGCAGCGGCAGCCCGCCCGGATGGCGGCCTCAGCGATGGCCTCGCTGCCCTTCCAGATTTCTCGTTTCATGGGACGCGGCTCCTTTCAGTCCTTTTCGATGGTGATGATGGAATCGGGGCACATCTTCGCGCAGCTGGCGCAGCCGATGCAGGCGGCCTCGTCCGTGCAGGACGCGGGATGGTAGCCCTTCACGTTGGTGCCGCCCTCCAGGGCCAGGATGTGCTTGGGGCAGGCCGTCACGCACAGCCCGCAGCCCTTGCAGCGGTCCTGGCGGAAGGTGAGGTGGATTGCCATGGTGCAAAATCTCCTTTCCTCTCTTATTCCCAGGGTTTCTTCATTCTGATCTCTATGGGAAACAGGGACAGATCCCTGAGCTGGCGCCGAAACCGGGCCTCCGCCGCGTGGCAGACAACGGGAATTCCGGTGAGCCGGGACGCCTCTTCCGCCAGGGCCGCGCCCTCCCGGATTACCTCCGGCGTGGTCTCGGCGCAGAGGTGGGTGTTGTTCACAAGCCCCGTGCAGGCAAGGCCCGTCACAGCCTCAATGGCCCGGAGATATTCCACGGAGCGCTCCGCCGTGCGGACCTCCGGCCGGCAGGCGTTGACAAGATAGAGGAGCTGGCAGTCCTCCTTTAAAATTTTGGTCCGGTAGCGGGCCAGCACCCGGGCCCCGGAGGGGTCCCCGCCCACGTCCAGCACCCCCCGGACCGTCCGGTCCTCCAGCAGGGCGTGAAGCTCCGCGGGAAGGGCGGGCACGTCCGCCTCGGACAGGGCCTGGGAGGCGGCGATTACCCGCACCCCCGCCTTCTCCAGCAGCTCCCGGCGCTCCCGGCTTCGGAAATAGGGGTTTACAATGTCCAAATCCGCCAGGGCGGTCCCGGCCCCCTCCGCCGCCAGGGCCAGGGCCAGATTCACGGAAAATTCCGTCTTTCCCGTGCCGTAATGCCCGGTGATGATGGTCAGCCGGTGGGGAAAACGCTCCACGGCGGTCAAGAAAACCCCTCCTTCCAGGCAATAGTACACAAGATGTCTAGCTAAATAATACGTTGTATGATGTCATTTTATACTAAATCGCACCGGCTGTCAAGAGCCTTCTTGTTTTTTCCGGCAAAAGGCTGTATAGTACTTTTACGGTAAAATTCTGACGCGGAGAACACAGGCCCGGCGGCTCCGCCGGAGGATGGAGGAACGTCTATGGAAGGCAAACGCGCCAAGCTGTCCGAGCAGACGGCGGACCGGCTTTACGAGTGGATTGTGGAGGAGCGGCGCTATCCCCCCGGCAGCAAGCTGCCCAACGAAAACGAGCTCAGCGCCGCCATGGGGGTCAGCCGCACCACCCTGCGGGAGGCCATCTCCTTTTTGGTGGCCCAGGGGGTGCTGGACATCCGGCGGGGGAAGGGCACCTTCGTGGCCGAGGGCCTTCCCTCCCCGGGTATGGACTTGACGGCCCTGGCGGGGGTCCGCTCCCGGGTCCGGGCCAAGGACCTTTTTGAAATGCGGCTGATTTTTGAGCCCGCCACCGTGGCCCTGGCCTGCCAGCGGGCCGGCGACGAGGAGCTGGAGCAAATCCGCAAAAAGGCCGAGCGGGTGGAGCGCATCGCCGCCGAGGGGGGCAACTGGCCCCTGGCGGACCAGGAGTTCCACTGGGCCATCATCAAAGCGTCCCACAACGAGTATATGCGGCGGCTCTATCCCATCATCAACAGCGCCGTGGATGAGATTCTGCAAATCTCCCCCAGCCGCCAGCGGATGCAGGACATCGCCCTGGGGGACAACCGGACCATCCTGGACTTCCTGCTGAAGCGGGACGAGGAGGGGGCCCGCTGCGCCATGAGCATCCACATGAAGCACCTGATCAACACCCTCCAGGACTGACCGTCTCTCCGCCTTGGGACAAGTTATCCAATTTATTCGGCAGAACCGACAAAAAATCCGTTTGATTTTTGTCTGTTCTGCCGTTTGTCTTTTTGGCTTTTCCCGGCCTCCCTTGGCGAAACCCACAATTCCTTTGGCTCTATTCACAAATTGTACACAAATTTTTTCAAACCCTCTTAACAAACCGGCAGGGAGGGTGTATAATGCGTTCGCAAGCTGGGGTTCTTTCAGGACTCCCATGAAGGGGGCGCCCCCTTCGGCTTCGTTTCCAGAAGGAAACGAAGCGCCTGAACGGACAAACGGAGGACGGGAGGACAGTATGGAGAGAACCCCCCAGGAGTGCTTTGAAAAGCTGCTGAACGCCTATTCCCACAACTACGACCTCACCCGGGACGTGGAAACGGAGGGCGGCGGCTTTCCCGCCATGGCCCATTACTTCCTTCGGGATGAGCACTACCTGGTCCGCCGGGATAAGCAGTTTTACGCCACGGAGCAGCACGATTACACCTATTTCTTCGTGACGGACCGCCTGGACGCGGACGGCGCCCGGGCCCTGACGGAGCGGACCCTGAAGGCGGGCCTCGCCGCCGTGAAGCCCCATAAGGAGCACATGAGCTCCTTTGTCACCCTGGTGGTCCTGGCGGAGGCCATCGACCCGGAGGCGAAGAAGGTTTTGAAGAAAACCCGCTTCCACAAGAACTACAGGCTGGCACTCCATGGCTGGATGGAGTATCACATAGCCGCGATGGAATGTTCCACCCGGACGTTCCTCTCCAATCCAGCCGGGAGGGGAGCCCGCAAGACCCTGGAAGCCAATTTCGGCTCCCAATGACCCTGGAGGCGGACCGCCTCCGAACCCAAACATCATGAAAGAGGGAGTGTGTTTTCATGAACGGATTAGTACTTCTGATTATCAGCGTCGCTGTGCTGGTCGCCGGCTATATCCTCTATGGCCGCTGGCTGTGCAAGCAGTGGGGCGTGGGCGAGCTTGACAAGCCCACCCCGGCCCACACCCTGGAGGACGGCATCGACTACGTCCCCGCCAAGGCCCCTGTCCTGATGGGCCACCACTTCTCGTCCATCGCGGGCGCGGGCCCCATCACCGGCCCCATCAACGCCGCCGGCTTCGGCTGGCTGGCCTGCACGCTGTGGATTCTGGTGGGCGGCATCTTTTTCGGCGGCGTCCATGACTTCGGCGCCCTGTTCGCCTCCGTCCGCCACGACGGCAAGTCCATCGGCGAGATCATCTCCACCAACATGAGCAAGCGGGCCAAGATGCTGTTCCTGATTTTCGCCTACCTGACCCTGATCCTGGTGGTGGCGGCCTTCGCCTCCATCGTGGCCGGCACCTTCGGCGCCACCTTTGTGGAGGACAATGTGGACCTCGCCGCCTCCGAGGCCAACGCCCGTGTGGCCATGGTGTCCCTGCTGTTCATCGCCATCGCCATCGTTTTCGGCTTCCTGGTGTACCGCCGGAACGCCCCCATGGGCATTGCCAGCGTCATCGGCGTCGTGGCCATCGTGGCGATCATCGCCATCGGCATGAACTTCCACCCCATCTATCTGAGCAAGGATACCTGGATGTGGATCTGCGGCATTTACATCGCCATCGCCTCCGTCACCCCTGTGTGGATCCTGCTCCAGCCCCGCGACTACCTGAGCTCCTTCCTGCTGTACGCCATGCTGGCCGTGGCGGTGGTCGCCGTGGTCCTGGCCCGTCCGGACATGAGCACCATGCCCATGGTTGAGGCCAGCCCCGCCGCCGGCCCCATTTTCCCCGTGCTGTTCACCACCATCGCCTGCGGCGCCATCTCCGGCTTCCACTCCCTGGTTTCGTCGGGCACAACGTCCAAGCAGCTGGATAAGGAAACCGACGCGAAGCCCATCGCCTACGGCGGCATGCTGCTGGAGTGCGTCCTGGCCATCCTGACCCTGTGCGCCGTGGCCTATGCCAAGGTGTACGACCTCACCGGCGCCACCAACATCTTCGGCGGCGGCCTGGCCCACATGATCGACGATTCCATCCCCGGCACCTATGACATCCTGTTCACTCTGCTGGTGCTGACCTACTCCGCCTTCTGCCTGACCTCCCTGGACACCGCCACCCGTCTGGCCCGCTTCATGTTCCAGGAGTTCTGGCTGGACGGCAGCAAGGGCGAGACCCCGGAGAACGTCACCGGCTATAAGAAGGTCCTGTCCAACATCTATGTTTCCACCGCCATCACCGTGGTGCTGGGCGTGCTGCTGGGCCTGAACGGCTATGAGAAGATCTGGGCGCTGTTCGGCTCCGCCAACCAGCTGCTGGCGGCCCTGGGCCTGCTGGCCGTGGCCACCTGGCTGGGCAACATCGGCAAGAACAACAAGATGTTCCTGATCCCCATGGGCTTCATGCTGGTGGTCACCATCTTCTCCCTGGGCATCAACACCATGAACCAGGTCAATGCGATCTCCGCCGGCGGCGCCGACTGGGGTCCCTATGTCCAGGCCATCCTGGGCGTGCTGCTGATTGTCCTGGCGGTGATCCTGGCCATCGAGGGCATCCAGACCATCGCCCATCCCAAAAAGAGCCAGAAGGCCTGAGCGCTTTCTGCGGCGGAGTGCCAGTCTCCGCCGGGTGCGCAGCCTTCCGCGTTGGATGAACATCCCCATTTTGGATGAAAAGAAGACGAAGGAGGACCCGGCGGGCAGCGCCCGCCGGGTCCTTCAACTGCTCACTCCTGGTCCTTTGCCAGGGCGATTTTGTCCAACAAGTCCAGGATTTCCTGCCTTGTGTAATCCTCCTTTTCCCCAGTGCTGAAAATCAGGCGGAGGTCATGCAGCAAAGCCTTTTGTGTGTCCTTGCGCTCTTTTTCACTACCCATAAACAGCACCTCCTTTTGAATATTATACCGGATTTTTCTCCCCGGTGCAAGCCGTATTTCCCGCCGCCGACAGATTCCCCATGTTTTTTCATGGCCCCTCCTGTAGAATGGGACAAATTGGAAGGAGGCGGTCCCATGGGAGAGGAAAAGCGGGTGCTGCGGCTGGAGGTGGAGTCCATCCGTCCCAACCCGCGCCAGCCCCGGCGGCTGTTTGACGAAGGGGCCCTGCGGGAGCTGGCGGCGTCCATCCGCCGCCACGGGGTGGTGCAGCCCCTGGTGGTCCGGCGGCGGCCCGACGGCTGGGAGCTGGTGGCGGGGGAACGGCGGCTCCGGGCGGCGAGGCTCGCCGGACTGGCGGCGGTGCCCTGCGTGGAGGCGGAGGTGGACGAGCGGGAATCCGCCCTGCTGGCGCTGGTGGAGAACCTGCAGCGCCAGGACCTTCACTACTTTGAGGAGGCCGCCGCCATTGCGGACTATCTCCGCCGCAGCGGCGCCACCCAGGAGGAGGCGGCGGCCCAGCTGGGGCGGTCCGCCCCGGCCGTTGCCAACAAGCTCCGGCTTCTCCGGCTGTCCCCGGCCTGCCAGGCCTTCCTGCTGGAGAAGGGGCTGACGGAGCGCCACGCCCGCGCCCTCCTCCGCCTGGAGGACCAGGAGGAGCGTCTGGCGGCGGCCCGCCGGGCGGCGGAGAGGGGCTGGAACGTGGCCCAGACGGAGCAGTATGTGGAGCGGCGGCTCCGGGAGCTCCAGTCCGAGTCCCCGGCGGGGCGGCGGACGTACATCCTGAAAGACGTGCGGCTGTTTTTGAACAGCGTGGACCGCGGCCTCCGCATCGTCCGGGAGGCGGGGGTGGAGGCCCGGTGCCTCCGGGAGGACACGGAGGAGGAAATCGTCATGACCATCCGCATCCCCCGGAGGCCGGGGGCCGGACGGCCCGCCCCGTAACCGCGCGTTCTTGTTACTGTATTGTAATCACTTTTTCCCGAAATCTGTGTTAGAATACCCTGAGAGAGAAACGGCCCCTTTTACGCGGGGCCGAAAAGGAGGGCTTCATGGGACAGATGACAAATGAAGTCAGCGCCGCCGCGCGGGCAAAGAAGGGCGCCGCCGCGCCGGTGTTCATCGCGCTGGCGCTGACCGCCGCCATCATGGCGGGGGCCTACGCCGGGCTGTGCGCCTGGGCGGGCTCCCGGACGGTCTTTTACCCCGGGGAGACCATTGGCGGCGTAAACGTGGGGGGCCTTACGGTGGAGCAGGCCGGCCAGGTCCTGGCCGGGGCCCTGCCCGGCCGGACGATTTCCGTCTCCACTGTCCAGACGGCGGAGGCGGAGGGCTGGCTTCCGTCGGCCGAAGGGGCCTCCGTCACCTTGGGAGAGCTGGGCTATACGGCGGAGCAGTGCCCCGGCATCGCCCAGCGCCGCTTTGACGAGCAGGCCGCCGCCCCCTTTTTCACCCGGGGGGCCCGGGTGCTGTCCGTCCTCACCGACAGCGGGGAGGACGGCCTGACGGCCCGCGACCGGGACGAGGAGGCCTTCCGGGCGGGAGTGGCCCGCCTTGCGGAGGAGCTGGCCCTGGAGCCCCAGGACGGCCGCTTTGAGGTGCTGGACCATGAGATCCTCCTGACCAAGGAGGCCAACGGCCGCTCCGTGGGGGAGGAGGGCCTGGCCCTGGCGGTGGAGAACGCCGCCGCCGCCGGACAGGCCGAGGCGCAGGTGGACGCCACCACCCGCCCCGCCGCGCCCCTGTCCATCCAGGAGGTTCACGAGGCCGTGTCCGGCGAGATGGAAAACGCCCGGTATGACCTGGCCACCGGGGAGATCCTGCCGGAGAAGTGGGGAGCCTCCTTTGACGCCGCGTCGGCCCAGCGGGCCCTGAGCGCCGCCCTGCCCGGGGAGACAATCTCCGTCCCGGCGGACATCCAGGAGCCGGAGATTACGGCGGAGGAGCTGCGGGCCGTGCTGTTCCGGGACCTTTTGGGGGAGTGCACCACCCGCGTGGGGGGCAGCGCCGCCCGGGTCAACAACGTGAAGCTGTCCTCCGCCGCCTTTGACGGGACGGTGCTTAACAGCGGGGACCTGTTCTCCTACAACGAAACCGTGGGCCAGCGGACGGCGGCCAAGGGCTACAAGCCCGCCCCCGCCTACATTCAGGGGGAAACCGTGGACCAGATCGGCGGCGGCGTGTGCCAGCCCTCCTCCACGCTGTATTACGCCTGCCTTCTTGCCAATATGGAGATTACCGAGCGCTACGCCCACCGTTACATCCCTTCCTACATCACCCGGGGCATGGACGCGACGGTCTCCTGGGGCGGGCCGGACTACAAGTTCACCAACAACACCAAGTATCCCCTGAAAATCACCGCGAAATACGATAAGGGCGACCTCACCGTCCAGCTCTGGGGCACCAAGACCGACGATTTGACGGTGAAAATGACTTACGAAACCCTGTCCACCACCCCCTTCGAGGAGGTGGAGCAGCTGGATCCCACCCTGGCCCCGGGCCAGCGGCAGGTGAAGGTGACTCCCTACACCGGCTACCGGGTGAGGACCTACCGGAACGTCTTTGACGGCAGCGGGGCCCTGATTTCCAGCGGGGTGGAGGCCATCAGCGATTACAAGCACCGGAACCGCCTGGTGCTGGTGGGTCCGCCCGAGGAGGAGGTTCCGGACGCGGGAGGGACCGTTCCCGGCCTCCCGGTGGAACAGCAGCCCTCCGCTCCCGCAGAAACCGGGCCCAGCGTTCCCTCCGCCGGACCGGCGGAAATTCCCGCGGAGCCGGAGGTCCCGGCGGAGCCCGTGGAACCGGCGGAGCCCCCTTCCGTGGTGGTGATTCCCCCGGCGGATGAGTGATTGAAAAAGCGGCCCCTTCCCGAGAGGGAGGCAGCGTCCTTACGCTGCCTCCCTCTCGAATTTTACAGCCAGCCGAATGCGGCTGGCGGCAGTCCCCGCCTCCGCGGCACGGGGTGAAATCGGCAGTCAGGAAAAGCAACGGAAGAAAAACCGCCGTTTTGCGCGAATGTTAAAATGCGTTGCTTGCAGGCAACGGGCAATCCTCCGTATAATTGCGGCAACGACTAGAGCAGTCCCCGAAAATAATGAGAACTGCTCTAAGAAAGGAGGTTATCCCGAATGCTTCACGAAAACATAAAAGCAGTCAGAAAATCAAAAGGACTTTCACAGCAAGAGCTTGCCGTCAAGCTGAACGTGGTGCGGCAAACAATTTCAAAATGGGAGCAGGGCTTGTCGGTTCCCGATTCTGATATGTTGATTTCCATATCGGAAGCGCTTGATACGCCCGTAAGCACATTGCTTGGAGAAACAGTTGCTGAAACGGAGGCTGACAGCTTAAAGGCAATTTCTGAAAAACTGGAGGTGATAAACTTGCAGCTGGCGCGGCGGAAAACCATGGGAAGAAAAATTTTTCATTGGCTGCTTATCTCATTGTGCGCGGTTACAGCAATCATTTACGCGGCTCTAGCCGCAATAAACAGTCCTTACCTGGGCTGGGATTACAGCGATCCTGAAACCGCCGTTCTCGGTACAGCGCTTCATTCATTTGAATGGCTGTTTGTCAGAGCTGCCCCGGTTATCCTGATTGGCGCAGTCATTGGAATTTTCCTGACGCGGAAGAAAGATTAAGAGCTTATCCGCAAAATTAGAGCAGACTGCGCCGTCCTGCTCCAACCGTTTTCACCTGCGGGCTCCGCCTCCGGGCGGCTTCCTTACGGGAGCCGCCCCAGCGCGGCCCGCTTTTTTGGGGCATACTAAGAACCTGCATTCACAACCGCTGAACACCGGCTGTGAACACAGGCTTCAAAGCCTGTTTCGGCAAGGATAGGAAGGAGGGTTTCCTTGAAAAAGCACCTGGCGCCCCTTCTGCTGTGGGCTCTGCTGGGCCTTGCGGCCTGGTCCTGCCGCTCCGCCCTGACGGCGGAAGGGGTCGCCGCCTGGACGCCGGGCCAGTCCTGGCTGGCGGCCCTGGCCCTGCTGGCGCTGTACGCCCTCAAGGGCCTCACGGCGGCGCTGCCCTTCACGACCCTGGCCGCGGCGGCGGGGCTGCTGCTGCCCTTTCCCCTGGCCCTGGGAACCAACCTCTGCGGCACGGCGGCGGCCCAGGCGGGGCCCTACCTGGCCGGGCGGCGGCGGCGGGAGGCGCTTTCGGACCTGGCCGCCCGGCACCCCCGCCTGGAAGCGCTGAGGGCGGGCCCGGCGGGGGGGCGGGAGGTGTTCCTCCTGCGCCTTGCGGGAGTCCTGCCCACGGAGCTGGTGAGCCTCTGGCTGGGGGCGGCGGGAACGCCCTGGCGGGCCTACTTCGCCGGGGGACTGCTGGGGAGCTTTCCCCGGGTGCTGTCGGCCACGGTGCTGGGGGCGGCGCTGTGGAACCTGGGAGGCGCGCGGTTCTGGGCCTCCTGCGTCTTCGGCTGGGCGCTGACGGGGGCGGCCCTGCTGGCGTGGGGAAGGGAGCGGGCCCGCTAGCCCCGCTCCCTTTTCAGCCGCCGGATATCCTCCCCGAAGAAGGGAAGGACCTGGTACTCCCCCTCAATCCGGGAGGCAATCTGAGGCGTGTAGCGCCGGGCCAGCTCGTCCAGCTTCAAATTGGTGCTGAGGATGGTGGCCCGCCGGTCTGTGATGCGGCCGTTGACGACGCCGTACAGGGCGCTTTGGACAAAGGGGGTCGTCAGCTCCGTCCCCAAATCGTCCAGAATCAGCAAATCGCAGTCCGACACCCGCTCCACGTCGGCTTCCACGGCCTCCCCCGCCTCCCGGCCGAACTTCCGGGCCTCGAAGCGCTCGAAAATATGGGCGGCGGTGTCGTAGACCACGGAGAAGCCCCCGGCGCTGACCTCCCGGGCAATGGCGGCGGAGAGGAAGGTCTTCCCCAGCCCCGGGTCCCCGGTGAGGAGGAGGTTTCCGCTCCCCGGCCGGAAGGCGGCGGCGTAGCGCTTGCAGGTCCGGTAAATCCAGTCCATATTCTCCCGGGGAGAAACCCCCAGGGCCGGGTCCTCCGCCTGGCCGTACCACTCCAGGGAGAAGGTCTCAAAGCTCTGGTTCCCCAAATCCAGCATCCGGGAGAGCTCCTTCTGCTGTTCCCGGGCGCAGTAGTCCCTCAGGCACCGGCACATCCGCCCCTCCCGCCAGCCCGTGTCGCCGCAGAGGGGGCAGGCGGGCTTTTCCTCCAGGCAGTCTGCCGGAAGGCCCATGCCCTCCAGCAGCAGCCTCCGCTCCTCCTGAAGGCCCAGGTTCTGCTTTTTCAGGGCCTCCACCGCCGCCCGGGGGTCCGCCCCTCTCCGCAGGGCGGCGGAGAGGATGCGGCTCACAGTGGCCCGGAGCTCGCCGTCAATCTCCCGCAGGCGGGGCTGGCGGCTGAAAACGGCCTCCCGGCGGTTCCGGACCCGGTTCTCCCGCTCCCGCTTGTCCTCCTCAAAGCGCTGGAGGGCCCGGCGGACAATTTTCCCGTCATAGGCCATGGCTCACCCGTCCTTTCTCCGCTGTTGGATGTACTTGCGCATCCAGGCGTTGCCCTCTCTGGGCGCGCCGGGGGCGCTTTGGCCCGCCGCCGGGGCGGGCCTCCTGTCCCCCGCCTCAATCTCGTCCAGGGTGTGGAGCCCCGCCTCGTGCCAGCGGCGGAGAATGCCGTTGCAGTAGCTCCACTTGAACTCCCCGCACTTGAGGACGGTCTTTTCATAGGCCAGAGCGGCGGCCTCCGGGGGAAAGCCCCACTCCAGCCACTGGAGGAGGTATTTCTCCTCCTCCCGCACCGGGGGCCTGTCCCCCAGGCGGAGGGCCCGCATATAGGCCGGGACGGCCTCCTGCCGCCGGGCGTAGTCCCGGAGGTATTCGGCGGCGGCGGCCTGGGTGTCCACGCCCCGCCGGGCCCAGGCGTAGCCCTCCCGTTCGATTTGCCGGAGGGTGGGCTTCCGCCCCGGGCCGAAGCGGGCGGCGGTCCGCTCCGCACAGTGGCACACCAGGAGGTAAATCACGTCGGAGGGGAGCCCCAGGTAATCGTACAGCCCCAGCAGGGCGGAGAGGTCCGCCGTGGTGAGGCGCCTGCCCAGCTTCCGCTCCACCTCGGCGGTGAGGCGGCGGAAGTCCCCGCTCTCCTCCAGCTTCCCGGCCACCTCGTCCTGGCGGTAGGAGGGGGGCTCGTCGGCGGGCTCCGCCGGGGGGCTCTGGGGGGCGATGAGCCCCAGCTCCCGCAGGGCGGCCTCCGCCGCCTCAATGCGTCCCCGCTCCCAGCGGAGCTCCCCGGCGAGAGAGCGGGGAGGCGCGTCGCCCCGGCGGCGGAGCAGGGCCAGGTACAGAAGGGCCGCGTCCCCGTCTCCCCGGTCCAGGAGGCGCTTCACCGCCTGGGGAGAAAGGGTGACGGGATCGTCGGGAGCGTGGACAAGGACGCTGGGCATGGGAGCGCCTCCTTTCTTTTGTAATCCTTGCTTGGAACCCGTACTCACAGCCGGGACTGTTCTGCCGCGAAACACAGAAACCGCCACTCGGCAAAGTGGCGGTTTTCAAGGCAGCGCCTCCGCTGTGCTCATGAACTGAGGACCGCCGCCTGCCGCGGCGCTGGCTTCATTATAGCCCAGGGGCGGCTCCCCTGTCAAGTCCCGGAACTTTAAGTCCCTTTTAAGGAAAGTGTTGCTGGGATATAACTTCGGCAGCTTCTACAAGAACACATTGATATAACAGAAACTATGCGCTATAATCAATTCGACAAATCGGGATTTAAGGAGAAAGAATATGAAAAATTTTTCTATGCCAGAGCAAGTTTCTCCGACATTAGAAATAGATGAGTTAATGAGGTTGAAACATAGTTTGGAAAAGAATGTATCAAGGGAAGTTGCAGAAAGCATAATAAAGGAAATTCCATTATCTATAAATTCAACACCAGACATTCGAGCCGAGTGGGTAGAAAAGCTATCTGCTATTCTTGAAAATAGATTTGATAAAAAAACGGTAAAAAACATTCGCCAAGAGTGCT